>NZ_JAEQNB010000003.1:0-300000 GCF_016722965.1 Tumebacillus amylolyticus
ACTTGCATGTATTAGGCACGCCGCCAGCGTTCGTCCTGAGCCAGGATCAAACTCTCAATAAAAGTTTGGTTCTGACTCGAATCGATCTTCATCTATCACTCGTTTAGTTTTCAAGGATCAATGGTGCGATCAACAGGACTCGAACCTGTGACCCCCACCATGTCAAGGTGGTGCTCTACCAACTGAGCTATGACCGCATATTGGTTGCGGGGACAGGACTTGAACCTGCGACCTTCGGGTTATGAGCCCGACGAGCTGCCAACTGCTCCACCCCGCGACGTTATTTACTTGGTAGCAAGAAAAAAACTGGTGAGCCATGAAGGACTTGAACCTTCGACACCCTGATTAAAAGTCAGGTGCTCTACCAACTGAGCTAATGGCTCGTACATGGTGGAGAGAGAAGGATTCGAACCTTCGAAGCTTACGCAACGGATTTACAGTCCGCCCCATTTGGCCACTTTGGTACCTCTCCAAGAATCAAATGTTCGTGTGTTTCGTTCCGTCCACCGTGTGTCTCTCGCGGCAACAAGAGTTATCTTACCACGCCTCCCGCCATCACTCAACAAACCTCACCAAACAAAATTCGACAAAAACGCCCCCTTACAACCCACCAGCCAGCCGACTGTCGCGCATCCTCCGTTATCCTACCTCATCACCTCTCAAGATGTTCAAAATTTTGGCAGGAGTTCACGCCCAACCCCGTCGCAAAACAACCCCCCTCATGATACGGTAGTAGTAGATCAAGTTTCCCAATTGGAGGCGAAATGAAATGATCTCCTACGATGTTCGTTGTTTTATCTGCCGTCAAATGTTCAGTGTCGTCGAAGGAACTCCTCAATACAAACTCGTCAAACGCAACATGGACGGCCGCCACTCGTGTGAAGACTGCCGCAAGTTAATTGAACTCGATGCCCAACGCCAGTCCGGGATGACCCCCGAATTGTTTGCCGCACTTGAGCAACTCGAACTGGAAGAGCGTTTGAGCAAGTATAGCGATATGAAGGATATTCTCAACTTCCCCAAGTCTCCCAAAGACCAAGACACTCCACCTTCTGAGTCAAAAGTCTACTAGGTGCACAAAATCCGTCCCGCACGCATGTACTACTAAGGAGTGATGCCACAAGGAGGGACGGACTTGCAAACTTACATCACTACGATAACGAAATGGATCGTGGCCTTCCTCATCATCTTCCTTCTGCTGATGCTCCTCGCCTTCACGTTCCTCTACAAGAAAAAAAGCGACACCCCATCCCCTACAACTCCCCGCATCGCCTACCGGTAGGCCACAAAATATCCCCGCGCTCTGTGGAAGAGGCGGGGATTTTTTTTTGTGGCGAGCGGTATTAGTCACTGACCAGTTCACTATCGAAGTTTTCGTTGATCAACACGGTTTCATTGCATTCCGGGCACAGCACTTCGACAACCTCGTCACTGTCCAAGACGTCTTCGTCAACGAACACGTTCTCGCCGCAATTCGGACAGTTCATCTCGATGTATTCGATCGCACTGTCCTCAGATTCGTCGTAGTCATCGAGATCGAGGTCTTCGTCGTACTCATCGCCATCATCGAGAAGCAATGCGTCGAGATCCTCATCGTACTCGTCGTAGAATTCGTTCTCGAGATCGGTGAGGTCATCGTCGACCGCCTCTATGTACTCTGTCAGGTGCGATTGCGTCATCTCCAAGTTGTCCAGCGAACGGGACATCACCTGCAGGACTTCCATCATTTCGACGAGTACGCGCCCTTCCGGCGAGTTCTGCCCGACGTTCAGCCCTTCAGCCAAACCTCGCAAATATGCCAAACGTTCTTTTACACCTTTCATCGTACACTCCTCCTGTCTAGGCCGCATTCCACAAAAGACAGTGTGACCTAGCCGGAGGAAAATTATCCCCGCACACCCCACAGAATTAATCCGACGCCGCCCATAACAATGATCATCCGCCAAAACTCCAGTTTGTCCGCCATGCCAATCAAGCCAAGTGTCGTCACCAAGATCAAGACGGTCGGCCCCACCAGTGCGAGACCAGCGTTGATCATCACCGCTTTTTGAACCGTTCCAAAGTACAGCATCAACAACGCGGCGGACACTTCAATCAACCCGGATAAGAGCCGCAACCCCGCCATCCCATTGACAATCGAGTCTTTCAACATCGCGATCCATCCTCTCCCTAGTTGTCCTACTTATACCTATGCCACCGCCCCCATTGTGCATGTCCTTGCAAGAAAAAAACCCCGCTGGTTGCTCGCGGGGTTTTTTCGACGTATTGAATTACGCGCGGGATACGTATGCGTTGTTGCGGGTGTCGATGATGAGCTTTTCGCCTTGTTCGATGAAAAGCGGAACGGAGACGACAGCACCGGTTTCCATGACAGCGTTCTTGGAGCCGCCCTGTGCGGTGTCGCCTTTGATGCCCGGTTCGGTCTCTGCTACGGTGAGAACAACGGTGTTCGGAAGTTCAACGCCGATGGCTTGCTCTTCGTAGATCATGACGGAGCATTCCATGTTCTCAAGCAGGTACTTGGTTTCATCTTCGAGCATCGCAGCCGGAACTTGGAGTTGTTCGAACGACTCGTTGTCCATGAAGGTGAAGTATTCACCGTCGGTGTAGAGGTATTGCATCTTGCGGGTTTCGACGCGTGCGCGTTCCATTTTCTCGCCTGCGCGGAAGGTGGTTTCACGAACTGCACCGGAACGGATGTTTTTCAGCTTCGCACGGACGAACGCTGCGCCCTTGCCCGGTTTTACGTGCAAGAACTCGAGGACGCGCCACAGGCCGCCATCCCATTCAATGGTTACGCCAGGACGAAGATCATTGGAAGAAATACTCATTTCGAAAAATGCCTCCTATATAGTCACAAAATGATTACTGCTCGAGGATCAACAGTTCTTTGGTGGATTTGGTGAGTACTTCGTTGCCGTTGTCGGTGATGACGATGTCATCCTCGATACGTACACCGCCCCACTCCGGCAGGTAGATGCCCGGCTCGACCGTTACGACCATGCCCGGTTCCAACACCATATCGCCACGCAATTGCGACAGCGACGGCATCTCGTGAACGAGCATGCCCAGACCGTGTCCAAGCGAATGACCGAAGTTGTCGCCGTATCCCTTGGCTGCGATGATGTCGCGCGCCAGTGAATCCGCTTCCTTGCCGGTCATCCCGGCTTTGATGTTTGCGACGGCGTGGAGTTGGGCTTGCAACACAGTGTCGTATATCTCACGCTGCTTGTCCGAAGGTTGACCCAGTACCACGGTACGGGTCAGGTCGGAGCAATACCCTTGATAGTATGCACCAAAATCCATTTTTACAAAATCGCCCTTCTCGATCACCTTGTCGCTCGCACGTCCATGCGGGAGTGCCGAGCGATGACCGGAAGCCACGATGATGTCAAACGAGGAAGAATCAGCCCCGGCTTTGCGCATGAAGGTTTCCAACTCCAGCGCAACCTGACGTTCGGTCAGGCCGGGTTTCAGGTACGTAAGGATGTGGGCGAAGGCATCGTCCGCCACTTTTGCAGCGGCGCGGAGGATCTCCAATTCGCTTTCGTCCTTGTAGAGACGCAACTCCTCGACCAGACCTGCTGCCGGGACGAGTTCAACCCCTTCGAACGTTTGGTCAAAGGCGCGGTGTTGCGCGTAGGTCACAAAGTCGCTTTCGAAGCCGAGTCGCTTGATACCTTTCGACTTCATCAACTCAAATACGGTGGTATTCGGGTTGGCACCGTTCGGGTATTCCACGATGGTGCAATGCGGGCATTGCGCCTCTGCTTGTTGGGTGTAGCGGAAGTCGGTGAGAAACACCGCTTGATCTTGGGTTACCAGCAGCACACCAGCCGAGCCGGTAAAGCCGCTGAGGTAGCGACGGTTTTCCGGACGGAGCACGATCATCGCATCAAGGCCTTGCTTGTCCATCAACGCACGCGTACGAGTCAGTCGTTGTTCCACGCTTACTTCCTCCCTGTGTCTTCGGTCAACAGACCTCGTTTGGCGAAATCTTCAAGCAGTGCATGGAACCCCAGCGTGTATCCGATCGCACCCAAGCCGGAGATCTGACCCATGCAGACCGGGGCAAGCATCGAACGATGGCGAAACTCTTCGCGCGCATGGATGTTCGAGAGGTGAACTTCAATGGTCGGTATACGAATGCCGGAAACGCAATCGCGCAGGGCGACGCTGGTGTGGGTGTACCCGCCTGGATTGAAGAGAATACCGTGGGTATTGCCCATCGCCGCTTGGAGTCGGTCGATCAGGGCTCCTTCGTGGTTCGACTGGTAGCAGTCGATCTCAACGCCGAATTCCTGAGCCAACGCGGTGAGATCGCGGTTGATCTGCTCGAGCGTGGTCCGGCCGTACACTTCCGGCTCTCGGGTGCCGAGCAGATTGAGGTTGGGACCGTGTAAGACAAGTAGTTTTGCCATAGGGATAACCTCCCAAAAAGTCCAAGTCTCATTGTATCAGAAAATGATGGTATTGAAAACGGGGTGCGATTCCATTATACAAGATTCCAGAGTACAATACAGGAAAGGTTTTCTAGAGGAGTGTGAGAGTGGGATGTCTAGGAGTCAGAAAACGCACGTTACGTTGGTGCGACATGGAGAGACGGTTTGGAACAAGGAATTTCGGTTGCAGGGGTCACAAGATATCCCGTTGTCCGAAGTAGGGTTGGCGCAGGCAGAAGCTGTAGCTCTTCATTTAAAGGAGGAGCCGTTTGATGTGGTGTACTCGTCTCACCTGTCCCGTGCTCATACCACGGCGGAGGCTTTGGCGAAAGCTGTAGGTGTGGAGCATCATGTACGCGAGAGCTTGATGGAGCGCTCTTATGGCGAGCTTGAGGGGTGGACTCGTGATGAAATCCTCGCGAAGTACCCTGACTTTTGGGGTCCGGGGAAAAAATACCCTGTTCCGGGGTTGGAGACGTTCGAAGAACTGGCTGAGCGGGCTTCGAAGACGATCCATGAGATTGTGGCTGAGCATGAAGGGCGGAATGTGCTGATTGTGAGCCACGGGGGGACGATCAACGCTTTCCTTCATTCGATTTCGGGTGGTGAGTTTGGGGCGGGGGTCAATAAGTTGGGGAATACCAGTGTGACTCGCGTGGTTTGGAATGAAGATGGGAGTTGGAGTGTTGTGGAGGTGGGGAGAACAGATCACTTGCCCGAGGAATAGTGGTGGGCCGGGGGTCGGGGGCATGTTACGCCGCTCCGGTAGAACTTTTCTTCTTTTGAATTAGTAAAGTCGTTCAAAGGGTAGAAAAAAGCTTCTAAAGTCGCAGCTACACATGCCCCCTCCCCCCTTTCACCTCATCTCCACCTTCCACCGCCTTAATGATCTACATCTTAAAAAACGGGTTTGGCCATCGGCCACCACCCAACCCCGCCCACGAAAAAAGAGAGTGCCACATCGGCACTCTCTTTCTCATTTCATCAGCCTACCCCTCAAAGGTATAGCGCAGGATCGGGCTACGCGCAGCCGTCGTCTCATCCAAACGGTTAACTTTGGTGTTGTACGGTGCGTTTTTGACGAGGTCCGGGGTCTCTACGGCTTCGATTGCGATCTTGATCATGGTGTCGCAGAAGTCGTCGAGGGTCCCTTTGTTCTCGGTTTCGGTCGGTTCGATCATGATCGATTCTTCGACGTTCAACGGGAAGTAGATGGTCGGCGGATGGACGCCGAAGTCGAGCAATCGCTTCGCGATGTCGAGGGTCTTCACGCCGTGTTCTTTTTTGAAGCGACGGCCGCTGAGGACGAATTCGTGCTTGCAAATTTGGTCGTACGCGACATCGTAGTGCTCAGAGAGTCGCTTCATCATGTAGTTGGCGTTGAGGACTGCATCCTCCGTGACGCGCTTGAGACCGTCCGGACCCATGGTGCGGATGTAGGAGTACGCACGGACGTTGATGCCGAAGTTGCCCCAGAAGCCTTTGACTTTGCCGATGGATTGCGGGCGGTTCCAGTTGAGGAAGTATTCTTCGGTCTTGTCGTTGTACTCAACACGCGGTTTCGGGAGGAACGGGATCAGGTCGGACTTGACACCGACCGGACCGGAACCCGGGCCACCGCCGCCGTGCGGGGTCGTGAAGGTCTTGTGCAGGTTCAAGTGAACCACGTCAAAGCCCATGTCGCCCGGACGTGCATAGCCGAGGATCGCATTCGCATTCGCTCCATCGTAGTAGAGCAAACCGCCCGCTTCGTGGACGATTTCGGCGATTTCGATGATTTGGTCTTCGAACAGACCGAGGGTCGACGGGTTGGTCAGCATCAACGCTGCCGTGTCGGAGTTGACCGCTTGACGGAGCGCTTCGAGGTCAACGCCGCCGCGTTCATTGGACTTGACCGTAACCGTACGGTAGCCTGCAACGGTTGCAGACGCCGGGTTGGTACCATGCGCAGTGTCCGGAACGATGACGGTGGTGCGTTTTTCGTTGCGCGCTTCGTGGTAGGCACGAATCATCATGAGACCCGTCCACTCGCCGTGTGCGCCCGCTGCCGGTTGGAGCGAGACTTCGTCCATGCCGGTGATTTCTGCGAGCTCCGTTTGCAAGTTGAACATGAGTTCCAGTGCGCCTTGGACCGAGGAGGCCGGTTGGAGCGGATGGATGGAAGCAAAGCCCGGGATGCGCGCCATTTTTTCGTTGCGCTTCGGGTTGTATTTCATGGTGCAAGAGCCGAGCGGGTAGAAACCGTCGTCTACACCGTGGTTGCGCTTGGACAGCTCGGTGAAGTGACGCACGAGGTCCAACTCCGCGAGTTCCGGCAGGTTCGCCGGGGTCTTGCGGATGTAGTCCGCGGGAATCAGGTCTTCGACCGGAATTTCTTCGACGTCCAGTTCCGGGAGGGAATAGGAGACGCGGCCGGGGACGGAGAGTTCGAAGATGAGGGCTTTATCGTTTTCTTGACGCATTACAGGATCGCCTCCAGTCGTTCCACAAGCAGGTCAATGTCTTCCTTGGTGCGTAGTTCGGTGACCGCGAGCAGCATGCAGTTTTCGAACTCCGGATAGGTGGAGCCGAGGTCGTAGCCGCCGACGATGCCGGATTCCAGCAATTGGCGGTTCACGTAGGAGATGTCTGCATCAAGCTTGATTGCAAATTCGTTGAAGAACGGAGACGTGAACAGACCTTGCACGTTCGGGAGCGCCGTCAGACGCTTGTACGCGTAGTGCGCTTTTTGCAAGTTCAGTTTGGCTACGTCTTGCATGCCTTGCTTGCCCATGTACGAAACGTAAACGGTCGCCGCCAATGCATTCAATGCTTGGTTGGAGCAGATGTTCGAAGTCGCTTTTTCACGACGGATGTGCTGCTCACGAGCTTGCAAGGTCAGGACGAACGCACGACGGCCGTCGATGTCGGTGGTTTGACCGACGACACGACCCGGGATTCGGCGCATCTGTTCCTTGGTCGTCGCCAACATGCCGAGGTACGGACCGCCAAAGGAGATCGCGTTCCCCAATGCTTGACCTTCACCCACGACGATATCCGCGCCGCAAGCGCCCGGCGATTCGAGGAGACCCATGGCAACCGGGTTGACCGAAACGACGAACAGCGCTTTTTGGTTGTGGGCGATGTCTGCCAACTTGCGCAGGTCTTCGATCCCGCCAAAGAAGTTCGGGTATTGGACGAAAACACCCGCGATGGTGTCATCGAGTTTGGCTGCGAGGTCGTTCAGGTCCACGAGCCCGTTTTCGACGCCCACTTCTTCGACTTCGATGTTTTGGCCGTAGCCGTAGGTTTTCAGAACTTCACGGTATTCCGGGTTGACGGAACGCGCAACGAGAACTTTGTTGCGGCGGGTCGCAGCGCACGCCATGAACGCCGCTTCCCCAAATGCAGTCGGGCCGTCGTACAAGGATGCGTTGGAAACGTCCATGCCGGTCAGTTCGCAGACGATCGTCTGGTATTCGAAGATCGCTTGCAGAACGCCCTGGGAAATTTCCGGTTGGTACGGAGTATAAGCGGTGAAGAACTCCGAGCGCGAAATGATCGCGTCGACGACCGACGGGACGTAGTGCTGGTACGCACCTGCGCCGAGGAAGTTCAAGTTGTCTTCGAGGTTGTCGTTCTTGCCTGCCAGTTGGTTGAAGTATCGGTTGAGTTCCATCTCCGACAAACGCTTCGGCAGGTTCAATTCGCGCTTGAAGCGCGCTGTGTCCGGGATATCGGCGAACAGGGCTTCCACAGAATCGACGCCGAGGACGTCGAGCATGGCTTTGCGGTCTGCTTCCGTGTTCGGAAGGTAGCTGTACTTGTTCAAGGTTGTGCCTCCTCTGCTTACTTCTGACGCTTGTAGAACGGAGTTTTGACGATCACGGCTTTGACCGGCTTGTTGCGGATGATCACGTCGATCTCTTGACCGATCGTCGCGAATTGGACGTCTATCAGGCCGAGGCCGATGTTTTTCTTGACGGTCGGGCCCATCGTGCCCGTGGTGGTTTCGCCGATTTTTTGACCGTCGACTTGGATTTCGTAATGGGTGCGCGGGATGCCGCGTTCGGTCATTTCAAAGCCGACCAGTTTGCGCGCGACGCCCTCTTCTTTTTGTTTCGCAAGGGCTTCACGACCGATGAAGTCGCCCTTGTCAAGCTTGACGAAAAAGCCAAGTCCCGCTTCAAGCGGCGAGATGTCTGCGGAGATTTCTTGGCCGTACAGCGGCAGACGCGCTTCAAAACGCAGGGTGTCGCGCGCGCCGAGTCCGATCGGGAGCACGCCTTGTTCTTTGCCTGCCGCGAGGATGGAATCCCACAGTTTCGCTACGTCCTTCGCGTCACAGTAGAGTTCGAAACCGTCTTCGCCGGTGTACCCAGTGCGGGAAACGAGGCAAGAAACGCCCGCAACGTCCACGTTTTCGGCAAACCAGTAGTATTTGATCTCAGAGAGGTCGGTGGTGGTCATGTTCTGCAGAACTTGTTCTGCGATTGGGCCTTGCAGCGCCAGTTGCGCGATGTCGGCGGAACGGTTTTCAATCGAAACGTCGCCGAATTGGTGCGACTTCATCCAGTCGAAATCCTTCTCGATGTTCGCTGCGTTGACGACGAGCAAGTAGTTGCCGTCCCCTTTTTTGTAGACCAGAAGGTCATCGACGCAACCGCCGTTTTCAAAGCACATCGGCGAGTAAAGCGCTTGGCCGTTCGCCAATTTGGACGCATCGTTGGTGATCAGATTCTGGATGTTCGCAAGCGCATCCGGGCCTTGGATCGTGATCTCGCCCATGTGCGAAACGTCGAACAAACCTGCACGCTCGCGCACCGCTTCGTGCTCGTCGAGAATGCCCGCATACTGAACCGGCAACGCCCAACCGCCGAAATCGATGATCTTGCCGCCGTAGTTCGGATAGACCTCGAACAGCGGTGTTTTCTTCAGATGATCCACACCTATTCCTCCTAAGCTGTAATGAGCAACAAAAAAAGGAGACACGACGGCCTGTTAGGCCCCGGTCTCCTCTGTCCCTTTAACCTGAGAGTTACCTCCGCTTCAAAAAAATGCAAGCAAAGTTACCCCTTGGGTGGCCGCAAACAGGCGGCACTCTCCAGAGATGCGTCCCACGACGGTCCTGAAGCCTGAGAGATTCGCATGGCGTCCTGGGATAGGACCCGCGCTTGCTCCTTCGGCGTTACAACATCTGGTAAAAACCGAACGTTGTAAACTCTCCCGTCAGCGATCATTCGCATTATTCTGTTCCTTGCCCCTATTTTACCATAGGATTTCTTTCTTTGGAGCCCGCTTCGAAAAATTTTCCCTCGCTAGGGTCATACTATCCCTTACAATCCTATGCTGCGGAGGTGGACCCAATTGGAGAAGACGGACTTTATGCCGAACATGGAGTGGGAGGACGCGTTGTTCGACCAGTTTCAAGCGCGTATGAAATCGAACGAATGGGCGACCTGGGACCTGTTTCGTCTCGCGTATGAAGCGGAACGCTCTCGGGTCGTACCGAACTTCGACCAGTTGATCTGCCTGCAACAACTCCCGGAAGTCACGCCCTACCCGCACCAAATCGAAACGGCCAAGAAAGTCCTCAACGAGTTGCACGGCCGCGCCATCCTCGCCGACGAAGTCGGTCTCGGCAAAACGATCGAAGCCGGCCTCATCCTCAAGGAATACCTGATCCGCGGTCTCGTCAAAAAAATTCTCATCCTCGTCCCCTCCTCCCTGGTCATCCAATGGGTGCGAGAACTCAACGAGAAATTCAAAATCCCCGCCATCCGTCAAAAA
Organism: Tumebacillus amylolyticus; assembly: GCF_016722965.1. Taxonomy (NCBI): domain Bacteria; kingdom Bacillati; phylum Bacillota; class Bacilli; order Caryophanales; family Alicyclobacillaceae; genus Tumebacillus; species Tumebacillus amylolyticus. Next base: position 10,212 of record NZ_JAEQNB010000003.1, read on the forward strand.
AACGGCTACTCGTGGGAGGACTGCGACATCGTCGTCTCCTCCATCGACACCGTCAAGCGCGAACCGCACCGCGAAATCGTCTTGCGGCAAGAGTACGACCTCGTCATCGTCGACGAAGCACACAAACTCAAGAACAAGAAATCCAAGAACTACGAGATGGTCAACAACCTGCGAAAAAAATACCTGCTCCTGCTCACCGCCACCCCTGTGCAAAACGACATGAAGGAGCTCTACAACCTGATCACCCTGCTCAAACCGGGTCAACTCGGTTCACAAAACGACTACTCCTCGATGTTCATGGAGAGCAAACGCACACCGAAAAACCGCCAAGAATTAAAAAACGCCCTCTCCGACGTCATGATCCGCAACAAACGCTCCGAAGGCGGCGTCCAGTTCACCAAACGCAACGTGCAATCCCTGCTGTTGGACCTCTACCCCGAAGAACGCGAACTCTACGAGAGTGTCACCGATTTTATCAAGGAGCAATACACCAAGATGCGCGAGGAAGGCAAAGGCAACTTCCTGCAACTGATCACCTTGCAACGGCAAATCTGCTCCTCCCCCTACGCCGCGCTCGTTTCGCTCAAAAACATGAAAGAAAGCGAAAAAACACCCTCCGACATCCGAGGCCGTGTCGAAGAACTGTACCAGATGGCGGAAAAAATCCCCGCCTACAAGAAAATCGACAAACTCATCGAGTTGATCAAAACGATGGACGACAAAGTGATCATCTTCACCGAGTACCGCGCCACCCAAGACTTCATCCTGTACATGCTCCAACAACACGGAATTCGAGCGGTCATCTTCCGCGGCGGTTTCAAGCGGAACAAAAAAGACTGGATGACCGAACTGTTCAAGAGCCGCTTCCAAGTCTTGGTCGCAACCGAAGCTGGCGGCGAAGGAATCAATTTGCAGTTCTGCAACCAACTCGTCAACTTCGATTTGCCGTGGAACCCGATGCGACTCGAACAGCGAATCGGGCGTGTCCATCGCTTGGGTCAACAGCGCGACGTCCAAATCTACAACCTCTCGACCCGCGACACGATCGAGGAGCACATCGTCTCACTGCTGGAAGAGAAAATAAACATGTTCGAGATGGTCATCGGCGAACTCGACCTCATCCTCGGCAACTTAAAAGTCGGACGCAAGCTCGACAACGAGATGATGGATCTGTTCATGCGCAACGCAAGCCGCGATGAGATGAAAACCAAACTGGACGAACTCGGCGAAGAAATGGTCCGAGCGTCCGAAGTCATGCGCTAACTTCAAGAGGAGGAGGTGAAGGAGAGTGCAAAATCAAGAGGAGATTCAGGACTTTTGCAGACGGTACTTCGAGGCGGTTCAAGCGCCGATCCTGCGGGATGAGCCGAACTTTTTGGAAGTGGAACTGCCCCGCGATGTGGACAAAGAACTGATCGACCGCCCCTACCACTGGATGATGGTCGAGACGATCTACCAAGACTACCCGAACACGATCAAACACCTGATTTTCGAACCCACCGTGGAAAAAGAGGACGTGCAACGCCCCGAATACCTGACATTCGGAAGCTTGTTCCTCAGCAAAATGATCGATTCCACGAAAAAGCGCGGCAGTTGTACGCTTGGCTATCAGCGCACTGGCTTGCAAACCGGCGCGAGGTTGACGCCCGTTTTGATGATGACCTGCAAAATTTCCTATGTGGCGGACCGATGCCGAGATGAAATCGTGACCTATGGCGTGCATCTCGGCACAGGGGACGTGTACACAGACTTTTACGAACAGGTCGTCGGGCTGGACTTCTCTCCAGAACCTCCGCCGCCCTCGCAATTGGTGCATGTCGAGTCACCGAAACTTACGGTGAAGCAAGGCTACAAGAAAATTCGCGATCTCGTGCAAAAAGAAATTCTGGCGATGGACCACACCTGGGCCGAGGAAGCGGAGGAACACCTCGCCCGCGAACGGGAACAACTTCAAACCTACTACCAATCCCTCGGACTGGTGAACGCAGACTCGACCGCCCCCGACGAAGAGAAATTGACCAAAGCCAAGCTCTACGAAGGCGAACTTGAGATGCGCCTCGATGAACTGCAAAAGCGCTGTGCCCCCCGCATCAAGATCGAACCCTACCAATTCGCCCTGCTCTACCTCGCAAATCGATAGGAAAAGGAAAACTCCCTACGGCATCGCCGTGGGAGTTTTTTGTACGGGAACAGCGGCGACCGGGAAGTCGCTGTGGATGTAGATCGGTTGGCGTTGCTCGTCGCTTAGAGCGAAGGGATCGGTAACCGCGAGGAAGGTTGTGGTGGGGGTGAGATCAAGTATTTGTTGGAGATTGAGCGTGACGTAGAGCTTGTCCGGGATCGCGTCATAGACCAGTTGGGTCGGATTCGCGACAGCCTGTTTCTTGGCGAACTCTTGCAACGGAATCACTCCCGTCCTCTGGTCGCCGAGCTTCATCTTGCCGTACAGACCCGTCGCATACACCGCATCGTCATCGCCTGAGACCGTTGCGGGAAGTGGATGCACCTGTGCGGACACTTCCCCTTTTTCCAAAGCGGGGATGGTGTCCGGCACGCGGTTGAGCAGTTCACCGTTCGGAAGTTCTTCGCCGGTCAGGAGATTGAACAATTGCGGTCCCTGCTCCCCTTGCACGTAGGCCAGTTGCAACGACGGTCCGCCGTAGAGATAGCCGTTGGGGATCGCGTGTACATTTGCGGGCAGTTCCGGCACCGGACGATGGCTGAATTCGTACACGGCTTGTCCGTCCGGAGTGGTCACGAGATATCCGAGCGACGTCCCGCCTGCCTGCACGTTCCAGAGCACGGCGTTGCGTTCTCCGTCGCGGTTGTTCAAATTGCGTACCGCTTCCACCCCGGCCTCACGCCAATCTGCAAACCCGGGCACGCCGGCCAAAGACAACACCAACGGCCGCACGTCCAACTTGGAATCAACCGGAACAATCGACACGGTCATTTCATCCATCGCCCGTTGCTCATCCAACACGGACAACGCAGGTTGCACGTTGGGCGTTGCGAACGTTCCCGTCACCACAGACGACCCTACCATACACACGGTGATCATACACGCACTCCAAACCAACTTCCTCATTCGCTGACACATCCTCTCGCTGAGACCGGCTTGTCCGTTACTTGGTGTCTCTAATGGTAGCCGAAACTCTCTGCAATGTTTGTTAGAACCTGTCAACGAGATTGAAGTTTTTTCCGACAAAAAAAGCGACCCTCCCGCAGGAGCGTCGCTTTTTGTCCAACAATAAGACCTATTTCGGTGCAGCGCCGGTTGCTTCGATCATTTTACGAACCGGATCGAAGTTCTTGTCGTCGCCCGCTACGAGGCCGTCGAAGTTGTAGATATCCATACCGATTTTCTTACCTTCGTCGGTGGACATGATTTTCTTGAACGCGTCCGCGACTTTGGTTTTGAAGTCAGCCGGAAGGTCCGGGCGGATCGAAACGGTGTCGTTCGGGATCGGCTCGGAAGTTGCGAAGATTTCGAGCTTGTCTTTCGCATCCGGAGTGGTTTTCGCGATGGTTTGGTCGATTGCAGCGTCAAAGACGGTTGCAACATCGACGTCGCCACGGTACAGCGCCATCAGCGCTTTGTCATGGCCGCCGGACATAACGCCGGAGATATCGGTGTCCGGGTTGAGGCCTGCGTTTTTGATCATAACAACCGGGTAGAGGTAACCTGCAGCAGATGCACCGTCAACGAAGGCAACTTTCTTGCCTTTGATGTCTTTGACGTCCTTGATGGTCGCGTCGCCTTTTTTCTTGACGAAGACGGACTTGTAGGACGCAGAGCCTTGACGGGAAGTTTGCAACAAGAGATCAGCAGCTTTCTTCTTATCGTGAGCAAATACGTAGTTGATCGGGTTCAGGAAGCCGACGTCGACTTTCTTCGCAGCCATACCTTCAACGAGTGCGTTGAAGTTCGTGGTTACGGTTACTTCGACCGGAATTCCCAGTTCTTTGGAGAGCAGTTCGCCCATCGGCTTTGCTTTTGCTTGCAGGGTTTCTGCGTTTTGGGACGGAATGAAACCAACAACGAGTTTCTCCGGAGCTTTTTCAGCCGGTTTAGCAGTGTTGTCGCCGGTAGATTTGTTCGTGTCGTCCTTAGAACCACAACCTACGAATGCAGTAGCAGCCAGTGCAAAGGTGAGACCCATTACTACGGATTTCTTAAACATTGTTTTTCCCCCGATGAAATGAAGATTTTGACTAATTCCAAGAGTAAGTATAGCACATTCAACGACGAAGTATATATTCTTTTTTTGTAGTTTTTGTAATTAGACGTCGAACTATGTCTAAAAAAACCTACAAATGCTTGGTACTATGTGGAGACGATGGAGCGGGCTTGAGTTTGCGCACGCGCTGCATCTCGACTTCCAGTTCCGCATGAGCGCTTTGCAACGCATTGAGCTGTTCCGTTTTTTTCTCAACGAGCAATTCCAGCACGGAGTGCATCTTGCTGTAGTCCTTTTTGACCTGTGCTGCGGAGTAGAGCTTGTGCAAGTCTTCAATCTCAACGTGCAGGACTTGGGCTTTTTTTAACTCGTCATGGAATTTCAGGAGGTTCTTCTGCGATTGGGAACGCTCTGCGTTGTTCATCGACCGGGCACGATGTCGAAGCTCGCTCGTGGAGTTTTTCAACGCTCTCATGATCTTGTGCAGGTCACCGTCCAGCTTGGTGATTTTCTGTTGCTCCGCTGACAGTTGCTGGGTCGTGGGAGCCGCAAAAGCCGGCGGGACAGCTGCTGATACAAAAAAAGCCGCCGCAGTGAGACTGGCGGCGACAAAGCGCATGCTCTTCTTCATCGTCCTCACCTCTTGCGAGGTAGTCTACCCACGAACTACCTGCCGGATGCATCGAGGATGTCCATCTGCGTCAAGCGATAATCGCGTCCGGCCAAGCGTCCGATGCGGGTCATCTGGATGATTCGCGAGATCAACGCATCAACGGTGCGCGTCTGATCACGGAACGTCTGGTAGACGACCGGCGGTTCATAGTTCGAGGTGAAGAGGGTGGGCAAATGATTGGAGAATCTGTAGTTGATGATGCGGAACATTTTGTCGAGCGTGAATTCGTTCGCCCGCTCTTGGGCGAATTCGTCGATGGCGAGAACCGGCACGGTGCAATACTTTTCAATGACCGTCTCCATGTCCTTGCCCGCTCCGACGCTCATGCGCAACTTGTCGAAGATGTTGTCTGCATGGACGAAGATATTCGGAATCTTGCGCTCGTCGAGGCGGTTGCAGATCGCAAGCATGAGATGCGTCTTGCCCACGCCCGGCGGACCGAAGATGTAGAGACCTTTGAACGGTGCATCGGCCGTTTGCTGGTGGTTTTGTTGCATGGCGAACCCGCGTTGCAACTCTTGGCGAGCCGGTGTATAGCAATCCGCAAATTCAAGCGCTGCGGCGTACAGTTCCGGGAACTTTCGCGCTTGTTCGGCCGGGAACGTGTCAAAACGGAATCGCTTGTCGGCCGAACTCTTCTGCGCGTACTCGTTCAAGCTATCGATCTGTTTGCGTTCCACCCAGTTTTGATATTGCGGGCAATGCGTGGTGCGGATGGTCAATTGTTCGTTGTACATTTCAAGATAATCGTACAACCCTTGCCCGTCGCCGTCTTTGCCGCAACTCTCATAGCCTTGGCAGGCGCCGCAGATGCTGTCTTGCTTGATCTGGTCGAGCAGGAGGATGGCACCGCGCTGAATCGCTTTGTCGCTTACGTCCATCGCTCGCAATTGCGGGATGCGTTCACGGAAAAAGTCCGGGGTGTATTGACTTCGGCTCTGAAATTGTCGGGTAAAAGGAAGCGTCGATCCGATATGGTCCATTCCGCTCCTCCTCCTCTCTACGATACACTGTTATGTTTACATAATAGCACGAATCCGCGACGGCTTACAAAACATGTACCCCGTTCGTCTCGGGCTTGAGCTGGAGAATTCGCGTTGCCACGCCCATCTGCGCAAACGTTCTCCGCATCGCGTCGCCAACCGCCATCCCCCGATCTGTCGTCAACGCAAGCAGAGACGGACCCGACCCGGAGATGGCAACGGCAAACGCGCCGGCGTCCTTCGCCGCTCGTGCTGCTTCCACTCCCCCCTTGATTAACGGGAAGCGATACGGTTCATGAAGGGAGTCCTGCATGGCATCGGCGAACACCCGCTGAATCAGCGCGAGGTCTCCGCTTGCCATCGCGGCCGTCAGAAGGCTTGCGTTGCGCACATTCTGGGTGGCATCGCGAAAGGGAACGTGTGCAGGCAATGCGCGTCTGGCCGTCCCGGTCGAAAGCATATAGCCCGGCACAGCCACGACACAAGTCAGCCCTGCAGGCGGAGTCAGGCGCAACGTATGCAGGCGCGGCAAGGTGCCTTTTTGCGAATCAAACAGACCGCTGGCGACGAAGCCTCCGTAAATCGCAGGAGCGACGTTGTCCGGATGCCCTTCGATCTCAACGGCGAGTCGCAACAGCTCGTCACGATCAAATTCGCGTCCGTCGAGCAACGAGGCGGCACAGAGACCGCTGACGATCGCAGTCGCGCTGGAACCAAGGCCCCGCGTGACGGGAATTTCATTGTAGATGTGCAGTCGCACGCCCGGTGCCTGTCGTCCGCGCGCAGAAAAATAACGGGCAAACCCGCGATACGCGAGGTTGTAGTCGGGCACGCGAGGCACGTCTTCAACGCCCTCTCCCGAAACTTCGATGCGTACAGAGCGGTTCGGACGCTCTTCAAACTCCAAAATGTTGTAGAGCGAGAGCGACATCCCGAACACGTCAAAGCCCGGTCCCAGGTTCGCCGTCGTCGCCGGCACCCGAATTCTCACGCTCATGCAGTTCGGTCCTCCTATGAGTAGCCGACGATCTCCGCTTTGCGGACACCGTGCATCTTCTGAAGGTTATCGGTCAAGTCATCGAGCGAGCCGCTCAAGTTCTTGACATCCACCGTCATCGTCAGGTGGGCTGCTTGGCTCATCGGAATGCCTTGGTTGATCGTGATGATGTTGCCGCCCGTCTGGGCGATGGCGTTGAGCACCGAGGAGAGAATTCCTTGGCGGTGTTCGAGAATCAGCGACAGGGTGATCAGGCGACCTTGTCCTTCCTCTTCGTACAAAAAGACCAGATCGCGGTATTTATAAAAAGCGGAGCGGGAGAGCCCGACTTCATTGACCGCTTCATGAACGGTATTTGCTTCGCCGCGTGCTAGCATGTCCTTGACTTGAACGGTCTTGACCATCGCTTCCGGCATGATGTCTTCCGCGACGAGGAAGAATTTACGTCGTTTCGTGTTCATCGGGACGACCCACCCCTTTCCTATAGTTCTCTGTATCTCGAATATACTCCATCTGTGGTGGACAGTATACCCCCTAAAAAGAAAAGACCCTCCGAACAGCTTGTGCGGAGGGTCTCTTTTTCAGAGATTAAACGGTCTGTGCTTGGTATTCGCGACGGCGTTGCACGTTCGGGGTGACAGCCGGTTTGATCTGTACGGAACGTTCGACGTAGATCTGGTGCCAGAGCAAGAACATCAGCACGGTCCAGACTTTGCGCGCGTTGTCGCGGATGCCTTTTTTGTGCTCCTCAAGCAAGTTCAAGACATATTGCTTGTTGATCAGGTGGTCGACGTTCGACGAAGCGATCAACTCACGAGCCCAGTTGTAATGCTCGTTGCGAAGCCATTGACGGGTCGGGATCGGGAAGCCGAGCTTCGGACGTTCTGCCACTTCGCGCGGCAGGATGTCTTTGACAGCTTCACGCAGGACGTATTTGGTGGTGCCGTTCATGAGACGGTATTGCATCGGGATCTTGGATGCGAACTCGAACACCTCTTTGTCGAGGAACGGGACACGCAGTTCGAGCGAGTTCGCCATCGTCATCTTGTCCGCTTTCATGAGGATGTCGCCCGGCAACCACGTATGGAAGTCGATGTATTGCATCTGCGTCACCGGGTCGTAGTTCGACGCACGGTCGTAGTACGGCTGCGTGATGTCGAGGTAACGGCGCAGGTTCATCTCTTCCGGGTTGAGGCGGACGAATTCTTCCTTCATTTGTTCACCGAAAATGAACGCGTTGCCGACGAAACGCTCCGGCAGCGTCTTGGAACCGCGCATGAGGAACGAACGGCCCTTCATGCCTTCCGGGAGTGCCGAGGCCATGCTGCCAAGCGAGCGGCGCAGAGAGAGCGGCAGGTAGTCGAACATTTTGAGCGAAAGCGGTTCGCGGTAGATCGTGTAGCCGCCAAACACTTCGTCCGCCCCTTCGCCGGAGAGAACGACGGTGATGAACTGGCTCGCCAATTCACCCACAAAGTACAGCCCGATCGCCGACGGGTCTGCAATCGGCTCGTCTTGGTGGAACATCAGTTTCGGCAGCGCATCCAAGTATTGCGACGCGGAGATCAGCACGTCACGATGCTCCGTGCCGAGAATCTTCGCCGTCTCGCGGGCATAGTTCAATTCCGATTGACCGCCTGCGCCTTCGAAACCGACGGTGAAGGTCTTGACCTGCTCCATTTCTTTGAGCAGTGCGACGATGGTCGAAGAGTCAACGCCGGACGAGAGGAACGCCCCGCGCGGCACGTCGGAGTTCATGTGCGCTCGGACGGAGTTGCGAATGATCTCGCGGGTGCCTTCGATGTAGTAGGAGATCGGACGCTGTTCTTCTTCGAACTTGAGGTCCCAATAGCGTTCGATCTTGTATTTGCCGTCTTTGATCACCATGAAGTGAGCCGCCGGCAATTTGTGAATGCCCTTGAACATCGTCAGCGGGTCGGGCGCGTATTGGAAGGTCAGGTAGTTCCAGAACGATTCCGGGTTGACGTCGCGACGAACCCCCGGATGCTCAAGCAACGACTTGATTTCCGAGCCCCAGATCAGCGCGTCTTGGGTTTCGGTGTAATAGCAAGGCTTGATCCCGAAGTGGTCGCGCGCAATCATCACTTGACGGTTCTTGGAATCATAAATGGCAAAGCAGAACATGCCGCGCAAATCCTTGACGCAATCAACGCCCTTCTCTTCGTAGAGATGAACGATCACTTCGGTGTCGGAGTCGGTCTTAAATTGATGTCCGCGCGAGACGAGGCCGCGACGAATTTCTTGGTAGTTGTAGATCTCCCCGTTGAACGAGATCCAGACGGTGCCGTCCTCGTTGCAGAGCGGCTGGTGGCCGCCTTCCAAGTCGATAATCGAGAGACGACGGAAGCCGAGGCCGATGTTGTCCTGCAGGTGAACGCCCATGTCATCCGGACCGCGGTGAACGATCTGATCGCTCATCGCCTCCAGCACATTCTGATCTACCGGATGCCCGGTCTTGTTGAACAAACCTACGATGCCACACATCTCTATGTAAAACCTCACTTTCGTCCATCCAAAGGTGTGTCGAACAAAAAACTACTTTGCTAGTGTACCCCCACTCATTGTGCCCGTCAATGTTAAGAGGCAGACAGTTTCATGATGATTTCGCCGACAATCCCGTCCACACTCCTACCCGTGGTGTCGAGCGTCACATGAGCAAAATCATAGAGTCCCGCACGAGCTTCTTGCAGTTGAATCACTCGCTGTCTCAGATCGTCCGACTGCAAAAGCGGCCGGTTCGGATCGCCACTCACTCTGGAGACGATCTCCTCGACGGTGGCGGCGAGGCAGACGACGAAGCCGCTTTTTCCCATCAACTCCCGGTTACCAGGCGCCAGTACCGCGCCGCCGCCCGTTGTGATCACAGCATGGGCACTCTCGGACAACTCAAGCAGCACTTCACTCTCGACCCGACGGAAGTACGCTTCCCCGTTTGTAGCGAAGATTTCCGGGATGGTCCTGCCCTCCCGCTTCACAATCTCATGGTCGATGTCAAAAAGCGGCAGTTGCAACTCCCGCGCCAAAGATTCGCCCACGGTGGTCTTGCCTGTCCCCATGAACCCGATGAGAAAAATTCGCTCCGCCATAGGTATTCGCTCCCGTTCTTGTCTTTTGGTCTCATCGTATCCCCCTTGGGCAAACAGGTCAACGGAAATGTACGAAACGAGACCAAATAAAAAGGCACGCCTTCGTTTGAAGAGGTGCCGATTTAATCAAATTTTCACACGGAAAATTCCGTCTTTTTACTGACAGGAGAGTTTTCGACTCTATAGTCGGTTGTTCCTCAACAACCGACAGAATCTCGTATCGACTGTCGAAAGAAATCAGTAGAATACAGCGACGTATTTGCATATAATCCAATATGTTATCACTTGTTTTGACTTATCCGTGCAGAAGTGGGGGAACGCCATGAGCCACACGCAAAAGCTGGTTGGGAAAATAGAAGGGTTGCGCGCGGAAATGATACGCGTGGCAGAACGTGCCGAGAACCTGCACGATCCGCAAGTTGTCGCGATCAGCCAACAGCTGGATCAATTGATCCTACGCATGCAACTCCTCAGCCAACGTCCCCCACAGTCAGAACGTTCTTGCTGTCCTGAGTGACAGGCAATTCCACTTCCACGGAAGTTCCTTCTCCCAAGAGACTTTTGAAGCGAATGTCGCCTTGATGGTCCTTGATGATCTTGTACGAAACCATCAAACCAAGCCCCGTTCCCCGCTCCTTGGTCGTATAGAACGGCTCCCCCAATTTTGGAATCCGATCCGGATGAATCCCACACCCATCGTCCATCACCCGTATCCTCACCAACTCGTTCCCGCCCTGCTCCGTCGTGATTCGCAACGTACCGCCGTCGGGCATTGCCTCGATGGCGTTTTTCATGACGTTGATGAAGACTTGCTTGAGACGGTTGGTTTCGCACGTGATCGTCGGCAGATTCTCGGCAAACTCTGTGACGATCTGCACATTGTTGATGATTGCCTGCGTTTCCAAGAGAGCTAAAATATCGCTGAGCAATTCGTGTACGTCTGTCTTGACGAACTTGACCGCTTGGGGTTTGGCGAGCACGAGGAACTCGTTCATGATGAATTCGATTCGGTCGAGCTCAGAGAGCATAATTTCAATGTAATGGTTGTAGTCATGGAGACGGTTTTTCATAAGTTGGGCAAACCCTTTGATCGACGTCAGCGGGTTGCGAATTTCGTGTGCAACTCCGGCTGCGAGTTGACCAACGACTGCCAACTTGTCCGATTTGCGCAAAAGTTCCTCCGTGCGGCGACGCTCGGTGTTGTCGCGCGCGATGACGACGAGGCCGATGACGTCGTTTTTGACATCGATGACCGGCATGATCTGCACGTCAAGCCACACGTAATGTCCCAAAGCATGACGTTGACGGAATTCACGGCGCACCGGCTCTCGAGTTGCGTAGAGCTCTTCGAGACTGTCCATCATCGTATCGTAATCATCCGGGTGGATGTGATCGAAGTTGTTGATTCCTACATAATCCTCCGCGGTCAATCCGAAAATTCCCTTCACGCGAGGCGAAACGTACTGAATGATAAACTCGCTGTCATAGAGTGCGATGATGTCCGACGTGTTGTCCATGATCAGTCGATAGCGAACTTCGATCTCGCGGAGAGTGGCTTCCGCTTGCTTGCGCTCGGTGATGTCGCGCCCAATACCTGCCAACGCCACACGATTGCCGTGTGCATCGCGGATCACCGAGACGGTGATGGAAACATCAAACACGCTGCCGTCCTTGCGCATACGCACCGTTTCATAGTCGGTGAGGTGCCCGACTTTATCGAGTTGGTGGTTCAACATGCCAAGTTCGTCCTTGCGCTCCGACGGCACGAGGTTTTGGAAAGGTTGTCCGACGATTTCTTCGGCCGACCACCCATAGATCTCCTCGAAGGCGCCGTTCACCTTGCGGACGATCCCTTGGTTGTCGATTAGGTAGATCGCATCGGTGGTGCTGGAGAAAAACGATTGCAACAGCTCTTTGGTTTCGGCGAACTCTTCTTGGACATGCACTTCCTCGGTAATGTCCTTTGCAATGCCATAGATGCCGACAATCATGTCATCGACCAGAATCGGGATGTTCGTGACTTCGAGCAGAATGTGATGTCCGTCGCGATGTACAATCCAGCAACGGTAGTTCTGAGCTTCACCTTGAACGGCAAGTTTGAAATGGTCTTGCACGCGTTGTTGATCTTGGGGGGCGATAAACTGGTTGAAGGATTGGTGCAGGGCTTCGTCCAGCGAGTATCCGGAAACTCTGACACAGGTCGCATTTGCTTCAATAAAATTGCCGTTGAGGTCGCAAGAGAACACGAGATCCGGGTGCGTGTTAAAGAGAGAACTATAGCGTTGCTCACTCTCATCGAAGATCCGCTTGGTCAGATTGCGTTCCCGCACCCTCGCATCTTGCGTGTCTTCTATATACTCGCTGAACTTCTCCTCGCTTTCTTGCAGGGCGGCTTTCAGTTGTTCGATTTTCACTGTCTGCCGCGCAAGCAGGCCATATGCAACCAGCCCGGAACCCAAGCCAAAAATGATCTCCGGGATCAGATGCAACCCTGACAGGAAAGTCTCTTCTCCAATCAAGATCCACAGCGTCACTTCATGGAACAGAACCACGCCTGCTCCCCAGATGATCATGTACAAGGCCAGAGATCGGAACGGTACCATACGCGTTTTCAGGACTTTTCCGTTGTTGAGATTTTCGCTCATTCCCTAAAGCCCCCTCAAACAGATAAAAGTGTTAGTTCAACTATCCAATATTTATGATGGCTCGTCAATGTTTGGAAGGAAAACTAACGGTCTTTTTCCATATTCTTTTCGATCGACCCACCCGCCCTATGCTTTCCAAGGACAGGTTGCCGCCGCCAAAGTCGATGAGGGTGACGGAGTATGTACCGGGACCGCACGGCAAGTTTTGCAAAGAGCCGCGCCACGAAGGGTCGCTTGCCAGTTGCATTTCGGCGTGTAGCAACCCGGCTTCTGCGAGAGCGTCTGCTTGTTCCGAGGTGATGAGGTCTTCTGTCATGCGCAGGTCCTTGGTGGTCAAGGTCAGCAAGGAACCGAGCAAGAGGAGTGCAAGGGTGAGGACGGCGAATGGGAGGGCAATTTTCACGGCAAGCTCCCCCTCCCGATCAGAACTTCACTGATATCGAGCGAGGTTCGACCTGCTTGCGTTCGAAGCTGGAGTGCGAGGGTCGGATACGATGCGTTGGGGCTGAGCGTACACGTAAATCTGGTGACCCTTGCTCCGATGATCGTGCTGCCGACGCCCTGCTCGACGCGTTGGAGGAGGTTGGTTCGCAGGTTGAGTTGGTATTGGATCAAATGGTCGTGTGCGTCTTGAAAAGACAAGCCGTCACTCAGGGCACTAAAATTGTGCCCCGCCCTCACCTCTCCTTCCACTTTGCGCAGAACGGCCAGCGCCTGTTCACGTGCCTCCAAACGTTCAACTTCCCGCGTGTAGGTTTGGACCGTGAAAAGCAATCCGCCCGCGATGACCGGCAGCAACAATCCCCAGATTGTCAGCGCGAGAAGGAGTTCGAGCAACGTGAGACCTTGGTTGTCCTGCCAGATTTTTTTACCGATAGAGAGCGGCCCAGTTTTGGACAAAGGGATGGCCTCCTTCTTGCCAGGTGTACGTCAAGTTGATCTTCGTCAACCCGCTGGTCGGGTCAAAACTGACAACGGTCGTCTCTGTGACTGGAACGGCCGTTGAAAGCTGACTCGTTACATCGCGGAGCGACGTGCCGATTGGCAGAGGGTTCTGAATACGGGCTTGTTCAAGTGTTGAAAGGGCAAGACGTGAGATGACGAGGTGTAGTTGCGCCCGTCGTTCCTGAGCAGCGGAAGCCTGCCAGAGTTCGACGGCGAGCAGGAGAGCCAAGGAGAGCAGAAAAAGGGCGAGCAAGGTTTCGAGGAGGACGAAGCCTTGCTCGTTTTGCTTTTTCAAGATCATGGGTGAACACCTTCGTAGACAACCGTCCCCGACATGAGCATGACGTTGATGTCCGCTCCCTCGCGCTGTTTGTTCACGAGGCGCACTTGCCCTCCTCCGCCGGTCAAAGTGCCGGTTGGATCGAAACGAAGAGTCGAAACGGACGGTTCGAGATACCCGTTGAGATAATTGATATTGTCGGGCAGTTTGACGATCCCCGCTCCTTGGCCGTTGATCGACAATTGGTACTGCGGTTTGAAACGGTACAGCCAGATCTCTTGGACATCTCCGTGCGACCAGGACGCCATTTGGTTGCTTCGAACTTCGCTTACAAATTGACGGGCAGAACTGTCCAGTTCATGATGCTGAAACAATCGCTTGAGGCTTGGAAGTGTCATGGCGAAAAAAATCGAGAGGATGGCGAGCGTGGTGAGCAGTTCGAGGATCGTAAAGCCTTGTTGGGAGAGGTCGTTCGTGGCAGGCTTTGAGGAGGTCATAGACCGAGGGCTCCGTGTTTGCTGCAATCTACAGTCGCAGAGCTTTTGTCTGGCGAGAGAGTGATGTGATAGGTGCCGCCTAAGGGGCAAGAAGGCAATGTTTGCAAGTAGCCTTGTGTCACCAACTGTTGGAGGCGATCCGTATCGGTCAGGCCGTTGGGATAGCCGTGTTCTGTGAGGTAGTACGTTTCCAATTGGGCGCGAATGAGGCGCTGGTTGCCTTCACACGTCACTTTTTGTGCCCGATCCCCTGTGCCGCGCAAGTTGGGCAAGGTGATCGCAATCAAGATGGAGATGACGAAGATCGTGACGGCCAGTTCGATCAGCGTGAAGCCGCGTTGGTCGCGCCGTAGGAAGCGAAGCGTTTTTTTCATGAGTTTCCTTCCTCTCTTGAATCAGATGGATTGCAACAAGTCCAGCATGGGCCAGAACAAGAACAGAGCGACGAGCCCCACTACTCCCCCTACGATCAGCAACAGTACCGGTTCGAACAGTTTGAGCATCAGGTCCATGTGCTGCTTGCGGCGGGTCGCAAGGGCTACTCCTGTATTCAGCAGAGCTCGTCCGAGATCACCGGTTGCTTCTGCGACTTGAACGGAGAGAATCAAGGTGTCGTCTAAGGGTTCGTGAAGAAGTGCGGTGCTGAGGGGGAGTCCTTGGAGAATGGCGGTGCGTGTTCGTTGGGAGATGGAAAGGGAAAGTGGAGGAAGCGCGAGGTTGGATTGAATCTCAAGTGCTTGAAGGAGTGGCAGTCCGCCCTCGATGAGCACACCGAGGGTGACGGTCCATTGGTGCGTTCGGTCGAGAAGGTGGTACTGACGCAAAAACGGCAAGCGTTCCTGAACATGCCGAAGGGTCAAGAAAGTCAGGCAGGCGATGAGGAACACCGCGCAGAGAACGAGGAAATCGTGTCTCGCCAGCGCGAACATCAACTGTGTGGCGCCACCGAGTGGAATCCCCATGCCCACGTACAAATCCGCGAATCTGGGGACGACGACTTCGAACAAAAAAGCGATGAGACAGAAAAGCAACACGCCGAGAACTGCAGGGTACGCCATCGCTTGTTGTCGTTCGCGTCGCCATGCCTCTCGCTGAGCGCAAGATGCAGCCGCACGTGTGAGATTGCCGGGCAAATCACCATTGTGTTCGCCTGCTTGTACCAAAGCAAGGACGAGCAACGGAGCTTGAGCCAAACGCATAGACTCCGACAGGGTTTGCCCTTCCCGCAAATCCCGACTCAGCTTCATCGAGAGGTCGCGTTGACGTTGCCTTCCCCGATTGGATAAAAAAGCAAGCGCCTCCAACAAAGGCACGCCTCCCTCCAACAGCCTTGCCAACTCCTCAGAAAATCTGCCCCAAGCCGCTTCCGGGAGTCGATCATGGCGTTCCTTGATCATCTGCCGCAGAGACTTGACCTTCCCTTGCACCCGTTTTGCTAAAGAGACAAGCCTGCGGTTGCGTTGCAACATTTGCAGGCAAGCACGCATCGTTTTTTGCAACAGGGGAATTAATCGCACGAAGAAGTTTTTCACTGGATTTCTGGCGTGGGTCCGCTTACTTTCTGCGGGTGCTCGAATGCGCAAGAGGTCTATTTTTTTGCGGAGGAGACGCTCCGCCTGTTTCAGCCAGGCGGAAGCATCATGTGGTTTGCGCGTCATCGGAGTCCCCGCTGATCGAGATGGCGGTCGTACGTTTGATCGTCGATCAAGCCGTGGTCCAGCCATTCGCTGAGGATATCGGGCAAGAGTCGGCACCCGTCTCGTCTTGCTCGCAACGTTAATTCATGCACGTCCGCTCGGTGGTACAGCCCTTGACGGATTGACTCACTCATCGGCAAGCACTCAAACACCGCCCGTCTTCCCTGCTCCGTCTCGACCAACCGTTGCCCAACGACCCCGCGCACCGAAGTAGCCACTACTTGCGACGGGACCCCGAGGTCGATCAATCGCAAGAGGGCTCCCACGGCACTCTCGCTATGCAAGGACGTCATGACCATATGCCCCGTCAATGCCGCTCTAGACGCCGCTTCCGCTGTCTCCCCATCGCGGACTTCTCCGACCATGAGCACATCTGGGTCTTGCCGCAAAATCGAACGCAACGCCGTGCCGAACGTCAACCCCATACGCGGCTGAATCTCCACTTGGTTGATCCCCGGCAACTTCACTTCCACCGGATTCTCCAACGTCGAGATATTCACACCTGCATGTTGCAGATGCAGAAGCGTCGCGTAGAGCGTTGTCGTTTTTCCGGAACCGGTCGGCCCCGTGACCAGCACCAACCCGTGCTTGGCCTCAACCCAGGACCGGAACAAGCGCAATTGTTTCAAGTCGAAGCCCAATTCGCCCAACTCGTGTCGGGCGTGGTTCGGCAACAAGCGCAAGGCTAATTTTTCTCCATGAACGGTCGGCAACGACGAGACGCGTACATCCACAGATTCCTCTCCGCCCAAACCCAAACGGAAACTCCCATCCTGCGGCAAACGTCGTTCTGCAATGTCCATACGTGCCATCAGTTTGACGCGCGACACCGTCTGTTCCAACGTTCCTTCACCCGATTCCCAGCTCTGCAATCCTCCGTTCACCCGCACTCGAATGGCGTACTGACGCTCGTCCCCCGGTTCGATATGGATGTCGCTCACTCCGCTTTGATACGCATGGCGAATCAAACCCTCGATGGGGTCGATCATTCCGTTGTCTGCTACTTTCATGTTGTTTGTGCTCCTTTTTCCCTGTATCAATTTTGAGTTTTACATCTTGATACGGAATGTAACAGCTTTTCGAGAGTAAGTAAAGTGACAAATTTCATTCAACCCTTTCTCTTATTCCGTTTAACAAGTGGATTTTCGGTAGCGGAGAGAACACCTCACGTGACGCGGTCGCCTATTTTTATCATTATAGTGCAGACAAATTCTTCATTCGAGAAATTAAATCAATTAAAAAAATCATGCTCAGAAAAAAGTATCGGTCGTTGCAAAATACGCTGTTTTCGCCCCCACCGGCCGCGTCATTTAATCCAGAAAAAAGGAAATCCCACGCACGATGCGCAGGACTTCCGAGAAAAAATTATTTTTTACCCCTTACCCTCAGCAGGAATCCGCCGCGCCCAAAACGAATGTGTACGCCAACGTTGTTCCATCGCGTAAAAATGGCTGCGTGCGTCCAAGTAGTGGCGGTAGGTGCGGTGTACAAACTCTTCGTAGGCCGCAAACGATGCCGGAGTTCCCTCTTGAATCGCGTGAGATGCTTCAATGGCGGTGCCAATCGCCATGAGGATGCCTTGCGAGGACAGCGGGTCGTAGGCCGCCGCTGCATCGCCGACCGCAAGCCACCCCGCCCCCTGCACCTGTTGCAAATGGGAGGAGTTCGCGATGAAGATACGCGGAGCTTCGGTGAGTTGATAGCTGTACCTCTGAATGAGTTTGCCGATTCGCGTCGTCCGCGCCAGCCCCGACCTCCACACATCCGCCTCACGCGCCGCCTTGGTCTGCGGCAAATCCCCGTCGCTTAGAAATGCCACCACTCGCTTCCCACCCGGAACTTGCGCCGTGTACCACCAGCCGTTTTCCACCGCTTCAATCTCGGTAAAAGAATCTCGATCCGCGTTCGCTTCCTCCGATTCCACCACCGTTGCAATCCCCACCAACTGATCTTGTGCCGCCCGTTCTACACCCATCTGCCGTGCCCACCATGCTGTTCGTCCAGTCGCATCCACGACCACATCTGCACGGATTGAGTCCGTGTCTGTTTCCAACTGCCACGTGGATTCGTTTTTTTGAAAAGTCTTCACACGACTTCCTGACAAGCACAGACTTCCTGCCTCGCAAGCCGCCGTGCGCATCATGTGATCAAACTTCACCCGATCCAAGTGCCAGCCATTGCCGTGCGGATCGAGCAAAAAGTCATGCTCCACCGCCACAGAACTGCCCCAAATCGAGCGATTGCCAAAACTCGCGAGATGTCCATCTGACAGGAACTCCTCCCAGACACCAAGCATCTGCAACACCCGACGAGAGGAGGGAGGCAGACCTTCTCCCACTTTCCACAAAACTGCACGGCCTGCACCGTCATCCACCAGCACGTTCCTTACCCCTGCCTTGGAAAGCAAACATGCCACTGACGCCCCGGCGGGACCTCCCCCCAGCACGCAGACTTGCGTGTGAATCTCACTCCTCATCCAGCGAGTTTCCGAGTTCCACATGCACGACCGGCGGGAACACGCCGGCCTCATCAGGCCCCGGTTGGGCGACGATGATGCCGATCTTGCTCCAATTCTGAACAAAGGAATTGATCCCTTTCTGACCGTTCGGGAAGTCTTGCAACCAATCATGGCGCAGGTTGAAATATTTCAGACGCTGCCCCACGTTCAACGTTGGATTCATCACCTGCTCATAGGAACTCTTCGCCAACACATGATTGGGCACCCGTGCCGGCCAGAATGTCGGCAAATACGGGTTGATCGCCGGCTCATACCCGGAACGACAGCTCGACGTGTCCGCTTGCCACGGCACTGCCATCCAACGGTTGAGATCTCCCGGACGACTGCCCCCGTTCAACGGCCCCGTCGGACTCAACACGATCTGCTGTGTCAGCACATCCCCATAATCAGGCTCCGGCAGATCCGACGGACGGTGCATGATCCGGAACGGCGCGCTGTACATCGACGCATGACGCATCGGCCACGTCATCTCACAACCCGGATGGAACGCCCCACCCAAACATGATTCCAGTGCCGCCCGATCCAGCGCTTGCGGACGAAACTCCACCGGCAATTCCTCCAACGTCTGAGGACCCAGTGGTCGATCCGGATCCCAGTCGGACTCGAATTCGCCTTTCATCCAGCGCTCCAACCATTCGTATTGCACCGCTGTCACAGACAACCATGCATTCACGGTGTTTGCCGGAATCGACATCGAATCTCCGTACATCGGCGGCAGTGCGTCATAGCGCATCGTCTGCGCGTGAGGGTTGCGGAATTGCTTGAAGATCTGCTCCCGGAACGGTCGCTCATCTACGCTGTTATCCGCCAAGCGGCATAAGTTCTCCGGTGCAAGTAAATCGTTTGGCGACGCAAAGCCCCATTCCAAGTAAAACCCTTCATTCACCCATTGCGTTTGTACGAATCGCTCGAAGATCGGGTAGATTTGCTCCGTAAACGACACGTTCGTCGGCGCAAGGCTCGGGTCGAGTTCCAGTGCCGTCTGAAACATCACATCGTACAGCGTGACCACGCCCAGAACTCCCGGCGCAAAGTCGGGCGGTGCCACGACGACCCAAGCGGGTTCCACGTCTACTGGTTGCCCGTTGATCACAACCTGTGCGCTGACAGAACCGTCCGACGTATCGTCATACCAATACTCGTTGTTGGCAAACGTCGTACAGGGTAGTTGCAACGGCGATGCAGAGTGCCCCATGCCCCCAAATACCAGCAAGTTCCCCTCGTCATCGGTGCGAATCTCGCCAAGTTCAACCGCGACACCCATGAAGTTTCCGGCAGGCAGGTGCAGTCTTTGTTGAGTTCCGCTGATCGTGCTCGGCCCTCCGTCGATCACCAGTTGGTCGCGGGCTTCATACTTGGCATTGCGTCTCGTGCTCTCCTGATCGGCGGCTTCCGGAATGTCCAACGCGATATCGAAGTCATACCATGCCGCTTTTTTGTTCGCGAGATGCACCGTCCACGCGATCTCATCCACGTCCGCATCCTTCGCCGACACTTCGCGCAAGATCTCTCCGGCGCAGTTCAGCCCGTAAAGTCGAAACTTCGCAACTTGCCGCTTGATCCGCCCCTGTCCGTCCTTGTACCCGCCATTTGGAAAGGGAAACACTCCCGGTACTTCCGGACCGATAAAAAATTCGTCCGGAGAATTCCCGACACGCGCGATCCCAATGCCGGGATAGATCACACACTTTACGATTTCTTGATCTCCCATCAACCCTCACCCCGATATGTATGAATTCAATTCCCCTCCCCACCTTATGTGGATGTAAATAGAAAAAGCACCCGGCACAAACTCCGGGTGCTGCTCCTCTTGCCTTACATCGGTTTCGTCTGCTCCGGCAGGTAGCGGATCAATTGCTCTATCCCGCGCCCACGGTGTACCGATTCATGTGCAACTGTCGAAGCCTCTTCGACCCAGCCAAACGACCAGCTCTTCGGTGAGACATCCGGGAAGTGCTGTTTGACGGGAATCGTACCGTCTTTCAACGGGCCGCGGAACAGGGCGATGTCGAACAGTTTCGCCGCCGATTCACGGTCGGTTGCGTCGTTCGGGCGGAACTTGCCGTTGCCATCGCCGTCCAACCAATTCAAAGCTTTGGCTGTCCCGATGTACTCCTTCGCCCAAGAATCGGACGAATCATCAAACGCCACAAACGGTGCTTCTTGCACCCCGCGCATCGTCAGCATCAAACGAACCAGTTCGGCGCGCGTGATCGGAGCGTCCGGATGGAACGTGCCGTCGCCATATCCGCTCATGTATCCTGCATGGCTGACTTTGTTGATGTAGCTGGCCGCCCAGTGGTTGCTCGGAACGTCGCCATACGGTTTTGCAAGGGCTGTGCCGTCTGCAAGACCTGCGACCCGTGCCACCACGGCCGCCGCTTCCGCTCGGGTGATCGAAGCGTCAGGATGGAACTTGCCGTCCGGGTACCCGACAAAGAAAGGCTGATCGATGGACGTACCTGTTTTGAATTTGATCTTGGGCGTCTCCATTTTCCACTTGCCGTCCTCTTCCACCACACAAGAGAGTTCGTAGTTGGTGTCGATCGCCACATCACCTTTGACTTTCAAGTTAAAGTGCGTCACGCGCGCCCCGTTGTTCTCGACGTCCTTCAAGTTCCACGTCAAGAAGCGGGTCGAGGCATCCCACGTCGCGCCCCCGTCGTCGCTTTCGTCCACATCCAGTCCTTCCGGCACTTTGACTTTCAGTTGAACTTGGGAGTTGTTTTTGTTTTCCACGTTGTGATAGAGAATGTGATAGCCGATCTCGCCGCCGGCGCCAACCGTCTGACAGTCCTCCACCATCTGTACGCTCAAACGATTGTCTGCTGCGTGCACCACATTCCCTGCAGACGCGAACCCGACGAACGTCGTGGTGACTGCACCGGAAGCCAAGATCAAAGCCATTTTTCTCAGGTAAGATGCCAATCGAAACCCTCCCCATGAATGGTTGATTCATGGTGAAGTGTACGGCTGGATACTTTATCACATGACAATCAAATTCTTGCAAAAAAAGCGCTGTTTCGACGAACACTAGGACAACAAAGGGGGTGTCGCCACCCATGTGGGACGTGCTTTCTCATCTTCAATTCGGGTGGATCGTGTTGATCGTCCTGTTCGCTTGTGTCACCGTGGAGCGGCGTTGGTTTGCCGATCCGACCGAACCGCCCGCTCACCCCGACGATGACGAATGGTGGTAAGCGGCAGATGCCATGACAGATACAAAGCAACGAGCAAGAGGATCAGCACGATCACAAAAACGGTCTCGTACGACACCGCTTCCAGCAGCGTGCCGCTGAAGATCGGCAACACAGATAACGGAGCCATGCAGAGATTGAGGTACGCCACCAGCCGTCCACGCGTCTGGTCGTTCGAAATTTCCAGGAGGTAATTGGTGAAACCGATCCATCCGCTGCTCACGACACCCAAGAGCCCAAACGCCGTCAGCACCAACGTTTGCCGCCCGCTCCCCGTCTCTTGCTGCCCGGCAAACAAGATCAACACCGGCACCAGCACATTGCACAGCACCGCCCATCGAACGGTCGCACGGTTGCCGATCTTCTCACTGAGGGTCCCGAACAGCACTCCGCCGGCGAGACCTCCGACAATCTGCGCGATCACGAGCTCTCCGATCACATCCATCCCGATCCCCGGCATCGTCTGTACATATAAGATGTAAAACGGCATCGCCAACTGATGCAAGCCACACAACATCTGAATCGACATCAAGCGTCGGAACGGCAAGTTTTTGCGAAGTGTCCCCGCAAGCGAACGCGCAGGTTCGGGACGCTTTTTTTCCCCGTCAGAGGGAATCTCCATTCTACGCGGGACTTCCTTGACATATAGAAAGGACAGTGAAGAGCAGAACAACAACAGAAACGCCGTGGAGAACACGATCAGGAAGTTCAACGGATAGGGAAATTGGTCCGGTTGAGAGACGACGCGTTGGATCAGAAGTCCGGCTGCAAAGGAACCGGCCGCTCCCAACGTCTGCATCATCCCGAACAGTTTGCCGTGGTTCTGAGGACGTATGCTGCGCCCCGTCAGTTCCATCCACGGGACTTGGATCAGTCCTTCTCCGAGGCAGAACATCGTATGCCCGATGAAAAAGCAAAGCAACACCCACGGGGATTGCGAGTTGTAGAGCAACATCCCGATGACGAGCAAGAATCCAAAGCGGCAGATCAAATAGGTGCGGAACACAAAACGGCTGAGTCGTGGAATGCGGTGCATCCACTTGGCGATAAAGACTTGGGGCAGGACGAAACAGAGTTGGCGGATCGCGGTGGCGAGTCCGATGAGCAGAGGGGAACCGCTGACGTGTTGGAGGAACAAGGGGATTAAGATCGTGGCGTCGAGGAAGGTTAAAGCAACAAAGTACAAGGCACCGTCGGTCGTCAAACCGGCAAAATTCCGTCTTTCCAGCGCCGAACTGAACCAGTTGGGACGCATTGTGGGACGCATGGGAAAAAAGCCTCCTCTCAATTTCTCACAAAGGTCTACACGCGCAATGGGAAAAACGCACCGCGTGCGGTACAATAGAAGGAAACGTACATACTTTCAGACTTCAGAAGATTCGACATAGGTACGACTGCAAAGACTGGGAGGTGCTTTCTTACACTCATGATGAATTCACTCCTTCTGTTGTTGATCGGCATCGTGGCCGGGTTTTCCGGTTCCATCGTCGGTCTTGGCGGCGGCTTCATCGTTGTGCCGGCGCTGGCTTTTTTGCGCCCTGAGTTGGTACCGGCGCACATCACGGCGACTTCGATGGCGGTGTTGCTGTTCAACTCGATTTCCAGTACGCTCGCGTACAGCCGACAGAAGCGGATCGACTTCAAAGCGGGCGTCTCATTTGCAACGGCGTCCGTCCCCGGTTCGATCATCGGAGCGTTGGCGGCGGAGCACATGAGCGGCAAAGGATTTTTCGTCGGGTTCGGTTGTTTCTTGATCTTCATCGCCCTTTTCCTGGTCTTCAAACCCAAGAACCCGTTGAAACTGGGACTGCCCATCACCGTCCGTCGCTCGTTTGTCGACGCGGTCGGCACGAAATTCGAGTATGAGTACAACTTGTGGCTGGGGGTCGTCATCTCCTTCCTCGTAGGATTTTTGGCTTCGCTGCTCGGAATCGGCGGCGGTTCCCTGCTGGTCCCGACGATGACGCTTCTGCTCTTGTTCCCCCCGCACATCGCGACGGCCACGTCGATGTTCACGATCTTCCTCACGGCGATCGTTTCGACGTCCACCTATTGGATTCGCGGAGACATCGAGTGGTGGTTGGTGCTGTTCCTCGCACCGGGTGCGTTCATCGGCGGACAGCTCGGCGCGCGAGTGGCGGCAAAGCTTCCGGCACAGTTGATCTTGCGCATCTTGTCTGCGTTGCTGATCGTGGTGGCTCTGCGCCTGATTACAAAATAGATACGCTGAGCATACCTCGATTCAGAACAGAAAAAAACAGGACGATTGTGATCGTCCTGTTTTTCTTTTGTATGCCTGTGTGTATTCAATTAGAGACGGTAGAGGTTCCACTTTGGTGTGCTGTCTGCAAACGAGACGATCACACACCAAAGTTCCGGGGTAAACCAATTCTTGCGGTCATACGCAGACGGAACCGCCGGGGCTGTCGGATGGCTGTGTACCAAAGCGAGTGGTACTTCGCCCCGCTCGGAAACTCCTCGCAAGGCGTCGATCCAATCCTGTGGATGCACAGCAAACCGCACCCTCCGCTCTCTCGCCTCTGCCGCATTCGGCAAAAACGTCCATGTCCTGACGTCCTGTCCGTGTCCGCTCCACAACCCGACTCCCTCTTCCGGGAGCACCCGACTCAAGTCGGAGAAGGTTTGGTGCAGGACAGAATCCACAACATGCAACATGAAAACTTACTCCACGAAGTCGAAGCTGTATTCCCCGATCTCGATGGTGTCGCCCTCTTGGGCACCCTGTTTGCGCAGAGCGGAGTCGACCCCTTTTTGCTTCATGATCCGTTGGAAGCGCTTGACCGAATCGTACTGCTCGAAGTTGGTCATCTTGCAGAGCTTCTCGATCCAAGCGCCGTTGACCACGTACGCTTCGTTGTTGCGGGTGATCCAGAAACGGTCTTCATCTTCCTCAAGGCGGTAGACTTTGCGCTCTTCGGTCTCTTCCACTTCTTCGAGGTCGATGGTCGTGAAGTCAGGCGCCGTTTCCAACGCATCGGCGATCGCATAGAGCAATTCGTCGACACCTTGATGCGTAACGCCGGACACCGGATAGACCGCGTACTTGCCTTCGGTCTGCTCGATAAACTTCTTCAAGTTCTCTTCCGCTTCCGGGAGGTCCATTTTGTTCGCGACGACAACCATCGGGCGCTCCTCGAGACGGTAGTTGTAGAGGCGCACTTCTTCGTTGATTTTGAGGAAGTCTTCGTACGGATCGCGTCCCTCCGTCCCCGCCATGTCAAGAACATGAACGATGACGCGAGTACGCTCGATGTGGCGCAGGAACTGATGACCCAAGCCTTGACCTTCCGATGCGCCCTCGATCAGACCCGGCAAGTCTGCCATGACAAAACTGCGTCCGTCCGGCACGCCGACGACGCCCAAGTTCGGGGTGATCGTCGTAAAATGATACGCTGCAATCTTCGGTTTCGCTGCCGAAACGGTAGCGAGCAACGTGGATTTCCCAACAGACGGGAAGCCGACGAGACCGACGTCTGCCAGCACTTTCAACTCCAACTGGATGTTGCGCTCTTGGCCGGGTTCGCCTTTTTCCGCGATCTCCGGAGCTTTGTTGCTCATCGAAGCGAAACGCGAGTTGCCGCGACCGCCGCGACCGCCGCGAGCGACGACCAATTTCTGACCGTGCTCGGTCAGGTCACCGAGGAACTCCAAGGAGTCTGCATCGGTGATGACGGTGCCCGGCGGAACTTTGATGTACATGCTGTCCGCGTTCGCTCCGTGCTTGTTGGAGGTCTTGCCGTACTCACCGCGCTCTGCTTTGAAGTGGCGCTTGTACTTGAAGTCAAGCAGGGTGCGCAGACCTTCATCGACGACGAGGATGATATCGCCGCCCTTGCCGCCGTCACCGCCGGCCGGACCGCCCTCCGGAATGTACTTCTCACGGCGGAACGACACGATCCCGTTGCCACCGTCGCCACCTTTGACGTAAACTCTCGCTGTATCTACAAACATTGTGCCTTCACCTCTATTCTTGCAACTGGAAACGCACGCGGTATTCGGTGCCGTCTTCGCCCGTCTCTTGGACGAATTCCACACCCTCAACCGCATACGCAGTCGCCCATGCTGCCCAGTCATGCGGCAGATCGGCGAACCAACTTATCTCATAGCCTTGACGGAATGAGACAATCCATACATCCAAAGCCAATGGTTCGAGCAACGTTTTGGACTGTTCGCCCAAGGTGTCGAGCAGGCTGGACAACAAGCGGGCGGCTAAAAATTCTGCCGCTTCCGTCGGTTCCTCCTGTTGATCATAGGAGACGTGCAGTTGCAGCATCTGGTACTTGATGTCGCGGGAGAGCACCACATAGGACACCATCGAACTCGGCATGGACGACCATTCCGTATGGCGCCCGGCTTCCTGCACCAACGATTGGATCGGTTCATGCAGCCGGTCGTATTTTTTTAACTGAGAGTATGCCTGCAGCAATTGCACCTGATTCATGAGATCATGGCGATAGATGCGCAGAACTTCTAAGCTATCCTCCATCATCGAGCGAATGTCCGTCGCGCGAGTTCGTAGGTGTCCGTTCATGCCCGTTCTCCTCCTTATGTAAAAAAGACGGCCCTCCGCAGAGAGCCGTCTTGTCGTCTCAGCTTACGCTTCGAGAGCTTCAGCTTGTACAACCGGATATACGCTGACACGTTTTTTGTCGCGGCCCATGCGCTCGAAAGCAACACGGCCCTCAACTTTTGCAAACAGGGTGTCATCGCCGCCCTTGCCTACGTTCAGGCCCGGGTAGATCTTGGTGCCGCGTTGGCGAACCAGGATCGAACCTGCGGATACCACTTGACCGTCTGCACGCTTAACGCCCAGACGCTTCGAGATGGAGTCACGACCGTTCTTGGAGGAACCTACCCCCTTCTTGGACGCGAACAGTTGAAGGTTAAGTTTCATCATTGGAGTTTCACCTCCTACAGATTTTTCATATTGACCTTCACGAAGTCGGGATATTCATCCCGAACTGAGTGCAGGCCTAAGACCATTGCTTCGAGAAGCAATTGAAGTTTGTCGTCAGCCGTCTGATCAGCCAAGACTGGAATCGAACACTTCACATCGCCGGGTGCTGTGGTATCATCGGTAGCCAACACGACGCCGAGCAGTTGCTCTGCGGAGTTGACGGTGTTGATGACCAGCATCGAGACAGCGGCACAGACAATGTCTTGTCCGTACTCAGCCGCATCGGCATGCCCTTGGAGTGAGAATCGACCCACCCGTCCTTGCTTGTCCCGCCAGATGATCGATCGAATCATGCGCAGAAACTACGCGTTGATTTTTTCGATTTGTACTTGGGTGTACGGTTGGCGATGACCTTGCTTGCGACGGTAGTTCTTCTTGGACTTGTACTTGAAGACCAAGATCTTCTTGGCTTTGCCGTGCTTCAGGACTTTCGCGGAAACGGTTGCGCCTGCAACAGTCGGGGAACCGACTACGACGCCGTTTTCCTTCGAAACGAGCAAGACGTGGTCAAGGGTAACTACTGCGCCATCTTCAGCTTCGAGCTTTTCGATGAACAGAACATCACCTTCTGCCACTTTGTACTGCTTACCACCGGTTTGAACGATTGCGTACATGTGTGCACCTCCTCAGTAAAAGACTCACTATCCCTAGGTACTCCGAAGAGTTTCCAACCCGGGCTACGTGGTAACGACATGTGCGTGAACACAGGACGCTTACTAAGCTACTTTATCATGTCTAGGAGGATGATGTCAAACATTTTCCTCTAGAACAACACCCTTGCCATACGTGCGGTTGACATGCGAGATTTTGACCAAGACCTCGCGCCCGACATAGCTTCCGCCGTTCTGGACGTCCAGCACATACCCTTCCAGACGGGCGATGCCGTCGCGCGGGTTGTGCGCGTGCGGCTCGTCGATCTTGATGGCGAGCACTTGCCCGACTTGGACGGGCAGAGCCCGCAGCTCCACTTCCTCCACGGTCCCGGCCCACGAGATGCGGTGTTCCGCCAGGTGCAACGAGTCTTTTCCTTTTATGTAAACTTTTAAGCGCCATTCCTCTTCCATCGCGCGCAAGTTCTGCCCGCCTTGTCCGATGAGCAGAGCGGCTACAGCCGGGTGACACTCAACTAGCACAGCTTCATGGTCATTGCCGCGCAGATAATCGGCTAATTCGCGCTCGATGCGTGCCGCCGTCGTCTCTTCCGAGAGCACTTTGCCTTTGCCGTCACAAGTCGGGCAAGGACGGTGCAACACTTCGTCAAGCGACTGCCTGACTTTTTTGCGCGTCATTTCGATGAGGCCCAACTGGGTCATCCCAAGCACGTGGGAGCGCGTGCGGTCTCGGCGCAACGCTTTTTCCAACTCTTGGACGATCTGTTCTTTGTGGCCGGCATCGCGCATGTCGATGAAGTCGATGATGATGATGCCGCCGATGTCGCGCAGGCGCAGTTGGCGCGTGATCTCACGGGTCGCTTCGACGTTGGTCTTGAACACCGTCTCTTCAAGCGACGACGTGCCGACGAACTTGCCCGTGTTGACGTCGATCACCGTCAAAGCTTCCGTCTGGTCGATCACGAGGTACCCGCCTGACTTCAACCAGACTTTGCGCTTCAGCGCTTTTTCCAAGTCTTGATCGATGCGATGGGCAGCGAACAAATTCTCGCGTCCTCTATAGAGTTTGACGCGGTCGAACAATCCCGGAGAAGAGTGGCGCAACAGGTCTCGCGCCGCTTCGAACGCTTCCAGATCGTCAATCCAAAGCTCCTCGACATCTTCGGTAAAAAAGTCCCGCACCGAACGCGAAAACAGATCGAGATCGCGGTAGACGAGCTCGGGAACTTTGGCTCCCTTGGCCTGCCGCTTGATCCGCTGCCATGTTCCGTGCAAGAAGTGATAGTCTTGTTCCAGCAGATTGTCTGCCACGCCGACCGCCGCCGTGCGCACGATCACGCCGACTTCCGGGTCGCGCACGCGCTCGGCCGCTTGACGGATGCGCTCACGCTCCGCCTCTTGCTCGATGCGGCGGGAGACCCCCACGTAGGGAGAGTTTGGCATCAGCACGATGTGCCGCCCCGGCAGCGAGATGTTCGCCGTCACCCGGGCTCCCTTGGTGCCGACCGGTTCCTTGGTCACCTGCACCAAAACTTCTTGACCTTCCTTGAGCACTTCGCTGATCTGCGGTTTGCGGTCCGGGTTCAGCGTGCCGGTGTAGAGCGGAAGCGCGTCGTCGAGGTAGAGAAATGCGTTTTTCTCCGACCCGATGTCCACAAACGCCGCCTGCATGCCCGGCAAAATGTTCGCGACGCGCCCTTTGTAAACGTTGCCGACGTGCGGCAGGGTCGCCGTCGCTTGTCGTTCCGTGTAGTATTCCACCGTGCGACCGTCCTCGAGGATGGCCGCGCGCAATTCCCGTCGGTCCTGACTTACCAAGATCTGTTTGCGCACTTGTCACCTTCCCCTTTCTGCACTATCGAATCTATCACATCTTCGACAAGCGGTTGTTATTTCCTTTTCTCGACCTCTCCAGCACTTGCCGGAGCGTCAAGCGCATCCCGTTCTCTTCGAAGACACAGTGCACCAGATCTTCTTCCTCTAGCACAGTTTGCACTTTTTTTCCTTCATCCAAAACATAGATCATGTGATAAGCGTCCGGGGAGAACTGCTCGATCACTTCGCGCACCTGCATTCCTTCCGGTACCGCAAGCGTTCGCACCTCCTGCGCCTTGCGGTTTTTCCCCCGTCGCTTGGCATCGAGGAAGCGGATGACATCGACTCGCATGGTCTTGCGCAACTCCCAGGCCGAGAACAGCAGGAACGACCCGAGCATGAGGAACGCGAGGTTGAGATACCCCGCCCACAGCGAGAGCAGCCCAAACAGGATCAAGAGTACCGCGATCCCAAACGACATGCGTATCGACACCTCCGTCGCCGCCCGAAAGCCCCGCGTACCGGACGTCGCCGCGCGCAAGATGCGGCCTCCGTCCAGCGGCAGGGCCGGCAGCAAGTTGAAAAACCCGATCATGAGATTGCCCTTGATAAAAAACTGCGTCAACCCGTCCGACCACCAGCCCGCCATATGCAACAACACGGCGACGAGAATCATCAGCAAGTTGTTCAGCGGTCCGGCGATGGCAATCGCGACTTCATGCCGCGGATTCCAGCCCATCGCACCGTGTTCGAGCTTGGCGACACCGCCGTAGGGCAAGATCTGCATCTCGCGGATTTTGTACCCGTAGGAAGTGGCGACGAAGATGTGACCGAGTTCGTGAACGATGACGATGGTGAACAGCACCAAGGTCTCCACGATCATCCCCGCCCCGAGGCTCGCCAAGAGCAAGAGCAGGAACAGGGGATGCACGCGGACTTTCATGCCGGTCGGCCAAAACGAGCGCTTGGACATCGGTCCGATCACGCCCCCGGAGCTTTCGTTTGCTTAGGTGCCTCGGTATCGGTCGACGCGTTCAGCAGGTCGGACGGATTGACGTAGGCACCGTCTTTTTGATAGGCAAAAAAGAACGAGGCCGTCGTGCCCTTTTTGGTAAGCGTCCCGATCTTCTGGTCGGACGTTACCGTGTCGTTCGCCGCGACGTTGACGGAAGCCAAGTGGCTGTAGATGGTGCGGCCGTTTGTCCCCCCGTGGTTGATCGTCACGGAATAGTCTTCGCCTTCGCCTTTTTCGATTTTCTCCACAGTGCCTTTGGCTGCGGCATGCACGTCCGCTCCCAATGCGGCGGTGAAGGAGATGCCCTGTTGATCTTTGCCGTCGTACGGCGTCTTCACTTTCGCGCCTTGGACCGGTTGGGTGAACGAAAACTTCGCTTCTTGCGCCGCCGGGGTGCCCGTACCGGTCGTCGTCGAGGTGTCGGACGGCGTGCTCATCGCGGGCAGGGCTGCTTTGTCACTGACGTTTGATTGCCACCAAGCGGTGAGTCCGGAGAGGTTGGTGTCGTTGGTGAGGTGTTGCTTCACATACGCTTGTACGTTCACAGCCGACGGTGCTTCGCTTCGGAACGTGAAATAGAAAATTCCGATCATCGCGACCGCGCCCAGCACTTGCATCAAACGGTGTACCGGTAGACCTGACGACCCCTCGTCCTCTTCATAAAAACGCCGCCCGCTGCCGTACGCGGAGTCGCTGTAGCGACCACCTTGTCCACTCGAGCCGTAGCCGCCGCCGCGTGCTCGCAGGAAATCTTCATAGCTGCGCGGGCGGGCGAGACTGCCCGGAGGTGCCGAAGTAAATACGGGATTGGAGCGTGTGACATCCCACTCCTCCTCCGAACTGAACAGCGAGGAGCGCGTCGTGTCCGCTTGGAAGCGGTCGTAGTTCCACGACTCCGACTCCGGCGGCTCTTCCTCTTTGCGTTTGCTTTTCCAGAATTCAAACTTTGCCATGATCATGTTCCTCCTCGTCCCTCCTGTTTCTGATTCCATTTCTATGTTTGGTTGGACGAGTTTATGAAAAAAGCGAGCTGTCCGCAGATGCGGACAGCTCGCCTTTTTCGTAACCGGAATTGAATCTTAGAGACCGATCATTTTCTTCATTTTCGAGAAAAACCCGCTGCGCTCGCTGAGGATCATCAGCGGCACAGAATCGCCGAGAATGCGGCGGGCGATGTTGCGATACGCCATGCCGGCTTTGGCATTCGGGTTCAGGGCGACAGGTTCGCCGCTGTTGCTGCCGGCGATGACACCCTCATCATCCGGTACCACGCCCAGCAGGTCGATGGCCAAGATCGAAACGATCTCGTCGATGTCGAGCATCGTGCCGTCGTTGACCATATGCTGACGGATGCGGTTGACGATCAGCTTCGGTTGGTGAATCTTGGCGGCTTCCAGCAATCCGATGACGCGGTCGGCGTCGCGTACCGCTGCCGCCTCCGGGTTGGTGACGATGATCGCACGGTCAGCGCCGGTGATCGCCAGTCGGAACCCAAGTTCAATGCCCGCCGGACAGTCGAGAAGCACGAAGTCAAACTGTTGCTTGAGCTTCTCGACGATCGGCTTGAACGCTTCCGGTGTCAGCGCCGATTTGTCCTTGGTTTGCGACGCGGGCAGCAGGTACAGATGATCGAACCGTTTGTCCTTGATCAGCGCCTGTTCCAGACGGCACTGTTCGGTCACCACATCGACCAAATCATAGATGATGCGGTTTTCCAGTCCCATCACCACGTCCAAGTTGCGCAACCCGATGTCTGTATCGACCAGGCAGACTTTCTTGCCGGTCAGGGCCAGCGCAGTGCCAATGTTGGCGCTGGTGGTCGTTTTGCCGACGCCGCCCTTGCCGGAAGTGATGACGATAGCCTCTCCCACTTGTACATTCCCTCCTCGTAATTCACGCGCGTTCGTTCTCGCGGGGTCGGATGCTGTAGAGATGGTTCATCTTGTCCACCGCCATCTGACCGTCGCGCAGATACGCAAATTCCATCTCCGTGCCCGTCAACTCCCGCTGTTGTTCGCGGGTCAGGTCCGGAGACCGCGAAATGACGTCACAGATGCGCAGTTGCGTCGGTTGGAAGAATACGGCGGCGATGATCGCCCGCTCGTTGCCGCGACACCCCGCATGAGCGAGTCCGCGCAACGTCCCCATCACATAGATGTCCCCGGATGCGAGCACTTGCCCGCCGGGATTGATATCCCCAATGATCACGATGTCGCCCTCATGCTCGATGATCTGACCGGAGCGCACCGTGCCGTGGTAGAGAAGCGGAGGCTTCACCGCCGATGACTTCAACAGCTGTTCAGCTGTCGATTGAAATTCCTGAATGATCAGATTGCCGTGGCTCGCGAGCGCATCGCGAATTGTCTCTTGCTCCTGCTCCGTCAACATCCGCATGCCGCTCTGCAGGGTAACCCGCACGAGCGGGCCTGTCAGCAGTTGGCGATGAGATCCGTTCAATTTATCCTCAAGATCTTCCACAATCTCTTCGAAGGAGCACTGATCATGTAGGATGAAGACCAGTCCATCACGGATGCCCTTGATCGTTACGGGCGTTCTGGTTCGGTTGAGCTCGCATCCTGTTTGATGTCCCATACCAGTCCTCCTGTTCCATCACTTGCATCAGTACCTAATTCGCGGAAGTTGTGGATTTTTCCTGCTTTTTGTCGTCCGGCTTCTTGTCGTAGCCGAAGTACGCGTCCAGCATCGCTTTTGCGATCGGACCGAGCGTCGAACCGGAGTGACCGTTGTGCTCATTGTCCGGAATGATGATCGCAATGGCGAACGTCGGGTCGTCAAACGGTGCATAACCGACAAACAACGAGTTCTCCGTACCGCGTCCGGTCTCGGACGTACCGGACTTCCCGGCAACTGCCGGCTTATAATCGGCGAGCAGGTTAAACGTTCCGTAGGAAGCGTGGGTCACGTCATACATCCCGCGTTGCACGACTTTGATTTGATCTTGCGTGAACGGAATTTTGTTCACTTCTTTGGGCTCGATATTCTGAACGGAGTTATCCGCCGCGATGATTTGCTTGACGAGATACGGTTGCATCCGCGTGCCGTTGTTGGCGACCGTTGAGACATAGTTCGCCAACTGCATCAAGTTGTATTTTTCGTTCTGACCAAAGGAAGCCGCCGCCCAGTCGTTGATGTCCCCGACACGGTCCAGTTCCCCCGCGTTTTCAAACGGCAGGTCCAAACCGGTCGTCTGCTCACCAAGTCCGAACGTCTTGTGATAGTCCATGATCTTGTTGACAACGCCCGGCATGACATTCTGGTAGTAGTCATCGAGTTGGCTCCACGTCATGCCCGGACGCCAGCCGGAGAGTTGTTGGAAGGTCTTGATCATGTAGACGTTTGACGACTTCGCCAACGCGCTGTAGGCGTTGACATAGCCGAGGTTCGGAGCCCACGACGTAATGGTTCGGTCCCCGATCGTGATGGAGCCCGGGTCGAGAATGGACGTGTTCGGGTCACGAATGACGCCTTCCTTCATCCCGATCAACTCCGTTGCCATCTTGACCGTCGAACCGGGGTAGTACAGCTCCGTGAGGGCGCGGTTTTTTTCCGCAGGTGCGAAATCTTCGAGGTATTTCTTATCGGTCATCCCGTCAATCCACCACGTCGGGTCAAAACTCGGGTAGGAGGACATCGCGAGGATTTCACCCGTTTTCGGATTCATCGCAACGGCCGCCCCCTCCTTGACCGTCGAGATCTTTTTGTGAAGATCTTGTACGGTGGAAGCCAGCGCTTTGTCGGTTGCTTCTTGAATGTGCTTGTCAATCGTCAGCACCAAGTCATGCCCTTTGATCGGGTCTTCGGTCCGCTTGTCTTTGAGCGGTTGGTAGTTGATGTTGACTTCGACTTTCAGCGTGCCGTCTTTGCCGTGCAGCAGGTCCTCGTATTGCTTCTCTACACCTGCTGTCCCGATCATGTCGGTCTGTTGGTACTCGTCTTTGTGATCCTTCCAGAAGTCCATCGGAATGTTGTTCAAATAGCCGATGACATGGGAAGCTGTATTGTGATCCACGTAGTCGCGGATCGGTTCGACGACGACATTGAAGCCCGGCAGTTCGTCAGCGTGTTCACGCACGTACGCAACTTGCTTGTCGTTGGCGTTCTTGACGACTTTGCGCGCCATGCCCAGCGAATATTTCTCGCCGTAGGGGTCCATGGCGTTCCAGAGTTCCTCCGGACGCATGCCAAACAGATCATAAAGCGTCGCATCCAACATCAAAGGATTCTGCACATCGTCACTCAGCCGTTGGAAGGTGATGGTGAACGCCGGTTTGTTGCGCACCAATTCCTCCTTGTTCCGGTCGTAGATCAGGCCGCGCGGGGCCGGGATAGACTGTGTGATGTAGCGGTTGCTCTCTGCGGTCTTCAACAACTCTTGACCTTGCGACAATTGAAGGAAGCTCAGGCGAAAAATTAAAACGGCCAAGGAAATGAAGATGACCAAAAACAACAGGTTCATCCGCTTCCCCGTGACCGAGTGTTTCTCCCGCTCCAGGTTGGTCACTTTCGGTTCTCCTCTCTCTACCCTACTCCACTGTATTCGTTATCAAACTGTACTTCGTTTTTTGACGGTGGGATTCCTCCTCCTTGGAACTAGAAAAATATGAAGAAAAACCGACTCAGTGACGAGTCGGTTTCTTTTTGGCTTGCACGGTCGGTTTGCTTTGCACGTGGAAGTACGCGTCGAACATCGCCCGCGCCAAAGGTCCGAGCGTGTCGGAGGAATGGCCGTCCGGCGTATTGTCCGGGATGAGGATCGCGACAGCAATTTGCGGGTTATCGGCCGGTGCGTAGCCGACGAACAGCGAGTTCTCCGTGCCGCGCCCCGTCTCGGCCGTGCCGGTCTTGCCCGCGATCTTCACCGGGTAGTTGCCAAACACGGAGTAGAAAGTGCCGTAGGTCTTGTTGGTGACGTCATACATCCCCCGTTGCACAGCGCGCAAGTGTTCCGGTGCGAAGCTCAATTGACCTTGTTGCACCACGGGAATCGACTCCGACGTACCGCCCGGCGGGACGATTTCCTTGACCACATGCGGCTTCATCCGCTTGCCGTCGTTGGCGATCGTGGAGACATACTGGGCCAGTTGCATCACCGTGTAGTTCTCCGTCTGCCCAATGGCCGAAAACGCGAGGTCTGACACGTACCCTTCTCGCGTGATCTGCCCCTCTGCTTCATAAGGCAGGTCAACGTCGGTCGTGGTCGGACCCATGCCAAATTCCTTGTGGTAGTTTTCGATCTTGTCCATGGTGTTTGGCAAGCGGTTTTTGAGGAAGTCGTTCACTTGCGCCGTCGGCATGTCTTCGCGATACCCGGCGAGGTTCAAGAACGAGCGAATCATGTAGACGTTCGACGATTCGGCCAGAGCCCGGTAGGAATCTGCGTAGCCGATCGTCTTCCATGATTTGATATAGTTCGGTTTGCCGTTGGGGAGATAACCGACCTGGATGCGGCCCGGGTCGTAGATGACGGAACCCGGTTTGATCACGCCTTCTTTGAACCCGATCAACTCGGTTGCCATCTTGACCGTGGAGCCCGGCTGGTAGAGTTGTTGGAGGGAGCGGTTCATCTCGGCGGGCGCGAACTGCTCTTGGTATTCCTTCTCCGTGACACCCTTGATCCAGATATTCGGATCATAGCTCGGATAGCTTGCCATCGCGAGGATTTCGCCCGTCTTGGGGTCCATTGCGATGGCGGCGCCGTTTTGCACCGTGCGGACGGTGCGTTTCAAGTTCTGCACGCGCTCCGCCAACGCTTGCTCGGTGGCCGCCTGCAAGTTGGAGTTGAGCGTAAGCACCAAATCATGGCCCTTGATCGGCTCGACGAGGCGCTGGTCTTGGAGCGGCTGGTTGTAGATGTTCACTTCCACCTGCAATTTGCCGGCCTTGCCGCGCAAGTATTTCTCGTACTCACGCTCTACGCCGGCCATGCCGATCAGATCGGTCTGTTGGTACTCGTCTTTGTGTTGTTCCCAGAAATCACCGGGGATGTTGTTGAGATAGCCGAGAACATGGCAGGCAAAGGAATTGCGCTCATAGTGACGGATGGGCTCCACCACGACATTGACGCCCGGCAGATCGGCTTGGTGTTCCTTGATGTAGGCAACCTGCTCATCTCCGGCGTTTGTGAAAAGCCGCCGTGCCATCGAGAGCATGTAATGCTGACCTTTGAGATCCATCGTGTTGAGAATTTCATCAGACGTTTTGTGCAGGACGGGAGCCAGCATGGAGGAGATCTTCTGTGGATCCTGCACATCCTTGCTCAAGATCGTATAGAGGACGGCAAAGGAAGGTTTGTTCGTAACCAGCAGATTGTGGTCTCGGTCGTAGATTTGACCGCGCGGGGCGGGAACGGATTGTTGGATGTAGCGATTGGTCTCTGCTCGTTGTAAGTAGAGGCTGCCTTGGGCGAGTTGGACAAAACTCAGACGGACGATGAGTACAGCTAAGGCCACGAAGACCAGCACGAACAAATAGTTCAGCCGTTTCCCCGTGGCCTTTTTCAATTCTTCGTCAAACGAGTTCTGGTTGTACAGCAAAGACCGCAACTCCCTTCTGAAGTGGAGATCTCAGAGGGAACTTAGAGCGATTCATCCGCCAAACCGCGACGCTCGGAAGCCAGCAGCCGCACCGACGGCACGTAGAGAATCAACGCCATGATGCCGTTCCAGATCATGATGCTCACAGTATGCGTGAGCGCAGGCATGAAGTCGACGTGCTGGAACCCGAACAAGCGAGCCAAGCCGTAGAGCGTCATCTCCTGGAGGAACGTATAGCCGATCACGATCAAGATGACCATGATCAACTGGCGCGCCCAATACGAGCGGAACGTTGATCCGGCAAAATAACAGATCAACGCGTAGGTGAAAGCATGCGGTCCAAGGTACGTGCCAAACAAGACGTCCTGGATGAGCCCAATCGTCAAGCCCGTGTAGAGCGCGAGCATCGGCCCGCGCATAAGGCTTACGTAAAGGAGCATCACGAGGACGATATTTGGCTCAGCATACGAGAACGGCTGCACTTGAAAAAGAGTCGATTGGATGACGAGCATACCCATCATCGTCAACACGATCCACGCAGGATGCATCGGCGCTCCTCCTTATTGACCCGTCTTGGCCTGGTTCACCACATAGAGGAAGTCCATGTTGTTCAAGTTCGCCGCCGGTTCTACTTGGGCGATCTTGGTGAGGCCGAGCTTGTCGTTTTCGATGGAGGTGATCGTGCCGATGATCAAACCGGCCGGGAAGATATCGGACACGTTCGAGGTGACAACAGAGTCGCCTACTTTGACTTTGTCCGCGCCAAGCTTGATACCAGTCATCTCCAGCATCGGCTTGCTGCTTTGCGAAACATCGACGGAGGCCCCGGAGATAATCCCGTAGCCCAATTCGTCGGAGGTGACTTTCGCCGAGATGCCCATCTTGCCCTTGTCGGTGATCAACAGCACTTTCGCATGGTACGGCGTGACTTCATAGACACGACCGACCAAGCCCCGGTTGGCTGTCACAACAGCCATGTTCTTCTGCACCCCGTCATTGGTGCCGACGTCGAGAGTGATTTCCGAGTTCCAAGTCGACGGCGAACGGCCGATCACGTTGGCGGAGATCAGTTGAAGGTCTTTGATGTTCAGATCCTTCAATCCTAAGTCCTCTTTGAGTCGTTTGTTCTCCTGCTCCAGTCCCTGAATGCGTACGCGCATCGACGAGTAGTCGTTGAGGTTCGATTTCAGTTTGGCGTTCTCTTCGTACAGTTGTTTGATGTGTTGCATGTCCTCGAAGAATCCGGCTACCTGCTGAACCGGGGCATACACAACCCCTTGCACCCAGCCAAACGCATCGATCAGCATCTTCTCCGGCCATGTCGGGTTTTCACGTTCACGCAAGGTCACCCCGACCAAAGCGGCGAGCAAAATGAAGCTGGCCAGCAACACCATCAACCGTTTGCTTGTGAAAAATCGGGTCACCCGTTACCCACTTCCTTTGCAATTCCGCTTGTCAAAACGCCGTGTTAGCGGACACGTCGCTTTTTGCCTGTGTCACTGGACTTGAACAGGTGGCTGTAATCCAACGACTTACCCGTGCCGATGGCCACGCAGTCCAGCGGGTTCTCTGCGACGAGAACCGGCATGCCCGTTTCACGGGACAACAGACGGTCGAGGTTGCGCAAGAGTGCGCCGCCACCCGTCAACACGATTCCGCGATCCATGATGTCGGCCGCCAATTCCGGCGGAGACTTCTCCAACGTGATCTTGACTGCTTCGACGATGGAGTTGACCGTGTCAGCCAAAGCTTCTGCGATTTCCTGCGCCGTAATCGTCAAGGTCTTCGGCAGGCCTGTGACGAGGTCGCGACCGCGAATGTCCATCGTCTCTTCCTTGTCGGACGGAATCGCCGAGCCGATGGTGAGTTTCAGTTCTTCAGAGGTGCGCTCCCCGATCATGAGGTTGTACGCCTTCTTAATGTACTGGATGATCGCTTCGTCCATCTCGTCACCCGCGACACGGATCGAACGAGACGTAACGATCCCGCCCAGCGAAATGATCGCAACTTCGGTGGTACCGCCGCCGATGTCAACGACCATCGAACCGGTCGGTTCGCCAACCGGCAGACCTGCGCCGATTGCAGCAGCCATCGGTTCTTCGATCGTCATCGGATCGCGGGCACCCGCTTCACGGGCTGCGTCTTCGACGGCACGCTTCTCGACGGCGGTGATGCCGGACGGCACACAGACGACAACGCGCGGAGCCGGCAACCAGAAGCCTTTTTGCTTGATTGCTTGGCGGATGAAGTGGCGAAGCATCGTCGCGGTGGTGTCGAAGTCAGCGATGACGCCGTCCTTCATCGGACGAATGGCTACGATGTTGCCCGGCGTACGACCGATCATTTGTTTCGCTTCTTCCCCTACGGCTTTGATCTCGCCTGTATCAATGCGAGTTGCGACTACGGAAGGTTCGCGGATGATGATGCCTTTGCCTTTTACATATACGAGGGTATTGGCCGTACCTAGGTCAATGCCCATATCTCGTGAGAATCCTTTGAACATCTAGCTAACTCCTTCCTGACGTGTGACAGGGCTTGTTATGTTAACATTTGACTATTATACAGGAAGCTGCTTGCCATGCCTAGTCCAACCAGCCTTTTTCCCGCATGCTGCAGAAGGAATGCGACCCGATCACGATGTGATCCAGCACGTCGACGCCGAGGATCCGTCCGCACTCGATGAGGCGGCGGGTAACTTCGAGGTCTTCGTAACTCGGGGTCGGGTCCCCGCTTGGATGATTGTGCAGGCAGATGATCGCAGAGGCGCTGCGCTTGATCGCGGTCTTGAAGATCTCCCGCGGGTGGGCGACGGTGCTGTCGAGCGACCCGACGGAGACGATTTCCTCTCCGATCAGGCGGCGCTTGGCATCGAGATGCAGCGCTACGAAGTGTTCCTTGAGCTGGAATTGCAACCTGTCCATCATGTACTCCGCCGCATCACGTGCAGTCAAAAACTGCGGGCGTGTTGTGTTTGAGTTTCGGGCAATCCGTCGTCCAACCTCGATGGCCGCTTTGAGTTGCGCAGCTTTGGCGAGGCCGACACCGGGGATCTCGGTCAGCTCTTGCAGGTCCGCATCAAGCAGTTCTCGAATGGAACCAAACCGCTTCAAGACCTGTTCGGCGAGGTTGACCGCCGAACGGCCGCGTGAGCCCGTACGCAGGAGAATCGCCAACAGTTCGGCGTTGCTCATCTGCTCCGGACCCACTTGACGCAACCGTTCACGCGGGCGGTCTTCCACGGGAATTTCACGGACGAGAACCGACGACGAAGCCTCGAGCAGCGCTTCGTTCATCAGGCTCACCGTCCTTCCCGATCCGATTTCGGCAGGACGTCAAAACCCCATTCGGTCAGACGATCTGCAACCAGCGAGACCGGCAAGCCGACTACGGTAAAATAGTCGCCGTCGATGCCGGTGATGAACTGCGAGGCTTTGCCTTGAATTCCGTAAGCCCCGGCTTTGTCCATCGGTTCTCCCGTTGCGACATAGGCGTCAATCTGCGCGTCCGTCAGCGGCTTCATCACCACTTCTGTCCCGCGCACATCGCGTAACGTTCGTCCCGTGCCCCCCGCTTCCACCAGCGCAATGCCGGTGTAGACGGTGTGCGAGCGTCCGGATAAACGTTTCAGCATGCGTTTCGCGTCTTCCACGTCCGTCGGCTTGCCGAGGATCTCCTCGTCACAGACGACGATCGTGTCAGCTCCTAATACAATGCCAACAGACAAAGTATTCGCGACGGCGCTTGCTTTTCTGTACGCCAACTCCTGCACGATTTCCACCGGCGGCTGTCCGGGCGTAAACGACTCGTCCGCATCGCTGACCAAAATGTCAAACGTCAGTCCAAGGCTCCCGAGCAATTCCTTACGCCGCGGGGAACCGGATGCCAAGATCAACAGGTGCTCCTGCATGTTGGATACCCTCCGATTTTTGGGAAATCTGGCTCTATGTAGTCTGTCCTCAATTTGGAAAAACTATCTGCACATACTGATTCATTCTACCGAGAATTGGTACACCTGTCCAGACGATACAAAAATCCGCCCGATGAGGGCGGATTCGTCTCCATTTATTCACCGAACAACAGTTTCGCGCCGGAGATTCCGGGGGACGTCATCTCAAACGGGTTGAGGATGACATCGAGTTCCTCCGGAGTCAGCACGCCGCGCTCCGTGCAAATATCTCGCACCGAGCGTCCGGTCTGAATAGCTTCCTTGGCGATCGAAGTCGCCGTTTCGTAGCCGACGTGCGGATTGATCGCGGTCACGATGCCCACGCTCTTCTCCACCAGCTCACGGCAACGCTCAACGTTCGCTTCCAGTCCTTCGACGAGGAACTTGCGGAACACACCCAGTGCATTTTGCAAGATCGAAAGCGATTGCAAGAGGTTGAACACCAGCACCGGCTCCATGACGTTCAATTCCAACTGGCCCGCTTCCGAAGCCAACGAAATCGTGTGATCGTTGCCGATGATCTGGAACGCGACCTGATTGACCACTTCCGCCATAACCGGATTCACTTTGCCCGGCATGATCGAGGAACCCGGTTGACGCGGCGGCAGAGCAAGTTCGTTCAAGCCGGTACGCGGGCCGGATGCCATCAGTCGCAGGTCGTTGCAGATCTTCGAGAGGTTTACCGCACAGATTTTCAACGCGCCGGAAACTTCTGTATACGCATCCGTGTTCTGCGTCGCGTCGACGAGATGTTCAGCGCGGAGCAGGTCGAGACCGGTAATTTGGCGCAGGTGCTCCGTGACTTTGGTGATGTAGCGCGGGTCGGCGTTGAGTCCGGTTCCGACCGCCGTCGCGCCCATGTTGATTTCGCGGAGGTTTTCAAGCGATCGTTTCACACGCTCCACATCGCGCCCGATCACGCGGGAGTAGGCTTCAAACTCCTGACCCATGCGAATCGGCACGGCGTCTTGCAAGTGCGTGCGGCCCATCTTGATCACTTGGTCGAACTCGACCGACTTGATCGCAAACGCTTCACGGAGCAGTTCGAGTTGCTCGATCACACCCTTCGCCAAGTTCAGCGATGCGATGTGAATCGCGGTCGGGAACACGTCGTTGGTGGACTGCGCCATGTTGACGTGCGTGTTCGGCGAGCAAAGCAGGTATTCCCCGCGCGCACCGCCGAGGAACTCAATCGCGCGGTTGGCGATGACTTCGTTGGCGTTCATGTTCATCGAAGTGCCCGCACCGCCCTGAATCGAGTCGACGATAAACTGATCATGCCATTTGCCGTCGAGAATCTCGTCAGCCGCGGTGGCGATCGCTTCTCCGATTTCCTTTTTCAAAACGCCGACTTCCATGTTCGCCAATGCTGCCGCTTTTTTGACAGCGGCCAGCGCTTTGATCATCTCCACATGCGGCGGAATGCCGGTGATCGGGAAGTTTTCAACGGCGCGCAACGTTTGAATCCCATAATAAGCTGCTTTCGGGACTTCCTTGGTCCCGAGCAGGTCTTTTTCCATTCGTACATCGGTCATGAGAGGGACATCTCCTTTGGGAACTCGTTCCACTACATGCCGTAAGTATACCATATTTTTCGCTATTGGACGGAAATCAGATGATTGCTGAGAGATTCATAACTCACAAAAAACTCTGTCAGCTTCGCTTGACCGTCCAGCAACGATTGCGCACCGACAACTCCTTGAAGTTGCTTGTGCAGGTTGTCCCATTGCGCAGCTACATCTTGCAAGCCGGCTTGCAGCAAGAGCGCGCGCGCCGCTTTTTGATCACCGCTTGCTTGGGTCAGGGAAGATTTGAGTGCCGCGAGTTTGTCCGCGTCAGGCTTTGCGGTGTTGAGCAAAGCCATCGCGTTTTGCGCCAGTTTGACTTCGTTTTGCAACTCTTGCACGACGACGCGCGCTTCGGAATCTTTGAGGTTGGCGATGTAGCCCTCTCGCTCCGGGATTTTGTATTCCTTGGCGTAGAACGTGATCTTGCGCTGGTTGAGTTCCGCTTCAAACGCCGTGTTGGACTTTTTGTCAGACGCCACGGCCGAAAAAAGTTGGTATGGCCCTTCTCCGCGAAGGCTCGTGACGATGCCCTTGGCGGTGAGATCCTGCTGTGCTTTCACCGCTTTGTCCTTCTCCGGGAAGGAGCCGAGTTGCCACGCGTACATCGTGAGGGCAGGTAGAGTTGCGGTTCCCTTCACGGTGGGGGTGGTCGAAGTTTGACCCGGTTTCGCAGGAATCGTGGTGACTGTCGGTTCGGCGGCTTGGTCTTTGAACAACACGAGCAAAAGAACGCCGAGCACGACGCCGGTTACGACGGCCAGCAGCGCGGGAAGCAAATACGCGCGCTTCTGCGTGTCGCCCTCGCTTTTTTTGCGGAAGGAAAACGCCTGTCGGGGCTTGAGGTCGCGCAGATGGCGGCTATGTTCACGATCTGACATCTGACGGTTCGACGGGGTGTTCAAGGTGGGCTGGTCCATGTCATCATCGACTCCTTCGTTTCTCTT
Source organism: Tumebacillus amylolyticus (assembly GCF_016722965.1). Lineage (NCBI taxonomy): Bacteria > Bacillati > Bacillota > Bacilli > Caryophanales > Alicyclobacillaceae > Tumebacillus > Tumebacillus amylolyticus. Next base: position 53,363 of record NZ_JAEQNB010000003.1, read on the forward strand.
ATCTCTGATACTAGAATCTATGAGATCAACGAGAAGTCTATGACAGAAACAAAAGAAAAAAAACCGCCGTCTGGTCTGTAACCAAACGGCGGTCATGATCGTCTAACAGGTATAAGGAGTTCCATTAGTTCAGAATGTAGACTTGAACGGTCCGACGACCGAATTGCAGCGCTTGTGCTTCGGTATCAAAGTGCAGGTCGATTCGGTTCCCCTTGATCGCTCCGCCCACATCGCTTGCAACCCCGTATCCGTACCCCTCTATGTAGAGTCTAGTACCCAACGGAATTACAGATGGATCCACTGCGACTGTCCCTTGACCGGCCGAACCACCGCTTGCGGTGCGCGAACCCGGCATCGAGTAGGCCGAAGCAGCCATGGTCATAGATTTCGAAGCTTCTAAATTCTCACCGCTGCGGCTTGCCACGACGATCGGGCGTTGCTTGGTGCCATACCCAACGACTTGGTTGACAGCCTCTGCGGTGGTCTTGCGGTCTTCCTTGCGGTCCACGGCATTACCGTTTTCAAAATAAACGGTCGTAGTAATCTGGACCTTCCCTTCCACACCGGGCGTCAGCACTTTCTCTGTACCAGTATACTCGTTGGCATCTGGCTGGCGTTCGGTCTGAAAAGGTATTGCCTCTTCTGCAACTTGGACTTCCTGTGTGCGACGGGTGATCGCAATCGTCTGTCCGCTTTGAATCGAGGACGTGGATTCTACACTAAGTTTATCGGCGTCATTTACACTGATCTGAAGTTCCTTGAGCACGTCGGCGACGGTGTCGGCCAACGTGTTGACGGATACTGGTTCGTGGGTGCCATCTTGTACGACGATTGGTTTGGCGTGTTTTACATGAATTTGGGTGCCGTCAGTAAGTTCCTTCGTCACTGTAGGTTGCACCAGATCATCTTTCCCTACCTGTACGCCTTGTTTCTTCAGCAGGTCCGCAACTGTTCCAAATTCGAACCCTTGGAGAGTTTGCGTTTTGCCATCGACTTCTACGGAGATCGTCTTGTAGGCCGTTGCGGCCGTGGCCGAACCTCCGAGTAGCAAAGCAACTGCTGCGGCAGACAGGCAATAGATCGACTTTCGGTTGACCTTGCGCACTCAACCACCTCTTTTCACTTTTTCATGATTCCTATGACCTAGGAAAAAAGACCCCCATTACCTGTTGGACAAATGTTGGAATCAGTATAACCCGACTTTTCCTTCTTGGCAATGGGGGATTTTGTCATTTTCAGAAAATTATAACGATTCGACAGGGTTCGTTCTGAATGTCGGATCGTAGGTTTTGATCGGCGGTTGGGCCGGCAAAACATCGAGTGCGTTCGGTGCGAAGTAGAGGGTAAAGTCGATGTCGAGCGAGACAACCGTCTTGAAAATGTGGTTGCTCTGGATCGATAAATCCGGGAGATTGACGAAGATCAACGGAGGCGGAACGGGCCCCGACGGTGTTTGCGAACCGGTTTGATTTCCTTGCGGGTTGCCGGTTTGACCCTCCGTTTGAGGAGCTTTCAGCCCAAGCACTTCGCGGATCTTGGCGTTGGTGCCGGGGATGAAAACTTGCGCAAACTCTTGGTCGAACACCGACTCTGCTTGTTTCTTGCCCGTAAGTCCGGCGGTGAGTCGGTTAAACCCTTGCTGGATGCGCAGGTTCGCCACGTCCTTCTCCTGTTGCGTCATCAGCTTTGGAACGGTCGCGCGGATACTCTCTTCGTAGCGGTTGAAGTCGGTCTGTGTGAAAATCGGCGTGAGATCGTTCAACAATTTGTCGTTCGCAAACTCCGGCGTGAGTTGCTTGCGAATCTCGTCAGGTGTAAGCGATGCTACAGAAAGTTGCGTCTGGACGCGTTGCGCCGTCGAGTTGGCGGCAGAAACAGTTGTCGTTCCGGTCGTTCCCGTGATCGTGCCGCCAACGCCCGTTACGGTGCTGTTGGTCAACCCGTTCGATGTTTTCAACCCGGGTGTGATGTCTTGCTTCTCCGCTTTGAGCGTCCAGTTGTTGTACGTGATCAGACGGGACATCGTGGAGAATTGTTCAAGGAACTCTCGCACTTGCTTGTAATCCCCTTGCAGGGACAACTTTCCGCTGAACGTCTTCATCGGCAGTTGAGTTGCACCCGTTTTCGCGGTCGGCTTCGCGGGCGGTTGCGTCTGCGTCCCTTGGGTTGCGGGCGCTTTTTTCCCTTCCTCGGACGCCGGGTCGTAAAACGCGATGGAGATCAAATTGGCGCCTGAACTTTTGGCCCCGACATGCAGTTCTTGCAAAAAGCGTTCTTGCTCAAGTTGCGCCGGCACCAGGAGAGCCAGCGCTTTTTTTTGGAAGTCGTTCGGAGTTTCCGGCTTCGGGGTGGATGTCAGAATCTGTCGTTGTGCTTTGGCACTTTGTACCTGTTTTTGCAAACTGTCAATGGCGTAGATTTTCGGTATGAAAAGAAAATATGCAACCAATGAACCGACAAGAACCAACAAACATACGCAGAGAATGACCCACTGCCGCGTTTTCCATTTTTTAAAGTTCATGCAGGGAGGCCCCTCTCTACGATTCTTGTGCTCGGCGCGGCTTTAACGTGATGGTAAGTTTAGCCGAAAAACCGCCGCTGTCGGGCGTCTGTACGCCTCCGGTCGCCGTCGTATCGGTGACGATTTGTTGAATGTTTTCAACCAAGATCTCCTCCACCCATACTTCGCTGCGAAGCAGGGCCGCATACTCTTCGATGCGTGTGGCGTCGTCTGTATGCAGGTTGAGATGGACCGTCCCATTGGCTGTATCTACCGACACTTGTTCGATTTGCGTGCGATCGGAAAGTTTGGAAGCCAGCCCGTCCAACATCTGTCCGTAGTCATTTTGTTCGGAGATCAGATTGTCCACCGCGCCCTTGACCTGGTTGTACTTTTTCGTTTGCGAGTCCACTGTTCGCTCTGCGGTGAGGGTGACGTTGTCCTGTTTGACGCGACGCAGTTCTGCGGTGAGGTCGTCCGTCGTATTCAAGAGGTGAATATAATAGAAGAGAGACGTTCCCGCCCCGCCGAAGAGCAACACAACAGCGGCGATAATGGCGAGTAAGCGGTATTTGCGAGTGGGTGACTCTTTGGGCAGGAGGTTGATTTCCACGTCACTTCACCTCCTTGAGAGCCAATCCGATCGGAATCGCGTATTCGTGTACGATCTCCTTGAGATGCTCCACTTGCTCCGTCCATTGCAGGGCGTCGAGCGGCATCGTGGTCGTATGGATGTCCACGAAACGCTCTTGCAAATACGCTTGCAGCACCCCCGTCTTCGGCAGAACGCCGGAGACGATGATGTTGGTCAACGTGGCATCGCGGTTGTTCAAGGTATATCGGTAGAAGTTCATCGAGCGTTCCACTTCATACGCAAGGTCGTTTGTGTACGAGCGGAAGTCGGTGTTGGTCTCGAAGTATTCCAAGATATCCAATACATGCAGCGGCTTCTGACGCTCCCGGTCGATTCGATAGTTTTCCAACTGGATCGGCACGTTGCGGGTAAAGCGCAAGATCTCGTCGTCAAAAATGTGGATGTCCGTCCACTCCTCCGCAATGTCCACAAACATCGTGGTCTGACGGGGGATGCTCGGACAAAGTTTGCTGCAAGTCCGCGACAAGGCGAGTGCCCGAATGTCCACGCTCGTCGGCTTCAAACCTGCGAGTTTCGCCGCTTCCACAATCGGGTCGATCACGGAACGAGACGATGCAATCAGCGCCACGTCGGCCAGCGGCTTGCTATCCGTTTCCTGCTCCTCTTCCTTCAAAACGCCCTCCTCCGTTTGGATACGACCCGTTTTCACAAAGTCATACACCGGATCTTCGAAGGGGAGGTGGATGGAGTTCTGCAATTCAAAGTCAATCACTTTGCGCAACTGCGGCTCCGGCAGGTCGGGGAGTTGCAGTTGGCGGATCACGACGTATTGGCTGGGGACGACCAAGTTGACTTTGGTGGTGCGGATGTTGCTGTTGCGCATCGTCTCGCGGATCACGTTCGCCAGCGTTTCGACTTGGACGACCTTGCCTTCGGAAGACATGACCCCCAGCGGAATCGAGGCTTGTACAATGCGTTGCAGGGTGTAACTTCCGCCTTTTTTTCGAAGTTCGGCGATCAGGACACGGTATTCGTTGATCTCGATCCCGAGTGTGGTTTCGGAGATGATGCTGAGCATGGAACTCCCTCTCTCTTCTCTAGATCCTGCGTAGGTCAGCGGCCGTCTTGGTCGTACAGGGTCGCTTGCGGCTGGGTCAAGGTGATGTACAGGCGGTAGTTGGACGGCCACCCGCTTTTTTTGCTGTCGGTGCTGATGATTTTTTCCGTTGTCACGGCGCCGCTGTGGCTCCAGACGAAATTGTCAGGCAACTTAATCGTGGCGGGATTGGAGTTTGCCGTGTTGTAGACGATCAGATAGCCCTGCGAATCGGTGGCGGTATCCATTTGCAACGTGCCGTTGATCAGGATGATTTTGTCCGATTTGTCTGCCAGCACTTGTGCGAGCGTTTGGCTCGACGTTTGGAACGTCGACGTGCCGGCGCTTTTTTTCGTGCCTGTCGATCTGGTGGTGACGGTGCCTCTATAGTAGTAGACGGGGACAGCTTGCAGGGAATTGTAGACTTTGTTGCCCAGTTGGTTCATGTACGTGTGGAACGTGACGTTTCGGGAGCAAGCGTCCGCCTTGGCGTTGGCTCCCATCAGCGAGTACGCTAAATCGGATTGGTGACCGTTGCCCTGCGACCAGGAGAGACCCCCCTCGGGTCTGATCCAGCCGTTGACGATGGCGTAGATGTCAAATTTGTCGTTGTTTTTCGGACGTGCGATCACAAGATCACTGTCATTGTCCAAGTAGACGCCGCCGGAGATCTCGACGCTGTCCGATTTGTACGCATAGTTGTCGTTCTTCAAGGCGCGGCGGTTGTCTTCGAGCATCGCATTGCCGAAATCGAGTTCGTTGCCGATGACCAGCGCCCGCATGAGGTAGTTGTTGGTCACCCCACACGTTTCCTCCCCCAGATACAGTCCATTGGTTGGGTTCGGATTCTCCGTCGGGCTTGGTGGTGTCGGAGTCGGATCGGGGGTCGTCGGCGTGGATGGATTCGTCGGATTCGTTGTCAACCCACCGCCGGGTGCCGGATTGACCGGATCAGGAACTTCCGATGCGGTCAGTTGAAAGCGGATGGCGCTTAGCGGGTTCGCAGTTTCATCTTGGCCGGAAATTTTCGCCCGAGCGACCAGTGTTTCCCAAACATACCCGTCTGCATCGGTGTTGCTTTCCAAACAGACATTGACTTCGGAGTCATTCGGGTTGGTCAAACAATTCGTCCCCGTCGCGTTGCGAAACGTGGCTTGGAACTGCTCCGGTTGGTTGTAGAGCATATAGACCGCCAGTTCCATGCTCTGCTCGGCGTGAAACTCCGCCTGCACTTCCTTCTCGTGCACGATCGATTGGTTCGCGGAGTTGTGAACGGCAAGTGTGACGCCGCCGATCATCATTCCGAGCACCGTTACAGCTAGGAAGACCAATAACAAAGCCGAACCTTCTTCGCTTCTCCATCCCCGATACATGCTCATCGCCCCCAATTGTAGCGGGAGACCGTCGTGGTCAGCACCGCTTGATTCGGATCGTCGTCATCCCCCACCAAAACCTTGATGGTAAAAGAATCGCTGTTGGTAACGTCAGGCTCTACAGAGAAAGTTCCATTGTGGGCCAGCGGTACCGTCACGCTTTTTCCACCGTTGATTGTGGTATACAAAATCTCCCGCCCAACCTGCTCGTAGGTGACTTCGATCTGCGCTTGGGTGGCATCGTTCGAGCGCGCGGTATGCAAGTGGTATTTGTGATCGGCTGCCTCTTGCCAGAGATCGGTGGAATCACTTCGCCGCAAGTCTTGCGCCAATTGGTCCATGATCAACGTCGCTTCCTGCTGGTTCACCGAACCCTGCGTCGTGTTATGAAAACTGCTGATCGTGGAGGTCGAAAACGCGACCACCCCGCCGAAGACCAGACCCATGAGGGCCAGCACCACCATCATTTCAAGCATCGTCACACCGCGTTCGTCGTCTCGTCGCTTCATGGTGTCCCTCCTGCCGACTTCTGGCGTATGGTCGTCTCCAAGTGAGTCAAGGAGATGAGATCTCCTCCGATGTTCGCAAGGTCAGGGCCTTTGACTTCAACCTCCACGTCAATCAGGCTGTCCGTCGGGAGCGTTGCACCTTCGAACAGATGGGGAGTGAGCGTGACCACCGCTTGCAAGCCGTTTGCGTCCGCGTCCTCGATGGTGATGACATGCTGAGGTTCATCGAACGTGTAGCCGGTGTTTTCCAAGACTTTTTTCTGATCCTGCACCGTTTGTTCCGCAAACAACACCGCTTCATTTTTTTGTTGATCTTCTTTGTACCACCGATAGACGGTCGTGCCAATGCTCGACAGCGGAATTGCGACCAGCACGAGAATGACGACGGCCGCCATCAGTTCAATCAGCGTCAGACCGCGCTCGTTTTTCCAAATGGTGAGCATTCGCACCACCTCCTCTGTGGATTTAGAGATACAAATTGCGGTACAAGTCCCAAAGTCTCTCGCCATACGCCCACGAGGTCAGCGTCCCCAGCAAGATAAACGGACCGAACGGAATCGCTTGGCGTGCTTTCAGACGACCCGAAACTTTCAGCGGAAGACCCACTACCGTCCCCCAAACGCAGGAGAAAAACAGAGCGAGCAGTACGAGTTTCCACCCAAGTCCAAGCCCAAGCAGTGCAAAAAGTTTCACATCGCCGCCTCCCATGCCGTTGGGAATCAACGCGAGCAACGTCAGCACCCCGCCTCCGACCACGAACCCGAGCAGATAGTCCCACAGCGGTTCCGGATGAACGAACAAGCGCAAGACGAGAAGGATCGCCATCCCCGGAAACGTGAGTGCATTCGGGATCAATTTCGCCCGCAAATCGGTGATCGTGCCCGTGATGACGATCACAAACAACACGAGATTCACGAACGTCTCTAGTGTCCAACCGCCATGCCAAACCACGAACGTAAGCAACACCGCTGTCATCAACTCCCCCAACGGGTACAGCCAGGAGATTGGTTGGTGACAATTGCGGCACTTGCCGCGCAGAAACAACCACGACAGAACAGGAATCAGATCCCGCCACGTCAATTGGGTTCCACAGGATGGACAATGCGAGTGACGCGGGTTCCAAACGGACGTCCCATCCAACATGCGAAATCCCAGCACGTTCAAAAAAGACCCAATAAACAGGAAAAATGTGAAAATATAACTCATGACCAGCAAATTTTCCATAGACCCTCATCTAGAGCAACTGCGTGGACAAGACATGTCCACGCAGTGCCGGTTGTATTCTGGTTGAAGTATCGTGCTTATTGGTCGTGATCGTACGTGACGACGCCGGTATCCGGAACGATCGTATACGTGCCACCGTCTGCGGTGTAGGTGTGTGCTGTGTTGTCTACGGTACCCGTCGCCGGGGTAATCCCTGCTGCGGTCAGGACTTCGTTGAAGTCAAACTCGGTATCTTCCGAGGCGGTTGCTTTCGCGTCGGTGTACGCTTCGCCCTTGAGAATCAGGCGTTTGGCCACTTCCGTCATCGTTTGCGCATTGGCAGCCCCAGTGGAGGTCTCTGCATCCTTACGGCTGTCAATGATCGCCGGAATCCCAATCGCAGCGATAATCCCGAGAATGACGATTACGGCGAGCAACTCGATGAGGGTGACCCCTTTTTCTTCTTTGAGTTTCTTGAATAGTTTGCGAATCATTGCCATGATTGTTCTTCCCCGCTTTCCCTAATGAGTTCGGCCAGCATTTTTGTATATTTCAAACATCGGCGCAATCGCTGCGGTCACGATAACCCCTACAACGACGGCCAAGATTAAGATCATGATCGGTTCGATCATCGGGCGCAACTTGTCGACGGTCGCTTCTACATCCGCTTCGTAAAAATCGGCGATCTTGCTGAACATCGCGTCTACGCTGCCGGTCTGCTCCCCGATGGCGATCATCTGCGTGACCAACGGCGGGAACATTTTTTCCTCGCGCAAGGGCTTGACCATCGACTGCCCGGCGCGCAACGAATCGCGCGACTCTCGCAAGGCCCGGGCGTACACTTCATTGCCCACCACGTTCGCCGCCACCGTGAACACCGTCAAAGCGGGCACCGCACTTTGTAAAAGCGTCGCCATCGTGCGGGCACTTCTGGCGATCGCCGCTTTTTGAAACAGCTGCCCGAAGACCGGCAATTTGAGCTTGAACAGGTCGAACGCCAATCGTCCCCGCGGCGTTTTTACAAACGACCGCAAGGAGATCCCCCCGACGATGACGAGGGTCAAGTACCAGTACCACGTGTGAATCAGGTGGTCGGAAGCCCCCAAGACGATTCGAGTGGGCAACGGCAGCGTGCCTCCGAGTGCCGTCAAGTTTTTGACGAAGTTCGGGATGACGTTGACCAGCAGGAAGATCGAGACGATGACCGCCACCACCCCGATGACGCTCGGGTAGGTGAGCGCCGACTTGACCTTCTCCCGCGTGTAGTGCTCCTTCTCCATCATCGAGGCGAGCCGTTCCAGCACGTCGTCCATGTTCCCCGTGATCTCCCCCGCCCGCACCATGTTGGCAAAAACGGGCGGAAACGCCTCGTCATGTTCGCGCAGGGCGTCGGAGAGCTGGTTGCCGCGTGCAACGTGGGAGGCGCACTCGGTGAGGATTTTTTTCAATTTTTTGTTGCTGGTCTGTTCGCTTAAGATGCGAAGCGATTCGACCAGCGTCACCCCCGCTTTGAACAGCGTGGAAAATTGGCGGAGAAAAGGCACGAAGTCCTTCAACGGCAAACGCTTCGGGCCCCATTCAATTTCACGCTTCCAGATGCTTGGCTTGGCGTCCCCGAGCCGGATGACGTACAAGCCTTGCCCTTTGAGGTCGAGGACGGCGGCCTGACGGTCGGCCGACTCGATGCGGCCCTTGCGTGTCTTGCCTGTGTCGTCGACCGCTTGGTACGAGTAGGCCGGCATCGCCCATCCCTCCTTAGATCACAGTGTTCTGGTGCGAGAGTTGTTCGCGGGCGACGGCATCGGTGATATCTCCTCGACGAATCAAATCTTGCAGGTGCATTTCCAACGTCTGCATGCCCTGCGCTTTGCCCGTCTGCATCGACGTGCGAATCTGGTGAACTTTCTCCGAGCGAATCAAATTCGCGACCGCCGGGGTGTTGACGAGAATTTCTTGAGCTGCCACACGACCGTTCATGTTGGTACGAGGGAGCAATCGTTGCGAAACGACGCCAAGCAGTACGGCCGCGAGCTGTACACGAATCTGTTGTTGTTGCTCCGGCGGGAACACATCGACGATGCGGTCGATCGTCTGCGGGGCATCGGCGGTATGCAACGTGGCAAATACCAAATGCCCCGTTTCCGCCGCTGTGATCGCCGTCGAAATCGTCTCCAAGTCGCGCATCTCGCCGACGAGGATCACGTCCGGGTCTTGTCGCAACGCCGCCCGCAAACCGCTTGCGAACGTCTGCGTGTCTTTGCCCACTTCGCGCTGGTCGACGATGCTCTGCTGATGATGGTGCAGATACTCAATCGGGTCTTCGAGCGTGATGATGTGACGGCGCATCCGTTTGTTGATGTAGTCGAGCATGCACGCGAGCGTCGTCGATTTCCCTGAGCCCGTCGGGCCCGTGACGAGAAACAACCCTTGCGGTTTGTGCGTCATCTCGATCAAGATGTCGGGAATGCCCAACTCCTCAGGCGAAGGAATGCGTCGGGGTACCACGCGCACCGCCATCGAGAGGCTTCCGCGTTGGCAGTAGGCGTTGATTCTGTACCGCGACACCCCTTCAATCTCCCACGAAAAATCGTACTCCCCGCGCTCCATCAACGTTTCAAACTGAACGCGAGTCAACAGTTCCCGCGCCATGTCCATCGTGTCCTGCGGTTTGAGCGGTTCGCCCGGCATCGCGCGCAAATCGCCGTGCAAGCGAAGTACAGGCGCGCTGCCCACCGTCAGATGCAAATCGGAAGCGCCGCGCTCATGCGTCGTGCGCAACAAGTCTTGGATCATGCAGAGGTCTCCCCTTCGGTCATCGTGGTACGAAACACTTCGGCAAATGTCGTGATGCCGTTCGCGACTTTGCTCAGTCCGTCGTCGAACATCGTCTTCATTCCATTCTGGATGCAGTGTTGGCGGTACTCCGAATCAGGGCGCTTCTCCATGATCAAACGGCGTAGTTTCTCGTCCATGCGCATGATCTCTTGAATGGCAACCCGTCCGCGGTACCCCGTTCGGTTGCAGTTGCCGCATCCGCGCCCGATTCGCAAATGATCGACGGGCAACCCCCTGGCTTCCAACATTCGGAGCTCGTCCTCATGCGGAACATACGGGGACGAACACTCGTGGCAAACCCGGCGCACGAGACGCTGACCGACGACGCCGACGATGGAGGACGAGACGAGAAACGGCTCAATCCCCATGTCAATCAAGCGCGTAATGGAAGCGACGGCATCGTTGGTGTGCAAGGTGCTGAAAACCAAGTGCCCCGTCAAAGCAGCCCGCACGGCAATCTCCGCCGTATCACTGTCGCGAATCTCCCCGACCATGATGACGTTCGGGTCCTGACGCAAGATCGCCCGCAACCCGCTGGCAAAAGTCAACCCGGCAGCATGGTTGACCTGCACTTGGTTGATACCGTCCACTTGGTACTCAACCGGGTCCTCGACGGTGACGATGTTCACTTCGTCGGTGTTCATCCGGTTGAGAGCGGCGTAAAGCGTCGAGGTCTTCCCCGAACCGGTTGGGCCGGTAATCAACACAATCCCGTGCGCGTGGCGCAGCATCGTCAGGAAGCGCTCCAAGTTGTACGGTTCAAACCCGAGTTTCTCGATGTCGTTGACTGCGGTCTTCACATCGAGGACGCGCATGACGATTTTCTCCCCATGTGCGGTTGGCAGTGTCGACACGCGGACATCGACGGTGCGCAATTCCACATCCATATGAAAACGTCCATCCTGCGGCACGCGTCGTTCGGCGATGTTCAGTTGCGCGAGAATTTTCATGCGGGCGGTGATCACACCGTGCATGTGCTTCGGCAAGGAGCGCTCGGTCCGCAAAACACCGTCCACCCGATACCGAACGCGAATCGTATCCGCCTGCGGGTCGATGTGAATATCGGACGCGCGCTGTTGAACGGCCTGCTGAATAATCTGGTTGACCATCCGCACGACCGGCGAATCCTCGTCGATGATCTCGCGGTCCACATCGAGATCGACTTGCGGCTGCATGGTCTGCATCACTTCTTCGACGGAGCCCTGCATGCCGTAGTACCGAGAGATCGCCCGCATGATTTCGTCTTTGGATGCGATGGCAGGTTCGATCACGAAGCCTGTGCTCATCCGCAAATCGTCGATGGCGTAGTAGTCGAGCGGGTCCACCATCGCGACCATCAGTTTGTTGCCGTCCTTCTTGAGCGGCAATACGCGGTACATGTTCGCGAGGCGCTCCGGGATGATCCCGAGCAAGCTCTGGTCCACTTTGTACCGGTGCAGTTGGACGTGCGGGATACCCAGCTGGAATTCTAAAGCTTCAATTAATTGTTGCTCCGTGAGTAGACCCATGTTGAGGAAGACGTCGCCCAGTTTCTCCTTGCCGGTTTTCTGGATGTTCAACGCCTCTTGCAATTGTTGCTCTGTAATCAATCCGGCGTCGATCAACAAGTCACCGATGCGTTTGCGGATCATACCTGCGCCTCCTTCGCTCACCTTAGGTCATTCGTCCTAGTTGTATGGAGACGTATTTCGACATTTTATGAACCATTCCTGCATCGGGAATTAAAAAATCGAACTGGAAAACAATGTAGACTTATCATTGCAGGATATGTGTTTGAATTTACTGTTAGCTGACAGAAAAAAGAACCCGCCACTGATTCACAGTGCGGGTTCTCTTGGTGTGTGTTGACTTACAACAAATGTTGACGCACTTCGGAGATCGTGTACAGCGACCCCGTGTAGAGGATGGCATCAGCCTGTCCCTCGGACGTCAATTCACGAGCGCGATCCAACGAATTCGGGATGGAGTCGCAGACTTCGCAGGGCAAGTTTGGCGCAATCTCGCGAACGACGCGTGCCACATCTTCGGGATTCGCCGCGCGCGGCACGTCTGCTCGGGTAACGAGAACGTGCGTGGCGTGTGCGAGGACGGGTGCCAACACCTCAGGAATGGCTTTGTCGGCGAGGATGCCGAACACGACCGTCAAGCGCCGATTCGGCAACAGCTCAGTGATCGTCTTCGCCAAGACCGCGGCACCCTCCGGATTGTGTGCGCCGTCGAGGATGGTCAGCGGATCGTGAGAGATCACTTCGAATCGACCCGCCCATCGCGTGCGCAGAAGCCCTCGGCGCAGTGCCTCCTCCGAAATGTTCCAGCCCATGGAGTTCAGCTGAACAACCGCCGCCACGGCGAGTGAAGCGTTCACTGCCTGATGAGGCCCAAGCAATCCAATTTGCAGTTCGGAAAAAGCGACGCTGCCCGTATCGGGCGCAGCGTCCACGGTCGCAGAACCGGTTTCCGCCCAGTCAAATGTCTGGCCTTCGAGCCCGAACACGCGGCGACCGTCCGTGGAAAAGTCGCGACCCGCATGAAATGCCGGTGCGCTTTTTTCCCGCGCGGTGCGTAAGATGACAGAGAGTGCCGGTTCATCCGCCGTCGTCAAAACGGGGACCCCTTGCTTGATAATCCCCGCCTTCTCCGCCGCGATCTGTTCCAGCGTCTCACCGAGTATCGCTTGGTGATCGCGTCCGACGTTGGTGATGAGAGACAGAATCGGCGTTACGACATTGGTTGAATCCAATCGTCCGCCAAGCCCGGTCTCCCACACCACAGCGTCGACTCCTGCTCGCGAATAGTGCAAGATCGAAAGCGCCGTCACCACTTCAAACTCCGTCGGTCTTCCATGTACCGTTTCCGAGACAGACTCGACCGCAGGGCGCAGGAGGTTGACCATCTCGATCAGTTCCTCGTCGGTGATGTTCAAGCCCCCGACCGACATCCGGTCGTGAAACGATGTCAGGTACGGCGACGTAAACAGCCCGACCCGGTATCCGGCCTCTTCCAAGATCGAGGCCAGATACGCACAGGTCGAACCTTTGCCGTTTGTACCGGCCACGTGCAGGAATTTCATGTTACGGTGCGGGTTGCCCAGGTGTTCGAGCATCGCGTCCATGCGCTCAAGCCCCGGCTTGATCCCCTTGCGTCCGTCGAAACGGTCAAATCCGTGAATCCACTTCAAGATCGAGGAGACGCTCTCCCGATCTTGAAACGCTGGAGAAGGTTGAGGCGCTTGAGGCAGTTGTGAAGCCGATGTAGTTTTGAGCTTTGAATTGCCGGCGTTCATTAGCCGCGCAGCTCCGCGATACGAGCATTGACCTTCTCACGCTTCTCCGCATAGTCGGTGAGTTTTGCTTTCTCGGCATCGATGACTTCAGCCGGAGCTTTGGCTACGAAGCCTTGGTTGTTGAGTTTCTTCTCGATGCGCTCGACTTCGCCGTCCAACTTCTTGGACTCTTTTTCCAGACGAGAAATCTCAGCGTCGATGTCGATGAGACCTTGGAGCGGCAGGAACAGCTCAGCCCCCGTCACTACGTTGGAGACTGCTTTCTCCGGCGCGGTGAGGTCTGTGCCGATCGTCAGGCTTTCCGGGTTGCAGAAGCGAACGAGGTAGGACTCGCCGCGCTTGAGAATTTCTTCGGTGGCTGCGTCCTTCGCTTTGATCAGCAACGTGATTTTGCGGGACATCGGAACGTTCAACTCGGCGCGGGTGTTGCGGATCGAACGAATGATATCAATGAAGAGAGACATTTCGCGCTCAGAAGTAGAGTCTGCGAGTTGCTCGGTGAATTCCGGGTACTTCGCGGTCATGATCGACGTGCCCGCTTGCGTGGACGGCAGGTGCTGCCAGATCTCTTCGGTCAGGAACGGCATGAACGGATGCAGGAGGCGCAGCGCTTGGTCGAGGACGTAGACGAGAACGTTTTTCGTGGTGTTCTTCGCCGCTTCGTCTTCGCCGTTGAGCGGCATTTTTGCCAACTCGATGTACCAGTCGCAGTATTCGTTCCAGAGGAACTCATACAGCGCAGTGCCGGCGCCGCCGATGTCGTAGTTGTTGTCCATGCGCTCATTTACTTCGCGAGCCGTCTCGTTCAGGCGGTGCAGAATCCATTTTTCAGCGATGCCGAGTTTGGAGTTCTCGTTGATGCCTTCGTAGGTGAACGACTCGTCGAGGTTCATCATCACGAAGCGCGATGCGTTCCAGATCTTGTTCGCGAAATTGCGGCCCATCTCGACGCGCTCCCAGTTGAAACGCATGTCGTTGCCCGGCGACAGACCGGTCAAGAGCATGAAGCGCATCGCGTCGGTGCCGTACTTCTCGATAACTTCGAGCGGATCGATCCCGTTGCCAAGCGACTTGGACATCTTGCGCCCTTCCGGATCACGGATCAGACCGTGGATGAGCACGTCGGTGAACGGTTTCTCTTCGGTGAACTCCAGCGCGGTGAAGATCATGCGCGCCACCCAGAAGAAGATGATGTCATACGCCGTAACCAGTACATCGGTCGGGTAGTAGCGCTTGAGGTCTTCGGTTTGTTCCGGCCAACCCATCGTGGAGAACGGCCAGAGACCGGAGGAGAACCAAGTGTCGAGAACGTCTTCGTCTTGCTTGAGGTTGTGCGAGCCGCACTTCGGGCAAGCGGTGACTTCGTCCATCGAAACGACGGTCTCGCCGCATTCGCAATACCAAGCCGGGATGCGGTGACCCCACCAGAGTTGGCGAGAGATACACCAGTCGCGGATGTTTTCGATCCAGTGCAGGTAGGTGCGTTCGAAACGCTCCGGCACGAAGTTGACGGCCGTTTTTTCGTCCTTTTGTGCTTGAATCGCAGCATCTGCGAGCGGTTGCATTTTGACGAACCATTGGGTGGAGAGGTACGGTTCAACCACGGCGCCGGAACGCTCGGAGTGCCCGACGGAGTGCAGGTGTTCTTCAATTTTGATCAGGACGCCCATGTCTTGGAGGTCTTTGACGATTTTTTTACGAGCATCTGCACGGTCGAGGCCTTGGTACGGGCCGGCGTTTTCGTTCAGGGTGCCGGATTCGTCCATGACGTTGATCTGCGGCAGGTCATGACGGAGACCGACTTCGAAGTCGTTCGGGTCGTGTGCCGGAGTAATTTTGACAACGCCGGAGCCGAATTCTTTGTCTACATATTCGTCGGCGATGATCGGAATTTCGCGGTTCATGATCGGGAGGAGCAGGGTCTTGCCGATCATGTGTTGATAGCGCTCGTCTTCCGGGTGAACGGCGACGGCGGTATCGCCGAGCATCGTTTCCGGACGGGTGGTGGCGACGGTGATGTGGCCGCTTCCGTCCGTGAGCGGGTATTGCAGGTGGTAGAGAGCCCCTTGTACATCTTGGTAGATAACTTCGATATCAGAAAGCGCGGTGCGCTGTGCCGGGTCCCAGTTAATGATGCGGTTGCCGCGGTAGATCAGGCCTTTTTCGTAGAGTTTGACGAAAACGGTGCGAACCGCTTTGGAGAGACCTTCGTCGAGGGTGAAGCGCTCGCGGGAGTAGTCGACGGAGATGCCGAGTTTCGACCATTGCTTGTGGATGGTGTCGGCGTATTCGTCCTTCCATTCCCAGACTTTTTCGAGGAACTTCTCGCGGCCGAGATCGTAGCGGGAGAGGCCTTGCTCGTCGCGCAGTTTTTTCTCAACTTTGGATTGGGTCGCGATGCCGGCATGGTCGGTCCCCGGCAGCCAGAGGGTGTCGAAGCCTTGCATGCGCTTGCGGCGAACGAGCGAGTCTTGGATGGACAAGTTCAGCGCGTGGCCCATGTGCAAGTTGCCGGTGACGTTCGGCGGCGGGATGACGATGGAGTACGTCGGCGCTTGCTTGTCTTCACTCGCTTTGAACAGGTTGTTCTCAAGCCACCAATCGTGGAGCTTGGTTTCTACTGCTTTGGGGTCGTAAATTTTCGGGATGTTTTTTTCTTCCATGTTGAAGACCTCCTCAAAATAAAAAAGTCCCTTCCGTCCTCGGACGCATGTAGCGTCAGCAAGGACGGAAGAGACGTGACTTCCGCGGTACCACCTTGGTTCGCCTCGTAGAAAAAGCAGAGGCGCACTCAAATGAAGATAACGGATTCACCGGTCACCCTTAGTGATCCCGCGCCACAAGCGGGGATGTTCAGGGCAACGACTCCGGGACGACGTTCAAGACATTTCACTTAGGCGGCCTCGCAGCGGGTCAACCACCCTCTCTGAAAGTTTCCAGTCTCTACTCTTTCCCATCACAGTCACATGTAGTTTGGCTTGATTTGATACATAGTATACACGAAACGGGTCGAGAGGTGCTACTGTTTTTTAACAGAATTTAGATCAAAATTGAATTTCGTCGGCAGGGACGACGAGGATGTACTGCTCTAGATTGTCCAAGCCGTGTAAATTGCAGTTGTGATGGGCGACAATTTGCTCGGCGGTGAGAACGGCGTTGTCCGTTGTGGAGTGCGCGTCCTTCACGAGCGTCACGCGATAGCCGAGCGTGGTTGCACGGCGGCAAGCGGAATCGATGCAGTATTCCGTTTTGAAGCCCATGATGATCAGGTGGTTCACGCCGAGTTCAGACAATTTTTGATGCAAATCCGTCATGTAAAAAGCGTCCGTGGCCTTTTTACGCACGGACGGTTCGCCGTCGATCGGTGCCACAGCGGGGTGGATCTCCCATTCCGGTGTGTTGATGGGGGCGACATCGTCGTCTTGGACGTAGAGAACGGGCAGTTGAGCGGTGCGTGCCTTCGTCAGCACAGATTGGATGCGCTCCAATGTGGCTTCCTTGCGATACATTTCTTTGGGTCCTTCTACTAATCCTACTTGCGCGTCAATTACGAGTACTGCGGTTTGGTTCGTCATGAACGAATCCCCTCTCTTGTTTTCGACTACGACAGGGGCATTCGGTTCCCGGTGAGCTGAATCAGAAACGAACGCCCTCATTCTTGGAGTTCAGGTTCTGTTGGTTGTACATCTCCACCACTTCCTTCCGCGCGATTTATCTGACTACTGTAGAGTACCATAGTACACACAAATAAAAAAGACCGTCTCAGCATCCTCCGGCCGCGACGGTCTTTCCTTTACTTTTTCTTTTTCTTCTTCGTGTTGCGGTATTTCTTGGTCGTTGCGTGCGCGACATACGGTTTGTCGACTTTGGAATGCTTGTCTTTGACCTGTGCCTTGGATTCGTTCGCTTTTTTCGCTGCGACTTTGGCGTCGAGCTCTCCGCGTTTTTTCTCTGTCCATTCATGGGTTTTGGTGAAAATGAACGTCCCGAATACGGAGATGATCACGACGAGCATCGGAAGTTGAACCAGCGCATTTTTCAACGCGGTCGTCCCTTCCGATGCACCGAGTTTTGCGTAGACGTAGATGAAATACACCACATACGAAATCAGCGCAGACAGCACCGACCCGATAATGCCGTGCGTAAAGCGGCGGTTCGTGACTTTCTGTACGATGAAGTAGATCGCGAACATCATCGCGACCGGCAGCGTCGACAGGAGCAAGTCCGGCGTGAAGAACATCGGGATAATCCCCGACACGACCCCCAGAACCCCTGCTACCGTCAAAATTCGTTTCCAATTCAATTCGTTGAACATCGATCAATCACTCCAGACTGTATCTTCACGGTGCGGTTCGCAAACCGCGTCAAACTGCGATCGTGCGTCACCATGACCACCGTCTTGCCCGCCGTTTGCAAGCGGCTGAACAAGCCCATCATCTCTTCCGCCGTCGTCTCGTCAAGCGCTCCGGTCGGCTCATCGGCGAGCACCAGAGGCGGGTCGCCGATCAAGGCGCGGGCCAGTGCCACACGCCGTTGCTCTCCTCCACTTAACGTGTACGAACGGTCTTCTCCCCGGTCTGCCAACCCAACTTGTGCCAAAAGCGAATCCGCCCGCGTGCGGTCGGACTTCGTGATCCTTCCTCGCAACATCTTGGGCAGCAAAACGTTCTCCCTGACATTCAACGTGTTCACGAGGCTTGGGAACTGAAACACAAACCCCACTCGCTCCGCCCGCAGTTGCGTCCGCTCCCGCTCGCGCAACTGCGTCACATCTTGACCGTCGAAAAAAACAGCCCCCTCCGACGGCTGGCTTAACAGCCCGACAATCGAGAGCAACGTTGATTTGCCGCTCCCCGACGGGCCCATGATCGCCACAAAATCCCCGCGCTCAATGCGCAGGTCGATCCCGGCGAGTGCTTGAATCTGCCGTTTTCGCTCCGAATACGGAACTTTCGCATCCCCGAGCGGTCCTTGATAGGATTTCGTCACACCGAGCAACTCGATCAGAACTACTCCCCCTCTCGGATCGCATCATAGGGATTGCGCCGCAGAATCTGACGAGTTGGCAAGGAAGCCGCCAGCATCGAGATCCCCACGGTCACAGCCAACGCCAGCAGAGCCAACCCCGCCACCGAGCCAAACGTCGGGAAGACCAGCGGCAACGCGAAGGCCTTGAGCATCAACGACTGGTTGTCAAACAACGTCGTCGCCACCAAAAACACCCCCACCCCGCCGCCGACGAACGCAGCGAGCCCGGCTTCGGTCAGCATCAAACGATACACCGCCCACTTTCCGGCCCCGACCGCGCGGAACATGCCAATTTCTCGCATTCGCTCCTGAACCAGCGCCGAAAAAAGCGTCATCGCTTGCAACGCCGCCATCATCAACACGACGCCAATCATCGCATACGAGAGCAAGCGCATCGGCCGCAACTGACGGTTGATCGTTTCGCGAATCTTCGTGCCGGTCACCGCCGCGACTTCCGGCATCGTCCGCTCAATTTGACGTTTCACATATTCCTCGTCGCCGGGCGATGTCTTGACCAGCGCGACAGAAATACTGTCTTGGGGAGCTTTTACATCGAGCGTCCGCGCTGTGTCCAAGGACATGAAAATCGTCCTGTCCGCCCCCGTTCCGGTCGGGAACAACACTTGCGCAACTTCAAATTCATGACCGAACAGATTCAATCGCTCGTGATACGTCTTGTACCGCATCTCCGCAATCGCGTTCTTGCCGCCCGCCTCGCTCCCGATCAAGATCGAATCCGGCGTAAGCGACCGTCCCACTTCACTCACGAACCCTTTGAGCGTGAAGTCGCTTCCAGGGTCGAACGCAACGACGGAGAAGTCTCCTTGAATCTGACAACACACGCCCGAGTACGTCGCCAAAAACAACTGCGGCGACACTTGCTTCACTTCGGGAATCCGGCGGAGCTTGTCCAACACGGAACTCGACATGTAAAACGGGGACACGTCGCCGGAGATCATCACTTGCTCGGCGACTGCGCTGTAGCTTTTCGGTACGACCATCACGTCAGCCCCGAATCTCGCCTCGCTTGCGGTGAGGCTTTTGTCGACGCTCAGGAGGAAAAAGTAGCTCAGGAACAGGATCGCGGCGGTGATCGCTGTACTTGCCACCAAGAGAGAGCTCCGCAGCGGTTTGCGCCACAGATTCCCCCACGCCCAGCGGACGCGTTGCATCATGGCAAGTCCCCCTATTCCTCGTCTTCCACGACAGCCGTCCCCTCGTCAAACGGGTCCGGTTTGCGCAGAATTTTGACTGTCATCCACGCTCCAAAACCCAACAGAAACAGCCACAACAGATTGAAGAAGATCTCGATGCCGTCCAACATCTACGTTCCCTCGCTCTCTTGCGTCAGTTTTGATCATAATAAAAAGACCAAGGGCATGCAACCCTTGGCATGTAACGTCTAGTATTCCACAATGTTTTCCATTTCATCCAAAGCCTCTCGCAAACCCTTCTCCGTCCACAAGAGATGCTCCAACAAAAGCACACCCACGAACGCGCCGTCCCGCTCCGGCATGTGGCGGGGGATGATCAGACTGCCGTTGCCTTCGCCCGCAATCAGCACATCTTCGCGTTGGACACGGTCCTGTACTTTTTTGAAGCCCTTCCCCACTTCGCGCACCCGCTGGTCGAAGCGATTGCCGAGCTTCTCGATTTTTTTCGAGACCTCCGATGTTTTCACCAGACTCCCTGCCCACCCGCGCTCGCGCAACAGATGCAACGCCACCAACGAAAAAAGGTCCTGGCCGCTCACGACCCGTCCCTTCTCATCAACCGCCGCGATCCGGGCACCGTCTCCGGAAACGGCCAACCCGAAGCTCGCCCCGGACTCCACGACTTTTTCCTGCAAGGGAATCAGGTACTCGTCGACCGTCGGATCGGGCATGATTCCGCCAAACAGCGGATCGTGACGCATGCGCATCTTCGTGACATCACTGCCCAATTCCTCGAACGCAGTCGCAAGCAAAGCGCCGCCTGCGCCGTGCATCGCGTCGACGACAATGTGGAGACGACGCTTTTTTCGTGCGGAGAGGGAGAGCAGACGAAGCAGATGATGGACGTACGGCTCGTCACAATTGGCGTAGCGAACCCGTTCTTGCTCGAGAGCTTGCTCGAATTCCATCGTGCGCGGCGGCGTTTTGCCCACTTTGGCGGCGAGGTACTTCAGTTCGCTGGTCATGATCGGGCCTGCGTGCGGGCCTTTCCACGCGAGACCGTTCCATTCCGGCGCACGATGGCCGCCCGAGACCATCACGCCGACGGCAGCTCCGTGGTAGCGCACGGCAAACGACAGAAGGGCCGTCGGCGTCGGATCGTCGAGCAAGTAGACGGAGACGCCGTTGGCGGCGAGAACTTGGGCGCAAACACGTGCGAACGTGTCAGACAAAAACCGTGTGTCGTATCCGATCACCACGCCCTGCTCCTCCGCTTGTCGCTCCAAGAGATCGTCGGCGAGCGCTTGGGAGACGATCCGCACGTTTGGGATCGTGAGCGCATCTGCCATCCTCCCACGCCAGCCCTCCGGTCCAAAGACGATTTCCATGCTGTCATCCCCTCTTCTGCAATTCTTTCTTTCCAACAGACTATGCAGGAGGATAGGCCGTTGTCACGCAGAAGCGGGCACGTTCATAGGATACTGTGAATCAACCCATGAATGCTGTCGAACGGGGGTGCCGCTGTGTACTACTATCTGTTGCGCATTGTCAAAGTTTTGCTGTGTACCGCCATTGGGATCATCTTCTTGCGCGCACTGTTTTTCCCGAACGTGCTCGACATCTTGGTCCTCTTGCTGCTGTTCCTCGTGTTGATGACGATGTTCCTCGGGACTTGACAGTGATTGAAACACCGGCAACGAAAAAAAACACCACCCGCGTTCGGCGCGAATGGTGTTTTTTTATGAACTACGGGGTCGTGGTGGTCACAGGGTGTCCGTTTTGGAAGTGATAGACCTCGCCGGACTTGTCTTGGATCGTGAGAATGTTCTGTTTCTCGTCAAACGTGGTCTTTTCAGGTTCGATCCCATACAGCGTGTAGGATTTGAAGCCGAAGATCGACTCGTAGAAGCCGAGCGTCAGTTGGCCGTCCTGTGTGTACAGGAAGTTGATCGACTGCGAGTAGGACGATTTGAACAATTGCTCGATGCGAATGTCGTAGCCCGATGTCAGATCGTAGAGCGGGACGAGCGTTTTCTCTGCGACTTTGTAGACGCCAAATGTGTACTTGCCCCAGTGGTCGGCGAGGTAGAACAGCGTCTTGCCTTGGTCCATCCATTGGAGGTACTTCGTTCCCTCCAAGTCGAACACGCCGAGCGTTTGGTGCTTCTGGTTGGTGATCACAACTTGCGAGTGGTTGTTGAAGACCGCCATCGTCTTGCCTTTGGAGTCTATGTCATAGAGCAACGCCGTATCCGGCGGTTGCAGATGCTCTTCAATCGGCGTGGAAGTTTTGGCGACGGCGATGGCTGAGAAATTCTCCGACTCGGTTTGCGGAGACAAGTAGTCTTCCAACACATAGAAGCCTGTCAGTTGCAACAGAACCACTGAGGTGAAGAGCAGCAGGTATTTTTTCCACGATTTCATTCTCTCTCCTCCTCAGTGTTTGCTCACGACGAACGCCGTGGCCACCGGACGCTCGCCCAGTGGATTCGACGGCGGCACGATCAAGTTGTTGTCTTGCCACATCTCCGCCGAGAAACCGCCGTCGAGGTTCGCAGCCGTCTCGGCACCGTTTTGAAGCATGGTTTCCTCGAGGTCTTTCAACGTCGCTCCGATACCGCCTGTGCCGCGCCCTTGGACGACGAGCAGCAGCACAGCTCCGTCACTGCGCTGTCCAATCGCCGAACGAGCGGAACGGCCCCAGCCTCCATCGCCGCTGGTAATCATGCCTTGTCCCTTGTTCACCAGTTGCGGCCCGAACGAAACCGCCTCGACGAGGTTGAGCGACGGAATGTCTTCCTTATTGTATTTGCCGATCACCAGCGCACCGTCACGGTTGAATCCGATGATCGGGTCGTTGGTCGGCTGCACGATGGTTTTGCCGTGCGTAATCGTCAAGCCAAGCGGGATGCCGCCGGTGCCATGACCTGCCACATCCAAAAAGCCGCCGGCGTTGACCGCTGCGACGGCGTTTACGCGGTCTGCCATGTCGCTGACGAGTTCGCCGACATCGTTCAGGTGTTGCGTAACTTCAACGTGCAGACGCTTCGGGTCTTTGACGATCATTAATTTGCCGGTGAACAATTTCTCATCAATCGGGAGCACTTCGATGGAATCGTCAGTGATGTCGCTGTAGTTGTTCAGCGCACCTGCGTCTCCGTTCGCCGCTACGTCCATCGCGAGCGGCTGGTATTGTTTCAACTTCTCTTGCGACAAAAAATACTCCGCGTACTGCGGGTGTCGGGATGTCAAAATCGACCCGACGACCATCGAACGGAGATGTTCAAACGGTCCGTAGAAGACCAAGAGTACGCTGGAAACGATCAGGTATACAAACAATCCGCCGAGGATTGCCATTCGTTTGAGCCATTTCTTCATGCGCACGGTTTTCGTCTCCCTACTCCTAAACTCTATCTCTACTACTTTACGAGACAGAGATGCGAGAGAGCAAGGGGGAAGTGTTTACAAGAAGCTACATTTTATCGAATTATGACGAAAACCACCGAATCTGCCATTCGGTGGTTTTTTTCTGAAACGTCAGCGTCCCGGCGTCCACGGACCGGTCGGGCCTCCTGTGTTCGGACGGCGGCGCGGTTGGACGTCCGCTTGGGCGCGTTTGGTTTTCGGGCGAGCTTGGCGGGCATGCGCGACATGCGTGATTCGTTGCCCGGACTCCTCGATCAACTCGTCATCGTCCTCAAAGCGGGCGAGTGTGACGTCGACCTCTTGGTTCTCCACTTGCACAGAAATCGGGCCGCTCTCTTCGTCGTGCTCGTTTCCTTGGTTCTCTTCCCAACCGTCATGACGCGCTTCCACAGAAGAGGATTCGTCGTCTTCGAGGTCGTAGGAGCCCACGTCGTCGAGCTGCGGCGCAAAGGACGGCGCTTCCATCGTCAAGTTGTAGCGGTCGATGAGGTCTTGCACAAAGGTTTCGCGGCCGCGGTCGAGCGCCAGCGACTTGCGGAAGTTTTTGGTGAAGCGCTCGACTTCCCAATCGCGGGTGCGTTCGAAGTAAGCTTCGACCACTTGCAGCGTGCGCGACGGGAAGGAGAGGTACGCGGCGAGCACGGTCATTTCTTCCTTGGTGATTTCGCGAACTTCACGATAGACGTCGAGGATCGAGAAGCCAATCTCCGCGTCCCATCCGAAGCGCGGCATGTAGCGAGAGAGCATCGCGCCAAGGTCTTGAATCGGATGCCCGAAATGGCAGTGGTCGAGGTCGACGACCGACATACGTTCTTTGTCGACGATCAAGTTCTGGCGGGAGTAGGAGCCGTGGCAGATCGTCTTGTGTTCTCGGGCCCATTCCAGTACGGCACCGTACGGGGTGTCGTTCAACTGCTCGACGGCGTGGTCGATCATCTTGAGCAGTTCCTTGCGGTGGTCGACATAGGCGTTGTCCATGATCGTCTGGTCTCGCCGTTCTTCCAAGTGTTCGTCGTAGCTGGCCAGTTTGGCGCGGTACTTGCCCCAGAGTGCGGAGAAGTCCTCGCGCGTCTCTTGCCCAAAGCCGCCGCCTTCAAAGCCTGTGCCTGCGTTGTGAAAGCGAGCGAGCGTTTCGGCTGCAAGAAAGAGGTTTTTCGTTTTCTTGAGATCGGCTTCCTTGCCCGGCATCCAGTTCGTCAGGTAGTACAAGCCGGTCGGATGAACGACGTACGGATCGCCGTATTTGGTGCGGATGAAGCGCGGGACGCTGGTCAGGCCGCTCAGGTAGAGGTGCTCCAGCGATTCATGGATGAAGCGCAGGCGGGCGTCGCTGACGTTGACTTTTTTCAACATGCGCGGACCGGACGACGTGTACAGTTTCAGGACGCCGCGCACTTGGCGGATTTTTTCCACCGAGAGATCCCACTCGCGCAGGACTTCCGCATCTCCGCCGATCTGGTCAAACGTTTCTTGCAATTCTTTTTCGTCTTTTCGTTTCCCCATCGGTCACACTCCCCCTTATAAAAACTCGCGCAGGTCGCGCTTCTCGATGCGGCGGACCAGGTCTTTGATCTCTTGGTCGCGCTCTTTGTCGGCGACGAGGATCGAGCGATCTGATTGCACGATCAACAAGTCGCGCACGCCGATGGTCGCGATCAGCAGGTCTTCGCTCTCGATGATGCACTTGCGGGTGTCGATGCCCACATGCAAGCCGTTGACGATGTTGCCGGAGTTGTCTTGTTGCAAGAACCGCTCCACCGAACGCCAAGACCCGACGTCGTCCCACGCGAAGTCGGCGGGGATGACCGCGACGTTCGGCGCTTTTTCCATAATCGCGTAGTCGACGGAGAGTTTTTCCAACTTGCCGTACGTTTCCCGAATGACGTCGCGCTCCTCCGGCGTACCCAGATGATCATAGATAAATGAGAGCTGTTGATACATCTCCGGCATGTGCTTGCGGTACGCTTGCAAGATCGTCTGCACCTTCCACACGAACATGCCGGAGTTCCAGAGGTATTTGCCGGATTGCAGGAAGCGCAGCGCACGGTCGAAGTCCGGCTTCTCCGTGAATTCTGCAACATGGTACGAGCGGCGTCCGTTGTCGTTGACGAGCAAGCGGTCCATCTTGATGTAGCCGTATCCCGTCTTGGGCTCTGTGGGACGAATGCCGAATGTGACCAGCATTTTGTGATTGCGGGCGAACTCGGCCGCCCAAGACATGCAACGGCGAAAGTCTTGCTCGGAGCCGATGAAGTGGTCGGACGGCAGAACGGCCATCACCGCTTCAGGGTCGCGCCGGGCGAGTTTGATTGCGGCGAGTCCAATCCCGGCCGCTGTCTCTCGGGCCTCCGGTTCGATGATCAAGTTGTCGGACGGCAGGTCGGGCAATTGCTCTTGGATTTTGTCGTAGTAGCGGTCGTTGGTCACCACGTAGATGCAATCTTGACGAATCAGCGGACGAACACGTTGGGCCGTGGTTTGCAGGAGGCTTTTGTCGCCGAAGATTTGCAAGAACTGCTTCGGGTTGGCCGAGGAGCTCTTGGGCCAGAATCGACTCCCCACTCCACCAGCCAAGATCACGGCATACAGCATGTGGGTGTCCCTCCTTTCGCACTCCTTGAACCGCTTAGGACCATGTGATGCTGTCGGCGCCGTAGAGAATCGGTCGGCGCGTCTGCCCTTGGATCACCGCCTGTTCCAGCCGCTCGGCGAAGACGTCGGCGCTTTTTTTGAAGCGCGAATATTGCGAGATGTGACGGTATGCGGAGTGCGGGAACGTCATGTACGCGTCGAGGACGACGATGTCCTGCTCGCTGAGTTGCCCCGTCTCGGCATAGGAATCCACAAACAGGCGCGCCATGTCGTCTTCGCCTTTTTCAATCAGACCGTGCGCGAATTTTGCCACATCGTAGAGCGGCAAATCGGCAATCGCATCGTCGATGTGCATCGTGGCCACTCGACCCTCCATCGAAATGCGCAGATCGCTCAGTCGGTAGTCGCCCACGGCGAACTCGGCTTCTTGCTCGGCACGGCGGGCCGATTCCTCGTACTTGCCTGCCGTTAATCCCTCGACGGCGCGGGCGATCTGTTCGGAGATCCAGCTGTAGTGTTCGAGAAAGGAGTCTTGCAGCGTGTTGCGTTGGCGATGTTCGCTCCATTGCCCGTGCCGTTGCTCAAGTTCGTGGCCCGCTTGGGTGAAGCGTTGCAACCAGGTTCCGTGACGCTTGGGCAACGCGACATCCTCAGGCAGTTGCAAGCCTCGGCACGCTTGGTGCAGATTCGCGAGGTTGCGCCCGACGATTCGCATGTCGAGTGGGAATACGTCCGGCGTCCGGCCTTCCCAATCGTCGGCGAGGGTGAAAATTTGCTCGCCCGCCCCAATCCACGATTCGCCGTAGAGGGAACGGATGTGTCGCGGGATGCGGCGGAATCCGTTTTTGGCGAGATGTTCCCAGAGGGCGTGCCGGCGTTTGACCACGTTTTCGTCCGTATCGATACGCAGGCGTTTGACGCCGCGGTCGCTGTCCACCAGGACGGTCTGGGGGTTGAGCGGCATGATCCCTCGGACACTCATGCCATATCGGGGTAGAACACTTTCCAGGATCACGTCTACTTGCGCACTGTCCATACGTCTCCCCTCCCTTTTCTTGCTGTAAGCCTATGCGTTTGTACCAACGAGTAGACGAAAAAACAGGCGGGACAACGGAGTGTCCGGCCTGTTTTTTCGTTAACGGCGTTTCGTGGGGATGTAGAGGACTTGACCGGTCTCCACTTCTTGGCGTGTCAGGCGGTTGGCCCGTTGCAAGTCGGAAGGCGTGGTGTTGTATTGTTCCGCGAGTTCATGCAGCGAGTCTTGCTCGTGAACGATGCGGAATTTCAGCGTGGTCTTGGTTTCTTTTTGACGCAGGAAGTTGCCCCAGACAGAATCGTGGGCGTCCTGCGGCGTGTACAGGGGTGCTGCGATGTTGCCACCGTTGTTCGAGACGATGGAATCGGACGACTCGATTTTATTCGAAGAGTTCGCACCGTTGTTCGACACGATGGAGCCAAGCGTGTTGCTCTCACGGGTCAGTTGCGCCGATTCGGTGTAGCCTGCGTCCACGACTTCGGGTGCTTCCGGTTGGGTACGGGAGTCGCCGAGCAGGGACGAGAGTTTGAGCGAGTTGCCCGTGCTCTCCGAAATCAACGACTTGCTGCCGACCGACAGTTTCGGGCCGCTTTGCTTGACGTGCGGCTCGACCACTTCGGGAGCGGCGGCGATGATTTCTTGCGGGGGAACTTCGTCTTCGAACTCATACGTTGCTTCTACCGTTTCCTCCACGACTTCGAGGACCGGGCGTTCCGTTTCTTCCTCCTGCGCTTCAAACGGCTCCGGAGCATCGAATGTATCTTCCAACTCCGTCAATTGCTCGGTGCGAGCGTCCTCGACGACGAATGCGTCTGCATCCTCATCATACGGGCTCGGAGTGCCGTGGCTTGAGACGATGCGATTGTAAGCTTCGTGGTACGCATCGGCCGTTGCGCCTCCCGACGAAGAAGAGGACGGAGTTCCGGACGACGACGGCACTTCTTCTTGCGGTCTTGAGCCTTGGAACTTGCTGTATTGATCGAACGCGCGGTCGTACACTTCACGATATTGATCCGCTTCGTACGCATGGTTTTGATCGGGGTCCGCGTATGGATTGAGGAATTGATTGGCGTAAGGCGACTGAGCTTGTTCGAAGAGGCTCCGTTGCAAATCTTCGAAGTTCGAGACTTGCAAGTGCTCCATCACTTCACGAGAAGCTTCCGCGAAGTCGACATTTTGCAATTCCGGATACTGGCGCTGCGCCTGCTCGAACATCGCCTGTGCTTGGTTGAACAGATCCTGTTCTTGAAGCGGCAACCCGTTCGGGAACGCCTGCTCCACCGCGTTCAGCTCTTTCGCCCAGTCGGTCTCTGCATCCGGCATCGGGAACACAAGTCGCGGGTCCGGCGTGAACAGAATCACGTCTTCCTCATCTTCTTCGGCTTGCTCCTCGTCCTCATGACGATCGGCGTCGTACTCCGCTTCTGCCGTATGGGCATCCGGTGCGGGGGACTCGATCAGCCAATCATCTTCGGATGCCGGCTCTTCGACCACATCGAGGCTTTGGCGATAATTCGATGCCCACGCGTTGTCAAACGGAGCGTCGAACTCCTCGTCATCCGACACGGCAGGCGGCACGAGTGTGCGCGACTCCTCCTGTTCGAGCAGGTTGTCGAGGCTGGAAGCGGGCTTGACTCCCTCTTCCTGTGTGCCGCAACGGAACACATAGCCCTCCTGACCGGACAGTCCTTGCAAGACCAACTCCGCGCGCAGGTGGATGGTGTCTTCGCCCAGCACATGGACGTTCCATTGCCCGATCTTGGGATTCACGTACAGCGAGCCGGACTCGCGTTGGTGAACTTCCTGCGCCGTCACCGGCACTTGCAGCAAGAAAGGCAAACGATGATGGAACGGCAAGACCGGCGCTTCCGGCACGTCCGCCCCGGCATCGAACACATCTCGATCTTCAAACGCATCCGGCAGCGGCACGTCGCCCTCGTCTTCTTGGCGGAAAAATCCGCTGAACGAAAGCGCACCGCGCAACACATACAGATCGTCTTCTACATCAAACCCCGTAATCTCCGTTGCAACCGTCTCGTCTTCTACTTCCTCATGGCCGCGCACGCCTTCTATCGTGACCTGCTGGTCAACATGAATCCGAATCGACGGTTTGTTTTCTGCTTCCGCCACTCGCAGTCCCTCCTTCGTTCACTAACGTCACGTTCATATCTATGAAACTGCCTGTACCCATATGACCCCATGTGACAAAAAAAGATGTGCCCGGGATCGTCCCGAGCACATCTTGTTAGTTGTAGAAGAAAAAAGTTTAGTTAGACGACTTGCCGAGTTCCAAGTTGCCGGAGGAGGAATCGATTTTGACCAACGGTGCGCTGTCCGTGGCGTTGTTCGCCGCCGCAATCACGTGATCGTCGCCGTCCTTTTTTTGCGAAGAGAGCGGGAAGTTCAGCTTCACGCTGTCGGCCGATTTCGTGACGGAATCGAGACGGAACACCGACGCTTCCGGCAGATAGAGCGCCGTGTTGCCGGAGTGCGTTTCGATGGAGATGTCCTTTTTGACCTCTGCCATCGAGACTTTTACGTCACCGGAATGAGTCAAGATCGTGCCTTTGCCGGTCATTTGATCCAACGTCATGTTGCCGGAATGCGCGGTCAGGTTGAAATCGTCCCCTTGGAAGCCATGCACAACAACGTCGCCGGAGGAGGTGTCCACCGTAAACTTCTTGGCTTGGAACGCATCCATTTCGATGTCGCCGGAATGCTCTTCGACTTTGATGCCTTCGTACATTTTCTTCGGCACTTGTACGTCCAGTTTTATCGAACCGCCCTTGTAATCCATGAAGGAAGTCGGGATCTTGGAGACGATCACCAGTTGCGACCCGTTAACGGAAGCGTTCAACAATTCCGCTTTGTCATCGTCCTTGGCGTTCTCGCTGAGCGTGCCTTTGACCGTGGCGACGATCTTGTCCCCGTCTGACGGAATCAGATGCACGTCGATCGAGTGCGATTCGATCGAGATGTTTTGGATGTCTTTGCCGTCAAACGACTTCTCTTGGGAGATCGGCGCTTGTTTGCCTTGGAACACGCCCGCGTCGCACCCCGTCAGACCTCCCGCCATCACGATCATTGCCAGTCCCATCATCCACATTGCTGTCTTACGCTTCATAGATACCCTTCCCCTTTACAAGCTTCACATTGTAAGCCAAGTATTTGACAAACCATCTGTACATCCATTTCGTGAGCCAGATCAACCCGCGGCCCATATACCAACCGACGACCGTCATCACCAACGCAAACACCAGTTGGAGCCAGTCAGCTCCGCTCGTCGGCACGCCATTCATATAGAGAGCGACCAACGGGGAGAGAATCAACGCGCCTGCCGCCGCGTACAGCCCAGCCAAGCCGCCAAGCAATCCGAAGAACGGCCCCGCCAAGATCAGCAGATTGACCAGTCCAAGGCCTGCCGCCACGAAGATCGCGTGGAACAGTTTCGTAAAGGAAACCTCGTGTTGCACTTGCTCGATCAACGTCGTCGCCCGAATCTCTTTGGCGAGCGCTTTCGGGTTGCCAAGCGAGAGGGCGATGCCCGCTTCGTCGCGGCCGTCTGCCAGAGCCATCGCGAAGTGTTCCCGGTATTCGGCGAGGATTTCCTCGCGTTCTTCGCGATCCAGACCTTTCAATTCAGCTTCCAGCGTTTTCAGAAAAGTATCCTTAGTCATGGCGTTCCCCTCGCACAATGGAATTTACGCGACCCACGAAGTCGTCCCACTCTCGTATCAGTTCATCCCGGTAGCGTTTGCCACCCTCGGTCAAACGATAATATTTGCGCGGCGGACCTTCTTGCGATTCCACCAAGTATGTCGTGAAGTAGCCTTCCTTCGTAAGCCGACGCAAGAGAGGATAGATCGTTCCCTCGGAAATTTCGATGTACTTGGAGATGCTGTTCACCAGTTCATAGCCGTAGAGGTCTTCTCCCCCGACTAAAACGAGAACACACAACTCAAGCACGCCCTTTTTAAATTGTATATTTTCCATGTTCTCTAATCAACTCTCCTTTCTGTGAGACGATTTACTTGTCAAATGCACTCCTTGTGGTTTATTATAACACCAGCTACCTTGCAATGAAAGGTACTGTACGAAAAAAATTCCGGTACCTTTTTTGAACCAGAAATGAGGTGAACCTAAGAATTCGACAAAAAAGAAGAAATTTTTACATCGCAGAAGGAAAGGCTCAACCGAAAGTAGAAATACAAACAGGGCATCTTGTTAATCAGACTTGTCTACCTAAATTAGTTATGAGAGAAGGAGTGAACTAGGTAGTGACCCATTTAACACGTTTCTCATTGCGCAACCCGATCGTCGTGTTTATCTTGGTGTTGCTGATCATCGTGGGAGGGGTATTCTCCACGTCCAAGCTCAACCAAGAGATGATGCCGGACGTATCGCCGGCAGCGATCTACGTCAACGTGGTCTGGCCGGGTGCTTCTGCGCAAGAAGCCCTCAATTCCGTGACCAAGCCGCTCGAGAGAGCGCTCAATAATGTAGAAGGTGTTCAAAAGCTCACTTCGAGCACTTCGGACTCGGTTTCCTTCATCCGTCTGGAGTTCGACCTCGGCGTTGACCGCGAACTCAAGAAGACCAAAGTCGAAGAAGCCGTCGCATCCGTTAAACTGCCGTCTACGGCGCAGGCTCCGAACATCATCAAGGGCGGTTCCAACACCGTGCCGATCCTCTTCTCGTCGCTGGTTCCCAAGGACGGCGTCTCTATGGAAGACTTCGAAAAGGAAGTCGTCGACCACGTCCTCCCGGCGATGAAGTCGGTCTCCGGCGTCGCAGCCGTAGATGCACAGGGTCTCAACAACTCCAAGATCGTCATCGCGGTCGACCCGGAGAAGTTGAAGGACCAGAAAGTCACCTACCAGCAAGTTCAGCAACTCCTGCAAGCTCAGAACGTCAACGCACCGCTTGGGCAGCTCACGTTGAACAAAATGGACGAAACCGTCACGCTCAACGGTGCCCTCGCGTCTCTCGATGACATCTCCAACCTGACGCTGCGTCCGAACCTCAAGCTCAAAGACGTGGCAAACGTACAAAACATCACCTCCGCCGAAACGATCACCACCGTCGGCGACAAGTCCGGCATCGCGATCTCGCTAATGAAAAACGCAGACGCCAACACCGTCGAAGTCGTGCAAGCGCTCAAAGACGAGATGGCGAAGTACGACAAAGTCGAAATGAAAGTCATCTGGGACTCTTCCGAACAAGTTTCGGAATCGGTGTTCTCGATGGTCCGTGAAGGCGGCCTCGGTGCTGTGTTCGCAGCGCTGTTGATTCTCTTGTTCCTGCGCAACTTCCGCGCCACGATCATCTCCGTCGTTTCGATCCCGCTGTCGATCTTGATCACTCTGATCTTGCTTCAACAGTTCCACATCGCGCTGAACCTCATGTCGCTCGCCGGGATGATCGTCGCAACCGGCCGCGTCGTCGACGACTCCATCGTCGTCATCGAGAACATCATGCGCCGCCTGCAAAAAGAACCGATGAGCTTCGACTTGATCGTCGATTCGATCAAGGAAGTTGTCAAAGCGATCACCTCCTCGACGCTTACGACCGTCGCGGTCTTCGCACCGCTGGGTGCCGTGTCCGGTATGATCGGGATCGTCTTCGGCCCGTTCGCGCTGACCGTCGTGTTCTGCTTGATCGCTTCCCTCCTCGTCTCCGTCACCGTGGTCCCGATGCTTTCGTACCTGATGATGAAGAAATTCGGCTCCGCTTCCCATGACGAGCACGAAGGCGGTCTGGCCGTTCGTTACAAAAAAGCTCTGCAATGGTCCCTGAACCACAAAAAAACCGTTCTGCTCGCCGCACTCGTGCTGCTGGTTGGCTCGGCTCCGCTGGCGATGACCGCCGGCTTCACGTTCCTGCCGTCTGAGCAGAACAAAGTCGTCGGCCTGACCCTCACCCTGCCGCGCGGCACGGAATTGGCAGAAATCCAATCGTTCTCCAAGAGCATTGACGAAAAACTCCGCGCAGACTCTCGCGTTGAAACTTCGCAGTTGACCGTCGGCGCTCCGAAAGGCAACGGCAAGGAAGCAAGTGTCACCAACGTCGCGAACTGGATGGTTCTGCTCAAGAACGGCACCGACATCGTGAAGTTTATCGATGAGAAGAAACAAGACCTGAAAGTGAACCGCGACTTCACCACGCTTGAACTGTACCAAATCCCGAACGCTGCCAACGGTGCCGACGTACAAATCGTCGTAAACGGCCCGACCAAAGACTCGATCAAAAAAGCGGCTGAGAAAATCACCGAAGTCGTCAAAGGTATCGAAGGCACCGAAAACGTCAAGAACAACCTGCAAGAAGGCATCAAGGGCGTCGAAGTCAAAGTCCGCCATGACGATGCACTCGCGCATGGCATGACCTCCGGCCAAGCGTATCAGATGATCAACCCGTATCTGACCGATTCCAAAGTCGGCACGATCACGACAGACAATGCCCAAGAAGACCTGTACATGCAACTCAAACCGAGCAACGGCATCACCAACCTCGACGCCATCGCAAACCTCGAACTGATGGATGCGACAGGCAAAGTGTTCAAAATCAAAGACATCGCCGATGTCAATGAAGTGGACCAACCGGGCGCTCTGCAATTGCTCAACGGCAACGAATACGCTTCCGTCTCCGCCGGCATCCTCGGCGAAGACAAATCCAGCACCTCTTCTGCGATCAAGGACGCTCTGAAAACCGTCCAACTCGAAGACGGCGCTTCCTACTCGCTGGGCGGCTCCAACCAACAGATCGCCGACATGATCAAAGACATGATCATGGCGTTCCTGATCGCAATCGGTGCCGTCTACATCGTACTGGTCGTCACCTTCGCAGAAGGCAAAGCACCGTTTGCGATTCTGTTCTCCATCCCGTTCGCTTTGATCGGTTCTCTGCTTGGCATCAAGCTCTCCGGTCAACCGATCTCGCTGCCGAGTATGATCGGCTTCCTGATGCTGATCGGGATCGTCGTCACCAACGCAATCGTCCTCCTCGACCGTGCGAAACAGCAGATGGCCAAGGGCGAATCGATTCGCGATGCACTGATCTCGGCGGGCGGCGTTCGTCTGCGTCCGATCTTGATGACCGCAATCGCCACGATGTGCGCGATCTTGCCGCTCACCATCGGCTTTGGCTCTTCGATGGTCATCTCGCAAGGTCTGGCTGTCGTCGTTATGGGTGGTTTGATCTCCTCGACCTTCCTCACCCTGTTCATCGTCCCGATCATGTTCGAAATCCTGCACCGCAAACAGGTGAAGGCAGAACGCACCGGGAAAGCAAACTTGAAAACTGTGCAAGCCTAAGAAAAAAGCACCGGCCGCAAGCGGCTCGGTGCTTTTTTTTGTCTATTCGAGGGCATCGAAGAGTCCTAATGCCGCTACGATGTCGATCTCGTCGGTCGAGAGAGTGTCGATCTCGGCAAGGGCTTGGTTCGGGTTGTCGGCGACGGCGCGCAAGATGTTGCCGTATTGCTCGGCGAGCAGGCGCACCGTCTCTTCTTCGAAGAGGTCGGAATTGTACTCGAACGTACACCAGATCGTGTCGTCGCTCGTGCGAATTGAGAGCGAGATGTCGAACTTCACAGCTTGGTGGTCGATCAGCTCGTACTCCATCTCCAGTCCTGTCAGTTGGATCGGCGCGACCGTTTTGTTCAAGTTGAACATCACTTGGAAGACCGGCGTATGGCCCGGCACGCGCTCCGGTTGGACGGCGTCGAGCACCATCTCAAACGGCACGTCTTGGTGTTCGAAGCCTTCCATCGTACGCTCCCGCACCTGTTGGAGCAGGTCGCGGAAACTCATCTCAGCCGTGACGTGGCTACGCAGAGCCAGCGAGTTGATGAACGCCCCGATGGAGCCGTGGATCTCGGACGAACCACGCCCGGAGATCGGGAAGCCGACGATGATGTCTTCCAGCGCAGTGTAGCGGTAGAGCAGGGTTTGGAACGCGGCCATCATCGTGACGAACAGCGTGACTTCCTCGCGTCGACTCATCTCGTTGACAGCCTCCGGCAAGCCGTCGGTCAAGAATAAGTTGTAGTGCCGCCCCGTGTACGTGCGCACGCCAGGGCGCGGGTGGTCGATTGGCAACTCCAACACCGGGAACGGTCGTTGGAGTTTTTTCTGCCAATAGGAGACTTGCTTTTGGATGCGTTCTTCCGTGAGGTAGTCGCGTTGCCAAGCGGCGTAGTCGATGACTTGTACGGGTACTGGCGGGAGTGAGATCGTGCCGCCGCGTTTCAACGTTTCGTACATCGTGGCCACTTCCTGTACGAACACCCCTGTGGACCAACCGTCGAAGATGATGTGATGGACGGCGACGACCCAGAGATGCTCGTCCGTGCGCATACGCAACAGTCGGGTGCGGATCAGCGGAAGTTCATGCAATTGGAACGGAGTGCTGCACGTTTCCACGGCGAGTCGTTGTTCCTCCACTTGTTTGTCCCCTTCCGGCATGTGGGAGAGGTCGACGAGCGGGATTGGCAGATGGAGAGCAGGGGCCACCCGTTGAACGGGGTGCCCCTCCTCTTTGGTATGAACGGTCGTGCGCAAAGCTTCATGACGCTTGATGCATGCGTTGAGGCTTTGTTCCAACAAGGCAGGGTCGAGGTCTCCACGGAAGCGGACGCCCACCGGGATGATGTAGGCGGCGTTGCCCGGTTCCAATTGGTCGGCCCACCACATGCGGGTCTGCGTGTAGGACAGTTCGTACTCGTCACGGTCCCGCGAGACGGTCGGGATCGAAACCGACCCCTCGTCTGCAGTTTGTTGCTTTTTCAAGAGTTGTTTTTCGAGAAGCTCACGTTGTTTCGGAGAGAGCGAGGCGAGACGGGCGAGCAGTTTGTCATTCATCTTCGCTCACCGTCGTTGCAGCCGCTTCAAGCAGGGCGGCCATCTCTTCTTCGCTCATGTCTCCCAGTTCTGCGAGCAGGTCCGCAACTTCTTCATCTTGAGAGAGTTCGAGGTTGGAAACCATCTGCTCGTGGAGCGAGTCTGCCAGTTCGGAGATCGTCGGGCCTTTGAGCAGTTCGACGACGGCGAGTTTGACGTTGAGGCCTTTTTCCAACGAGACGCGCAATTCGATGGCGAGCATGGAGTCAAGTCCCAACGAGTTCAGCGGTTGGTCGGACGTCAACGACGAGCGGTTCAGACGCATGACATGGGCGACCACGTCTTGGAGATGGTCTTCGAGCAGGGTCAGGCGGTCGCTTTCTTCGGCTTCCTTCCAAGTTTCGAGGAAGTTGATGCCGTCGTTGTTTTGTTGCCCGTTGGACGCTTCTTGATCAGCGGCGGCGATGTCGAGGATCATCGCCGGCGCGAGGCCGCCCGGGTAGTTGTGTTGCGCGACCACCGACCAGTTTGCGATGCAGACCAGCACGTTCGGCTTGGAGCCGAGCAACAGGTTGCCGTACGCGTTCAGGCCTTTTTCCGGCGAGAATTGGTACATGCCGCGACGCTCGAAGAATTCGATCAGGTCGAGCTTGGTCGCCATGCCCACTTCCGCCCAAGGACCCCAGTTGATGGAGAGAGCCGGCAAACCTTGTGCTTGGCGGTGGTACGCGAGGGCGTCGAGGAAGGCGTTGCCCGCCGAGTAGTTCCCTTGGCCCGGCGAGACGATTTGTGCTGCCAGCGACGAGAACAGGACGAAGAAGTCGAGTTCACGGTCTTTGAAGTAGTTGTGCAGGTTCCAAGACCCGAAGATCTTCGGATGCAGGACGTTGCTGAGGTCTTCCAGTTCCATTTGCAACAGGGTTTGCGGGAATGCCACACCTGCGGAGTGAACGACGCCGCGGATCGCCGGCCAGCCCTCTGCTTCGTAGGCCGCCAGTTGAGCGAACAGGTCGTCGCGGTTGGAAACGTCGCACCCGATGACGGTGATGGAGGCACCCAGCGCTTCCAGTTCACGGACGGCGGCAATGCGCTCGCCCAGTTTGGACGTCGGGTCGATGTCCGACCACGTGGAGCGCGGCGGCAGTGCTTCACGGCCCGAGAGGACGATGCGGCGAGCGCCTTGTTCAATCGACCAACGGGCAACTTGGATGCCTAAGCCTCCGAGACCGCCGGTGATCAGGTAGGATGCGTCCGGACGGAACTTCGGCGGAATCGGCAGGGTCAGATCGCCGCAGTCTTGGACGCGGACGACGTAGCGAACGCCGCGACGGAAGCCGATTTGGTCCTCGATGGTTTTGTTCAGGAGTTCGTGGAGAATTTGCTCGGCCTCTACAGCCGGGTTGACCTCAGTCGCATCGAGGTCGAGGATTCCGCCCCAGATGTCCGTGTGCTCTTGGTGACCGAGCACGCGGGCCAGACCCCACAGCGGAGCTTGGGCGACCTGCAGGCGTTCTTGGGTGTGAAGCACCGGTTGCGCGCCGCGGGTGACCAGCCAGAGCAGCGGGTTTTGTTTCAAGGTGCCTTGTGCCAGTTGCTTCGTGAGCAAGAGAACGCTCGCACAGCCGAAGTCTTCCGCTTGGCGCAGGTCGGCAATCGTCGCGTCATCGCCGGAGACCGCATCGAGGCTCCAGAGGTGAACAACGCCCTTGCAAATCGGTTGAGTTTGCGCCCATTGGATCAGTTGTTGGTAGGATGATTTGTCGGTCGGGTTCAGGCTGGCGTTGCCGTCCAAGATTGCGAATTCGTCACCACGGGTAATGCGCAGGACGCTGTCGCCCTTGGCTTTGAGTTGCTCGGAAAGCGCATCTGCAACGCCTTGGCCGTCTGCGAAGACCATCCACATCCCTGCCGTTTGCGGGGTTGCTTCCACCTCGTTGCGCTCTTGCTCGGACCAAACCAGTTCCGAGTAGGAAATATTGCCGCCGCCACCCGCCGATTCGTCGCGCAGAGAGCGGGCTTCGCACTTGCTGATGTCGAGGATGAGGTTCCCGTCTTCATCGAGCAATTGGATGTCGCCGGCGAGGAGCATGTTCGTTTGGTCGGTGATGCGAGCATGAATCCACATTTTTTTCGTGAGTTTCGCGTGGCGCAGGTAGGCGCGGCGCAGAGCGGTCGGCATGTAGACGGAGCTCTCGTCATCGCGGAACGGAAGCGCTGCTGCGAGCACTTGGAAGCAGAGGTCAAGCATCGCCGGGTGCAAGTAGAAGTCATCGACTTCGCCTTGGAGGAGGTCGTGGATCTCGACTTGAGCGAGCGCTTCGTTCTCCCCTTGCCACAATTGGTGGATGCCTTGGAACGTCGGCCCGTACTCAAGACCCAGTGTACGGAAGTGCTGGTAGCACTTCTCCTTCGGAATTTCGTGGGTGATGCGCGCTTGCAGGGCGGTGAGGTCCGGGTTGCCGATCGGGAAGCGGTTGATCGGACGATAGTAGCCTTCTGCATGGTTCGTCCAATCACCCTCTTGCGCGCCCGGACGGTAGACGCCGACGAATCCGGTGGTGCTGTCGAGATGGACTTGCAGTTTGACCGTTTCGTCTTCGCCAATGAACAGAGCTTTTTTGAATTCAATGTCGAGAACTTCGACAGCCGGTTTGCCCTCGCCGATCGACTTCATGACGGTGGCCGTCATCATTTCCGCATAGCCGGCACCCGGATAGACAATCGAGTTCTGGATGCGATGGTCGCCGATCCAATGCAGTTGGTGCAAGTCGATGTCCGTTTCAAAGCGCGGGTGCGGAGCGCGCAACGTCTTGCCGAGCAGCGGGTGGATGTTTTCGCCGAGGCGGTCGAGGCGGGAGCGCTCCGATTCGTGCCAGCACTTCTCGCGTTGCCACGGGTAGGTCGGGAGTTTGACGCGGTTGCCTTGCGGGAAGAACGCTTGCCAATTCAATCCGATACCTTGGGTGTAAAGCCCGCCGAGCGCTTCCAGAAGTTGTGGAAGTTCCGGTTCGTTGCGGCGAAGCGAGGTCAGCGTAACGCCTTGTTTGTCCGCCACAGTCAGGCATTCGCGGATCGACGAAGCCAAGACCGGATGCGGCCCAATCTCGACGAAGACGCGGTAGCCGTCTTCGATCATCTGCGCCATCGCATCGGCGAAGAAGACCGGCTCCCGATTGTTGCGCCACCAGTAGTTCGTGTCGAGTTCCGGCCCGGTGATGAAGCCTCCTGTTACGGTCGAGTAGAGCGGGAACGCCGTGTCTTGCAGTTCGACAGTGCCCATCGATTCGTAGAACTCGCCCTTGAGCGGTTCCAAGTAATGGCTGTGGTACGGGACTTTGCCGTTCAGGAAGCGGCAGAAGACTTGTTGCTCCTGCAAGGGCTCCACGATTTTTTCCAACGCTTCCGGATCGCCGACGAGCGTGACGGAGCTCGGAGAGTTGATCGCGGCAAACGAAACGCGGTCTTCGTAGCCTGCCATCGCTTGCTTTGCTTGCTCGGCCGGGAGACCGATCGCGACGAGTCGGCCTTGGCCGGTCGTTTTTTGTTGGAGGCGGGAACGGTGGTAGATGACGCGCACCGCTTCGTCCAGCGTCATGGAACCCGCTTCGTATGCAGAAGCAACTTCGCCCGCGCTGTGTCCGATGATCGCGTCAGGCTTGATGCCCCACGAACGGTAGAGCGAGGTCAGCGCGACTTGGATCAGGAAGTTCGCCGGTTGGGCGACTTCGGTTTCGATCATGCGCGACTCCTCTTCGGATTTCAGCATTTCGTCAAGCAAGGACCAGCCGGAGAGGGCTTTGAACTTGGCGTCGATCTGTTCGGCGACGGCGCGGAAGATCGGCTCTTGTTGCAAGAGCTGGTGGCCCATCGCCCACCATTGCGGACCCATGCCGGTGTAGACGAACGCCATCTTCGGCGCGCCGCCGTGCGGGACGCTGCCAATCGTCAAGCCCGGAGCGGACTCCCCTGCTTGGAAGGTCGCGAGTTTGTCGATCAATTCCTGCTTGGAAGAAGCAACGACTGCAAGACGGGACCCGTGGAGCGCGCGGTGGTTCGTCAGCGTGTAGCCGAGGTCCGTGAGCGAGACGTCGGTTTTTTCCAAATGGTCTTGGATCTTGCTGGCGAAAGCGGCGACCGCCTTCTCATTGCGAGCGGTGAGCGGAACGAGGACAGGCTTCGTCACTTCGCTGTGCTCGACAGGCTGACGTGCTGCAATCGCCGATTCTGCGTCTTGGAGCACGGCGTGTGCGTTCGTGCCGCCGAATCCAAAGGAGTTGACCCCTGCCAAGCGCGGCAGACCGTGCGTGTCCGGCCATGCCGTGTGGGTGAGCGGCACAACCATTTTCATTGCGTCGAAGTCGATTTTCGGGTTGACGTTTTGCAGGTGCAGGTGGGCGGGAATCTCGCCGTTTTTCAAGCAGAGTGCGGTCTTGATCAAGCCCGCCACCCCTGCGGCTGCTTCGGTATGACCGAAGTTGGTTTTCACAGACGCGATGTAGCAAGGACGGTCTGCGGAACGGCCCTCTTGCAACACGGTGCCCAGTGCGTTGGCTTCGATCGGGTCGCCGACCGGAGTGCCGGTGCCGTGCGCTTCGAGGTATTGAATTTCGTGCGGTTGTACGCCGGCGCGCGCAAGAGCTTCACGTACGAGTTCCTGCTGAGCGTCGCCGCTGGGAACGGTCAAGCCTTCGCTGTGACCGTCTTGGTTGCAAGCAGTGCCGCGAATCAGAGCGTAGATGTCATCGCCGTCTGCCAGCGCTTGCTCGAACGGTTTCAGGACGACGACACCCGCACCTTCGCCGCGGACGTAGCCGTTGGCGCTGTCATCGAACGTTTTGGAGCGGCCTGTCGGAGAGAGCATGCCCGCTTTGGATTCGGCGATGGTGATGTTCGGTTTGACCATGACGTTGACGCCGCCGACGACGGCGAGGTCGGTTTCTCCGCCGAGCAAGCTTTGCACAGCGAGGTGAACGGCTACCATCGAGGAGGAGCACGCCGTATCAACGGCGACAGAAGGCCCGCGGAAGTCGAACACGTAGGACAGGCGGTTGGCGAGCAACGTCATCATCGCGCCGGTCGCGGTGTGCGACTCGATCACGTCTTGGTTGCTGTCTGCAAATTGCAGCGCTTGCCAGTCCAGAGTGAAGCCCCCCATGAAGACGCCGGTACGGGTGCCGGCGAGGCGTTCCACCACCATGCCGGCATCCTCCAACGCTTCATACGTCGTCTCCATCAAGAGGCGCTGTTGCGGGTCGAGCAGTGCCGCTTCGCGCGGCGAGATGCCGAAGAACGAAGCATCAAATTGATCGACCCCGTCTACGAAGCCGCCCCACTTGGTGTAGGTTTTGCCCTGTGTCGAACGGTTCGGGTTGAAAAAGTGCTTGCCCCAGCGGTCGGACGGAACTTCTGTGATCGCGTCCACGCCGTTTTTCAAGAGCTGCCAGAAGCTTTCAGGGCCGGTCACTCCACCGGGGAACCGACATCCGATCCCGACGATTGCAATCATGTCACGGTTTTGAGCTGCTTTCAAAAAACTCTCCTCCTATCAGATGTGGGCTTGCACAATGTGGCGGATTTCCGCTTCAAACAACTGCATGAGTCCCTGAATCGTAGCTTCGTGGTAACGTTCCTTCGAGAACTGGAAGCCCATCGAGAGCTTGCCGTCGCGAATCCGACCGCGAATCAAGAGATCAAAATGGTTCTCGCTGTCGGACGGATGGTTCTCGACAAACTGAACGCCCGGCGACCAGTCCAACGTCAGAGAGCGCATGTTGTCGTACTGGCCAAAGAAGTTGTAGCAGACCTCCGGCATCCGGAAGTTGCTGAACAACTCCCGCACGCTCTGCTCTTCGCTCAAGTAGCGCAACATGTTAAACGACGCCCCGCCGTGCGGCAGGTTGCCCAAGTTCTCCACAACTTGCGAAATCGACTCTCGCACCGGTTGGTTCTCGTCAATGCGTGCATAGAACGGATAGACGGAGGTGAACCAGCCCACGGTGCGTTCGAGGTTGATGTCGTCATCCTCGGCGATTTCGTCACGTCCGTGGCCTTCGGTCGCGAGTCCGACCCACTCCTGCCCTGTCCATTTGGCGACGGAGCGAAGCATCGTGGTGAGCAGGACTTCCTTGATCGACGTACTGTAGCGCTCCGTGACTTCGGTTAACAGTTTGGTCGTTGCGTCTTCGTCAATGGAGACAAAAAGTTCGGTGTTGTCCATCATCCGGTTCGGGCCGTTCGGCACATCGACCGGCAACGCGACCTCCCCTGCCACGTCCAAGAACGGTTTCCAGTACGAGAAGGCTCGCTCGCCTTCGGGGCCGTTCATGTGCTTGGTTGTCGAGCGCACCCATGCGTCGTAGGTGCTGGATTTCTGCGGCAACTTCGCTTCTTTACCTTGCTCCAGATGCTCGTAGAGAGAGATCAGGTCGGTGGTCAAGATCCGCGACGACACCATGTCGGTGACGAGATGGTGGATGATAAAAATCAAGCGGGCTTGGCGCTTGCCGAAGTTCAGCAGGGCCGCTTTGACCACCAAGCCGTCCGCGAACTTGATGCTCGCTTTGAGCTCCGCTTCGAGGCGCGTACATTCGGCGAAGACGCCCTCCATGTCCATCTCGGGGAACTCGTGGACTTCCAGTTGAAGCTTGGCTTCCTCCTTGGGGAGGATCGTCTGGATGACTTCGCCGTTCTCAAACGAGTACGTCGCACGGAGCATGTCGTGGTGTTCAAGCAACAAATCCAGCGCTCCTTGCACGTGTTCGGACACGACCGGCTTGCGGATATCGAGAATGAGGGCGAGCAGATAGTATTCACGGTCGGTGTTCTCCAGTTCGAACAGGTGCTGCTGAATCGGGCCGAGCGGCACGACACCGGAGACGGACACTTCTTGC
This sequence comes from Tumebacillus amylolyticus, assembly GCF_016722965.1. Taxonomy (NCBI): domain Bacteria; kingdom Bacillati; phylum Bacillota; class Bacilli; order Caryophanales; family Alicyclobacillaceae; genus Tumebacillus; species Tumebacillus amylolyticus. The sequence goes on from NZ_JAEQNB010000003.1 coordinate 95,720, forward strand.
GCATGATCTTCGCGCAAGTAGAGGTCGTTGGTTTCGATGTGGTCGGCAAGTTCGGCGATGGTTTGGTGTTTGAAGAGGTCTTGCGTTTTCACGCGCAGCCCTTCTCGATTGAGCACCGAAACCACCTGCATCGAGATGATCGAGTCACCCCCGACGGAGAAAAAGTTGTCGTGGATGCCGACTTGCTCCCGGTAGAGGCATTTTTCCCACGCGTAGGCGAGTTTGGCTTGCAACTCGTCTTGCGGCGGGACGTAGCCGACTGCTTCGACCTCGATGTCGAGGGAGAGCAGTTTTTTCCGGTCGATCTTGCCGTTGGGGGTCAGCGGCATCTCGTCGAGGGCGACGAAGTGCGACGGTACCATGTAGTCCGGCAAGTGTTTGGCGAGGAAAGCGCGGACGGAGGAGGTGTCCAGGCTGTCTCCCGAAGCTTGGGCTTCTGCGTGCGCGGTCACGTAGGCGATCAACTGGTGACCTCCGCTCGGCAGTTTCGGCGCGACGACAGCGCCGTTTTTGACGGACGGGTGGCGCAGGAGGCTCTCTTCGATCTCCCCGATTTCGATACGGTGGCCGCGGATTTTCACTTGGTCGTCGCGACGTCCGATGAACTCGATGGTTCCGTCCGGTAACAGTCGAGCCAAGTCGCCAGATTTGTAGAGCACCGCTCCCGGCTCCTCCGAGAACGGATGCGGGATGAACGCTTGTTCCGTACGTTCTGCTTGGTTGCGGTAGCCTCTTGCCAACCCGACGCTCTCGATGTGCAACTCGCCCACGGCGTTGACGGGGCACGGCTTGAGGTTCGCGCCGAGGATGTAGATGCGTGTATTCGCAATCGGGGTGCCGATCGGGATGTGAACTTGCTCGTCCGACACCCGATGGTCGATTTCGTACACGGTGGCGCAGACGGTCGATTCGGTCGGGCCGTATGCGTTGACGATGAGGATGCGTTCCCCGAAGCGGCGTTGCCAAGCGCGGACGACTTCACCTTGGAGAGCTTCCCCTGCCACGAAAATGCGCTGGAGCGTCTCGAATTTGCGGAGGTCGTCGTCGCTCAGATGACGGCTCAGTTGGTTGAAGAACACGGTCGGAAGCGTAACGGTCGTCGCCTTCATGCGCTCAACAGCCGCCGTGAAGCCTTCGACGGAGGTACGTTCCTCCTCGCCGAGCAAGTACACATGCGCCCCGTTGAGCAGAGCCGGGAACATCTCCCAGACCGATGCGTCGAACGAGAACGATGCGAATTGAAGGATGATGTCCTGCGTCGAGTACGCGTACCGATCCCGCTTCCACTGTGTCAAGTTGGCGACACCGACGTGGTGCAGTTCCGTCCCCTTCGGCGTGCCGGTGGAGCCGGATGTGTAGATCATGTACGCGAGGTCATGCGGCTCCGTGTTCAAGTCCAGATCGGCGGTCGGCAAGTCGGACGCGAGGTGTTCGAGACAGAGCGTTTTATCGCTGCCTTGAAGGTCGAGAGCTGCGACGGTCGCCTCATGCGTCAGTAAAAGCGCCGCTGCGCTGTCTTCCATCATGAAGCGTACACGGGATTCAGGATAACTCGGGTCAATCGGCACATAGGCGGCACCCGATTTGAGAACACCGAGGATGGCGATCACCGCGTCCACGGAGCGTTCCATGAGCACGCCGACGATAGAGTTTTTGCCGATGCCGCGTGTACGAAGCTCGTGTGCAATCCGGTTGGAGCGTTCGTTTAGCTCGCGGTATGTCAGCGTCTGCTCAGGATCGGAGAGAGCCGGAGCGTCTGCGTGTTTCGCAGCTTGTGCGTAGAACAGCGCCGGGATGGTCTGCTCTGACGGGAAGTCTGCCGTGGTGTCGTTGAGCGCATCGTACAGAGTTTGCTCTTCAACCGTCAGCAAGTTCAACTCGCGAACCGACTGGTTGGCGTCGGCGACATACGCTTCCAGCACTTGACGGTAGCCGTCGAGGAAGCGGTCGATCGTTTCGGCCCGGAAGAGGTCGGTGTTGTATTCAAACAGAACGGTCATCTCGTCGTCCTTGCCGTTGACGATGCAGGAGAGGTCGAACTTGGAGACGTTGTGACCCAATCCGCGCGATTCTTCACCCGGTGCGGTGAAGCGGATCAGTTGATCCTCCGCTTCCTTGCCTTCGGTCACATAGCGATAGGAGAAGAACGTGGTGAAGATCGGCGAACGGCTCATGTCGCGCTCGACGTTCACTTGATCGACCAATTTGTCGAACGGATACGACTGGTGCTCGAACGCATCGAAGCTCTGACCCGTCACTTGCTTTAAGAGATCGCGCAGGGTTTCCACGCTGTTCATGCGAGTGCGGATGACGACCGAGTTTGCGAAAAAGCCCATCGTCGATTCCAGCGCTTCCACCGTACGGCCCATGACCGGCGTCCCGACGAGCAAGTCGTCTTCGCCGCTGAGGTGGTGGAGGAGCATCTTGAACGCAGAGATCAAAAGCATGTACATCGACACGCCTTCACGCTGAGCGAACGTGCGCAGGGACGTTGCCAACTCGTCCGTCAAGTTGAGGCGACCCAAAGCCCCGTTGTAGGTTTGAATTTCCGGTCGCGGGAAATCGGTCGGCAGGTTGAGCACCGGAAGCGGCTTGGCAAGGGTTTGGAGCCAGAACGTCTCTTCCTTCGCCCAGCGGCCGTTTGCTTGCTCAGCTTCGTACCATTCCACATAGTCGATGTACTGCACCGCTTTTTTCATCGCGGGTGCCTGGTTGTTGGCGATCGCATGGTAGGCTTCGAGCAGTTCTTTGCGGAACAAGTCCAAACTCCATCCGTCGGTGATGATGTGCGCTTGGTTGATGTAGAAATGGAACTCGTCGTCGCTTAATTTGAACAACATCGCGCGCAGCAGCGGGCCTTCGGTGAGATTGAACGGAATGTTCTGGTCCTCGATGACGCGCTGTTCGCCGTATCTCATCTGCTCTTCGCGGGTATTGAGACCCGTTCCGTCAAAGTAGACCAGTTGGAACTTCCATTCTGGGCGCACCACTTGGTACGGCTTGCCGTCGATCTCCGTGAACACGGTGCGGAACGCGCTGTGGCGGTCAACCATGAATTGGAGGGCTTGTTCCAGCCATTCGACGTTGACCTGACCCTTGAGCAGATAGTGCGACGGCATGTTGTAAACCGGGGATTCCGGTTGGAATTTGTAGAGGAACCACAGTCTGCGTTGCGTATGGGACAGCGGATAGACTTCCTTGACCTCGGCGGGCTTGATCTCCGCTTCTTCGTCGTCGGCCGCTTCTTGGCGCAAGGAGTCGACGTGGGCGACGAAATCGGAGAACGTCGGGTGCAGGAACACGTCCTTGATCGGGATGTCGATCCCCAGCGCTTTTTGAACCCGCGACTTGATCTGGATCATCATCAGCGAGTCACCGCCGAGCGTCAGGAAGTGGTCATCCGGCTCGACTTTGGAGATGCCGAGGACTTCCTTCCAGAACTGTTCAAGCAAGTCGAGCGTCGGACGAGTGGAGCGTTGTACTTTTTCCTCGACTTGTGCCGTAGCGGCGACTTCTTGGAACGCGCTCGCATCCGGCGCCAGTTGCAAAGCCGGCGTGTCAAACGAAATCCAGTACGATTTGCGCTCAAACGGATAGGTCGGCGCATGTACGCGGCGACGTCTGTAGTCGGCGTCAAACGCGTGCCAGTCCACATTCACCCCGGCTGCAGCCAATTGACCGAGCGAGATCAAGATCGCTTTCCACGGGGACTCTTTGCGGTTCAACGAGCCAACGACCAGCGGAGTTCCATCGGTCATCGTATCGACCATCGTCTTCAGGACGGGGTGCGGACCGACCTCGACAAACGCAGTCACCCCCTGCTTCAGCAGGAATTCAACGCCTTGGGAAAAAAGTACAGGTTCGCGCATATGGCGCCCCCAGTACTGTGCATCGAGAACGACGTTCTCCATCACTTCGGCGGTCAAGTTGGAGACCAGCGGAATGGAAAGCGGCTTGAACTTGATGTTCTGTTCGATATGCTCCTTGAACGGAGCCAAGATCGGGTCCATCAACGGCGAGTGCCCCGCAACCGAGATCGGCAGACGTTTGTGAACGATGTTGTTCGCTTCCAGATGGGTGATCAAGTCTTCAATCGCCGCCACTCGACCGGAGATGACGAACGATTGCGGGGAGTTCTGTGTCGCGATGGAGAGATGTTCGCGATAGTTGTCCAGATAGATCTGGAGCACGTCCCGCTCACAGAGGACGGACACCATGCCGCCCTCTTCCATTTCTTCATGCATCAGTCGCCCGCGCTCCACGAGCAGCGGGATCGCTTCTTCCGGCGTCATCGCACCGCAAATCGTCGCCGCCACGTATTCGCCGAAGCTGTGACCCATTACGATATCCGGCTTGATCCCCCACGACATCCAGAGTTTGGCGACTGCGTATTCCAAAACGAACATCGCAGGCGTGGCAATGTAGATCATGTCCAGTTCGTCTGCGTACATCGGGTTAAACATGTATTGCAAAAAGGGAACCGGGTAGTACGGATCAAGGATGGCGACGCACATATCCACCGCTTCCTTGAACACAGAGGAGCTTTCGTACAATTCCTGCCCCATCCCAGTGTACTGGTTGCCCTGACCGGTAAAAAGAAACGCGAGCTTGGGTGCCTGTTTGCCGACCCGTTGGCGGTACGAGGCCCCGCCGATCACCATCCCGTGCTCCCAAGGCTGTTCCGCCGCTTGACGGCAGAGTTCTTGCAAGTCTTCCTTGGAGGAAGCAACGAGGTTCAGTCGGTGATCAAACTGTTTGCGTCCCACGTGCATCGTGTACGCCAGGTTCGGGAGAGATTGGTTCGGTTCCTGATCCAAGTGTTGGCTCAGTTTCAACGCAGCTTGGCGTACGCCTGCCTCGCTTCGGGCAGACAGGTTGAAGAGATGGTGTGAGCGTTCTACCACTTGCTGTTCGGATTTCAAAGGAGGCCCCTCCTAACTTCGATTGCTTCCTGTTCGTCAGACGGTGCTTCTTCCAAGATCACGTGGGCGTTCGTGCCCCCGATGCCAAATGCACTGACCCCGGCGCGGCGCACACCGTTTTCCGCGTCCCACGGCTTGTGCTCCGTGATGACGTAGAACGGCGACTCCTCCAACTTGCAAGCGGGGTTCGCTTCTTGGAAGTTCAAGCTCGGCGGTAGCTCGCGATGGTGCAGAGCCAGCGCGGTTTTGATCAGTCCGGCGACTCCGGCGGCCGTGTCGAGATGCCCGATGTTGGTCTTGATCGAGCCCAGCGCACAATAGTTTCGGCGGTCGGTGCGTCGGCGGAACACCTCGGTCAACGCCGCGACTTCAATCGGATCGCCCAGCACGGTGCCCGTGCCGTGTGCTTCGATGTAGGTGATATCATCCGGCGTCACACCCGCCGCAGCATGGGCGGCGGCGATGACTTCTGCCTGTCCGCTTTGGCTCGGTGCGGTGTAGCCGATTTTCAAACTGCCATCGTTGTTCAGTGCCGACCCGCGAATCACCGCGTAGATCGGATCGCCGTCACGCACAGCATCGGAAAGTCGTTTCAAGAAAACGACTCCCGCCCCGCTGCCGTCCGCCGTGCCTGTGGACGACTTGTCAAACGCGCGGCAGTGACCGTCTTCGGAATGAACGAAGCCCGGCTCGTACATGTATCCGCGCTTTTGCGGCAACACAATCGTCGCGCCGCCCGCCAGTGCGTAGTCGGATTTGCGATTCAAGAGGCTTTCGCACGCCATGTGGATGGCGACGAGCGAGGTCGAGCACGCCGTGTCGACGAACATACTCTCGCCTTTGAGGTTGAGTTTGTACGAGACGCGGGTGGTGAGGAATCGCGGTTGCGAGGCGATCATCCCTTGGAACACTTCCGAGCGGCTCAAATTCGGAAGTCCGGTGCGCGGCAAATATTCGGAACCGCCGCATCCCCCGTAGACGCTGACTTTGCCGTTGATCCGTTCGACGTTGTAACCCGCGTCTTCAATCGCTTCCCACGAGCATTCGAGGAACAAGCGGTGTTGCGGATGCATCAGGCGCGCTTCTTTCTCCGGGATTCCGAAGAACGAGGCGTCGAACATGTCGATGTCATCCAAGAGCCCTGCGGCGCGAACCAGTTGGGCGCGGGTTTCGGGGTCTTGGTTGAACGGGGTGTCCGCGATCTCCTCCATCGGGAATTCACGCACGGACTCGCGACCGTTCTTCAAATTCTGCCAGAATTCATACGGCGAACTGGCTTCCGGGAAACGAAGGGCAATCCCGATAATCGCAACGGCTTCCTCCTCTCGGGAAGCGTTCGCGGGAACGTCTTGGAAAAAGGCTTGTCCTTCACTCTCGTCTGAGGACGGTGCAAGGGCCTCCGCCAAGGATTGGATCGTCGGGTACTTAAACAGGTCGGTCAGCGGCAAGTCGAGGCTGAGTTTTTCATTCAAGAGAGAATGAACTTTCGCCAGTGCGAACGAGTGCCCCCCGACATCGAAGAAGTTGTCGTCTACGCCGAAGTCGTCGTGTTGCAAGACATCGCGCCAGATGGCTTGGATATCCTGTTGAATCGGAAGTGACGAAAGGGACGAGGAAGCCGGTTTCTCGTGTTCCGCCGCCCGAACAGCAGCTCTTGCCCGTTGCACCTCTGCCTGTTGCTCCCCGATTTCATGCAGGGCTTTGCGGTCGATCTTGCCGTTTGGCGTCACCGGGAACTCCTGCACAGAGATCACGCGCGCCGGGATCATATATTCCGGCAGCGACTGGCGGACGAAGCGTCTCCATTCCTTCGCGGGCAGGTCGGCGTCCGTTTCGAGGTAGGCGACGATTTGGAGGTCGCCGTTCGCGTCGGGGCTTGCCACGACGAGGACGTTTTTGACAAGTTCATGTCGGGCGAGGGTGTTCTCGATCTCTCCGAGTTCGATGCGGAACCCGCGGATCTTGACTTGGTGATCGACCCGTCCGAGGTATTCGAGCTCGCCGTTTTCGTGACGGCGGGCGATGTCCCCCGTTTTGTAGACACGTTGGCCGTCGCGTTCTACGAACACCTCGGCCGTTTTTTCCGGGTTGTTCAAGTAGCGCGCCGCAAGACCGGGACCTGCGATGTAGATTTCACCGGGCTCTCCGTCCGCAACTTCTTCGCGGTTTTCGTCCAGCAGATAAAACGTCAGGTCCCCCAGCGGCAAGCCGATCGGACTGCCCTTCCACACGGTGTCCACGTCAACGCGTGAAATCGGACGGTAGGTGGCATGAACGGTCGTTTCGGTGATGCCGTACATATTTACCAGTTGCGGTCCGTTCGGGTAGCGTTCGAGGAACGGGCGCAAGTGCGTGAAATTCAACGCTTCTCCGCCGAAGATCACGTAACGCAGACGGCCCAACAGGCCGGAAGCGCTTTTTTCATCCGCTTCGATGAGGCGGTAGAAAGCGGACGGCGTTTGGTTCAGCACGGTGACGCGCTCGCGGACGAGCAGGTCGTAGAAGTCGGACGTCGATTGGGCGATGACTTTCGGAACGATCACCACACGTCCTCCGTAGAGCAGAGCCCCGTACAACTCCCAGACGGAGAAGTCGAAGCAGTAGGAATGGAACATCGTCCAGACGTCGTCACCGCCAAAGTTATAGTCAGGTTGCGTGACGTCCATGAGGCGCAGAACGTTGTGATGGGTGAGCAACACACCCTTGGGCTTGCCTGTGGAGCCGGATGTGTAGATCGCGTAGATGAGACTGTCAGATTCGATCACAGAGTCCGGATTGGTCTCCTGCATCGTCGCGAGTTCGTCCGCATCGCGGTCAAGCAGAAGCGTCACGCCTTGGAACGCTTGTAAAAGTTCCGGCGCCGCGCTCGTGGTGAGCAGGTGGTTCGCTTCGCTGTTCTCCACGATGTACGTGATGCGCTCCTCCGGATAATCCGGGTCGACCGGGATGTAGACACCGCCCGCTTTGACAACGCCGAGAATCGAAGCGATCATCTGCGGGGTGCGGTCCAGAACGAGGACGACGGGAGTTCCCGCCCCGACTCCTTGCTGGCGAAGCTTGTGAGCGATCCGATTCGCTTCGGCGTTCAAACGCTCATACGTCCACGACGTGCCTTCGCAAGTCAAGGCCACGTTCTGCGGCGTCAGGGCCGCTTGGCGTTCGAAGCGCGTTTGCACTGTGTCGCGCTCTTGATTTGACTCCTCCACTCGGCGGAATGCATCGTCGAGCGGTGCCGTCGGGTGAGACGCGATGGCATGCAGCGCTTTTTCGACCCCCTCGGCGAAGTGTCGGACCGTTTCCTGTTTGAACAGGTCGGTGTTGTATTCAAATCGTAGACGCAGGTCGTCGCCCGCATCGCTTACATTGATCGTCAAATCAAACTTGGAGATTTCATGAGTATCCGGCACCAACGGTTCGTACATCGGGGACATCGCCTCCAAGAACTGACGGTACGTGAACACCGTCGAGAAAATCGGGGTCCGACTCAAGTCTCGCTCCGGGTTCAACTTCTCAATCAACAGGTCGAACGGATACGCCTGATGCTCATAAGCGGTCAGGAACTGTTCTTTCACCACTTGCATGAGGTCTTGAACGAGTTCCACCCCGTCCAATCGAGTCCGAATCGCCAGCGTGTTGACGAAGAACCCGACCACCGATTCCAACGATTCGTTCAACCGCCCCGCAATCGGAGTGCCGACGATGAGGTCTCGCTGCTTTGTCTCTTGGTTCAGGAACAGCACATACCCTGCGAGCAACAGCATGAACAGAGAGTACTCGCCGTCGGCCGAACGCGTGCGCAGAGCAGCCGTGAGTTCGCGCGGCAGAGTCATCCAAATCGCGTCTCCGTGGTCCGTTCGCACGTCGGGACGCGGGAAGTCGGTCGGTAGTTCCAGCATCGGAAGCGGTTTGGCGAGCGCGGTCAACCAGTAGGACTCGTCTCCTCGCCCTCTGTCGGTGGAGAGTTCCTGCTCTTGCCACTCGGCGTAATCGGTGTATTGCAACGGAAGTTCTGCCAATTGCGGCTCTTCCCCCGCCAGCAACGCTTCGTAGAGCACGCCGTGTTCGCGGGCGATCAACTCGTTGCTCCAACCGTCCGTGATGATGTGGTGCAAGTTCAAGTAGAAGTGATAGAGCCCTTCCTCTCTCTTGAACAGCATCACGCGCACCAACGGGCCGCGCTTGAGGTCGAACGGCTTGCTTTCGCTTAGTGCGATCGTCTCGCGGATGTAGTGCAATTGCTCCTCCTCGGAGAAACTCGTCAGGTCTTTGTAGAACAAGCGCACCGGAGAGGTCGGCAACACTTTCTGCCTCGGTTCTCCGCCCACTTCTACGAAAACGGTTCGCAGAGCATCGTGGCGAGCGATCAATTGGAGCGTCGCTTTTTCAAAAAGTTTGACGTTGAGGTCTCGCTTGATCAAGATTTCCAGCGGGACGTTGTACGCGCGGGAGTTCGGATCAAGCTTGTAGGTGAACCAGAGGCGTTTCTGGGCGTTGGACAGAGCGTACTGCTCTTGGATAGGTGCTTTCGGGATCTCAAGTCGTGTGTGGGTCGTGCCGGAGCTGAGGAGGTCGTCGATGTAGGGGGACAATTCGGCAATCGTCGGGTAGGTGAAGAGGTCCTTGAGCGCAAGTCCCGCGTTCAGTTCGCTCTGGATCCGATTGAGAGTCTGGATGGCAAGCAAGGAATGACCTCCGAGGTCAAAAAAGTTGTCATGGACGCCAACTTGTTCCCGCTTGAGCAGATCGGACCAAATGCCTGCCAAAATCTCTTCGGTCGCCGTCGTCGGAGCGGTGTACTCCGAAACCGTTTCAAACGCATCTTGTGACGCGATGTACTCCAATGCTTTGCGGTCGACCTTGCCGTTTGGAGTCAGCGGCATGACGGCGAGCTGCACGAGGCGCGGCGGCACCATGTAATCCGGCAGTTTGGTGCGCAGATGGTCTTTGATGGCGGAGGCATCGAGGTCGCCGTCCGCTGTATAGTAGCCAAAAAGGGCTTTGTTCCCGTCCGGGCCGGTGCGTGCGATCACGGCGGCGAGTTCCAGCGCGGGGTATTGGGTCAGGGCTTCCTCGATCTCACCGAGTTCGATGCGGAAGCCGCGAATCTTCACTTGGTTGTCCACACGGCCGAGGAATTCGATCGTGCCGTCAGACAAGAGGCGTACGGCGTCACCTGTGCGATACAAACGCTCGCCGATGCTATTCGGCAGATGGTTCGGAACGAACGACTCTGCCGTTTTTTCCGGCTTGTTGTGATAGCCGAGCGCCAGTTGCACGCCTCCGACGTAGAGCTCGCCCTTGACGTTGATCGGGCAGAGAACGCCGTGAGCATTCAGAACGTATAAGTGCGTATTGGCAAGCGGTTTGCCTATGGTGATCAGAGATTGCGAACCTTCGTAGACCGCGCCGGACACGTCGACGGCCGCTTCGGTCGGGCCGTAGAGGTTGGCGAGTTTCGTCCCCGTCGGGTAGAGCGTGAACCATTGCTCGACCAATTTCGAGGGGAGCGCTTCGCCGGATACGATGATCGAACGCAACAACGGGCGTTCAATCGGCGCCATCTCTTGGAGAGCGGAGACGACGACAGCCAGCAACGACGGAACAAATTGCATGTACGTGGCCCGTTCCTGTACCAGTTGCCTCATCAAGCGTTTCGGATCAAGTACGATGTCTTGCGGCATAATCGACAGCGTTGCGCCGTGACGCAGCGGCCAGAACAGCTCGATCACAGAGTCATCGAAGCAAACGGTCGTGCGCTGGATGATGACATCGTTCGGCGTTGCCCGGAACGTATCTTGGTGCCAGTTCAGGCGGTTGAGGATCGCGCGATGTTGGATGAGCACGCCTTTGGGCTGTCCCGTGGAGCCGGACGTATAGATCATATACGCGAGGTCGTCAGCAGTTCCGATGGATGCAGGCAGAGTCTTCGGCTGGTTCGCGAGGTCGTTCCAGACCACCGACAGTACGTTTTCAGCGTCGAGATGCGGTGCTTCCGACAGCGATTCTTCCAACAAGATCACCGCTTGCAACGCCTCCGTCGCTTCCACTTGATCCAAGTACATTTCCTTCGTCAACAGGATGTGAGCCCCGCTGTCTTGGAGCATGTACTGGATGCGTTGCGCCGGATATTCCGGGTCGATCGGCACATACGCCGCGCCCGACTTGAGAATGCCGTACAGCCCCACCACCATCTCCACACTGCGCTCCATCATGATCGCGACCAACTGATTTCGCTGAACCCCTTGCGAGCGCAAGTAGTGCGCCAGTTGGTTCGAACGTTCATGAAGTTCCCCATATGTCATCGTGCGCCCGACACTGGGATCGGACAACGCGATCCGCTCAGGGTGAGCTTCGGCCTGCTCCACGAACGCCTCGACCAGCAGGTGTTCATTGTCATACCCCACCGCCGTCTCGTTCATCTCGGCATACACGCGCTCATCTGCTTCTGTTAAAAGTGTCAGCGACCTCAGCGGCGCTTCCAGATCGGACACGAAGCCCGCCACCACTTGCAGGAACAGAGTTGTGAACTTCTGTGCAGTCTCAGGCTTGAAGAGATCGGTGTTGTATTGCAGGAACAGTTGGCAGTCCTTGCCCTCGAAGTCCATCAATGTCATCTGCATATCGAACTTCGACGTCATCGTCTCAAAGGCGTTGTCCGCCAACTCCAACGAGTAATGCTCCCCGTGGCGCACATCCGCTTGCCCGACTTCCAACTGGAACATCGTCGAGAAAATCGGCGGACGGCTCATGTCGCGCTCCGGGTTCAAACGCTCGATCAGCAAGTCGAACGGCACCGACTGGTTCTGGAATGCCTCCACTTGCAGACGCTTGATCTCTTGCACCAACTCGCGAACCGTCGTGATGCCCTCCGTCCGCACACGAATTCCCAGTGTGTTGACGAAGAAGCCGAGCGTTCCGCTCAATTGCTCATTCAAACGTCCGGCAATCGGCACCCCGACGATCAGATCGTCCTGCCCCGTCAAATGGTTCAGCAGGTGAACATAGGCGGCGAACAGGAACATGAACATCGAGAGGTCTTCTTGCTTCGCGAGGTTGCGCACCCGCTCGATCAGTTCGCTTGGCAACACCTCGGTGACGAGAGCGCCGCTGTACGTCTGCACCTCAGGGCGAGGGAAGTCGGTCGGCAATTCCAGAACAGGCAGCGGCTTGGCAAGTGTTTTCAGCCAATACTCTTGTTCTTGTTCAAAAACGCCCGCTTCCGCTTGAGCGGCTTGCCATTCGGCGTAGTCCTCATATTGCAACTCCACCGGAGCCAAGTTCGGCTCGCGGCCTTCGACCAGAGCCGAGTAGATCAAGTGCAACTCCTTGCCAAACAGGTCCCGACTCCACGCATCGGTGATGATGTGGTGCATCTGGAGCAAGAAACGATACTCCCGCTCTCCCGTTTGGAACAGGAAGCAACGCAGCAACGGACCTTCGCCCAAATTGAACGGCATGGGCTCCGTCTCGCGCAACTTGGCACGCAATCGAGCTTCCTGGTCTCCCGCTTCGAAGTTCGTCCAATCTTCATACACCAAACGGAACGGCGACGTCTCCTGCACGAACTGACGCGGCAGACCGTCCACTTCGCGGAACACCGTCCGAAGCGCACTGTGTCGGCGAACCATTTCTTGCAGAGCTTGGTCAAATACGTTTACATCGATGTCACCCGTCAACACGAGGTTGAAATACACATTGTACGCCGTGTTCTCCGGGTCGAACTTGTAGAGGAACCACAGGCGTTTCTGCGCGTGTGACAGTTCGTAATGCTCTTGCTTGGGTGCCCGTTCGATGCGAACTTCTGCGGAACTCTCCCCCGCTCCCAGCAGGGAATCCACATGTGCCGCCAATCCGGCGACGGTCGGGTTCGCGAACAAGTCCTTGAGTTCAAGCGCGACATCCATCGTCGTGCGAATACGACTGTGCATCAACATCAACGTCAGCGAGTGACCGCCGAGTTCGAAGAAGTTGTCACGCACCGAAATTTCGTCCTTGCGCAACAGTTGCTTCCAAATCTCCGCCAACCGCTCTTCCGTCTGCGTCGAAGGTTGGACAAAAGCGTCCTTGGCCTCTTCGAAGCCTTCGTCCGTCGCCATCTGCACCAGCACTTTGCGATCCACCTTGCCATTGGGGGTCTGCGGGAGTTTGTCGAGTTGGACGAGGAACGCCGGCACCATGTACGGCGGGACTTTTTCCCCGAGGTACGCTTTGATTTCCGCGACGTCGAGTTGCGGCTTGGACGACGTGAAGTACGCGACCAGTGTGTTGTTGCCGTCCGATTCGGCGTGAACGATCACACCAACGCCGTTCACATCTCGATGCTGGCTCAGCACTTCTTCGATTTCGCCCAGTTCGATGCGGAAGCCGCGGACTTTGACTTGGGAGTCCTTGCGCCCGACGTACTCCAGCATGCCGTCGCGGCGGACGCGAACGAGGTCCCCCGTGCGGTAGAGGCGGTCTCCGGGAGTGTTCGGCAGATGGTTCGGGATGAACGACTCTGCCGTTTTTTCCGGGAGGTTGAGGTAACCGTCTGCCAGTTGCACGCCGCCAATGTGCAGTTCGCCGATCACGCCGACCGGGCAGAGATTGCCGGCGCGGTCGAGGACGTAGCATTGGTTGTTCGGCATGACACGGCCCATCGGGATGGTGCCGGATTGCGGACCGTTCAATTTGTTGATCGTCACGTCGACGGTGGCTTCGGTCGGGCCGTATTGGTTGATCAATTGCGCCTGTGTCCCGAACAGTTCGTACCAGAGGTTGACCGACTTCGGCGTCAACGCTTCCCCGCCGTTGATCACATAGCGGAGCGACGGAATGCTCGCTTGGGAACCTCCCATCTCTTGCAAACCCGCCACGAAACTGGTGAACAGGGTCGGTACAAATTTCATATAGGAGATCTTCTCTGCGATCATCGTCTCTCGCAGGCGGTAGGCATCGACGACGACTTCCGTGGGGACGATCACGATGCGGGCTCCGTGGTGCAACGGCCAAAACAGTTCGGGCACGGAAGCATCGAAGCAGACCGAAGCTCGTTGACCGACGCAGTCGTTCTCGGTGATCGGCTGCATCTCTTGCCACCAGTGCAACATGTTGGTGAGCGCGCGGTGGGAGAGCATCGTGCCTTTGGGCTTGCCGGTTGAGCCGGACGTGTAAATCAGGTAGGCGAGGTCGCCCGGGACGTTGATCAAGTTCGGAGTGGTCGCTGACGCAAGCGCTGTGATCTCTTGCCAGGTCACAATGCGCTTACGAGCTAGTTCTACAGACGCTGCGTCTGCTTTCGTCGCGAGTTCTGATTCATCAAGCAGGAGGATCGTCTCCAGCGACGGCACTTCATCTCGCACAGCTTGCAAATGCGTCAAACAATTGCCCTTGGTCAGAACGACACGCGACGCCGCGTCTGCCAGCGTATATTGAATGCGCCATTCGGGGTATTCGGGGTCGATCGGCACATACGCGGCTCCCGCTTTCATGATGCCGTAGATTCCAACGAGGGTTTCCAGACTGCGCTCCATGAGCAGTGCGACGAGGTCGTTGCGCCCGATGCCCTGTGCGCGAAGGAAGTTCGCCACACGGTTCGAGCGTTCGTGAAACTCGCCGTAGGTCATCGACTGCCCCTCATATCGCACGGCGATCCGTTCCGGATGCATCTCCGCCCGCTCATTGAACAGATCCATCGCCAAACGAGTGCTGTACGCCCGTTCGGTGTCGTTCATCTCCTTGATCATTTCAAGGTCGCGAGCCGTGAGAAGTTTCGGTTCGTACAAACCCTGTTCCAAATTCGGCAGGACGGACGCGAGGAGGAGTTGGAATTGTTCCGCCACGTTCTGCACGGTTTCTTCCTGCAACAGCGCGGTGTTGTATTCGATCATCACTTTCAGACCTTGGTCGTTCTCCATGACTTTGAGCATCATGTCAAACTTGCTGGACTGGCGATGGACGGTCGGCTCCGACATTTCCAAGCCCGGCAGATGCAGTCCGGACGGAGCATTCGGAAAGACGAACTGAACGGAGAACAGCGCCGGACGGCTCAAATCGCGCTCCGGCTGGACTTTCTCCACCAGCAGGTCGAACGGGTAGGACTGGCGGTCGAACGCTTCCAAGCAACGCTCTTTGACCTGTTGCAGCAGAGAGCGGAACGTCTCGTTTTCACCGAATCTCACGCGGATCGCCAGCGTGTTGATGAACACCCCGAGCAACGATTCCAATTCGCGCGTGGTGCGAGTGGCAATCGGAGTGCCGACGATGATGTCGTCATCTCCGCTCAAGCGATGCAAGAGCAGGTGGTAGACGGCGAGCATCACGATGTACAGCGACGTCCCCTCTCGTTCTGCTACTTGCCGGGCCAAGTCGGACAGCGCGGAGTCCAATTGCCATTCCAAAACGGCGCCTTCGTCGCTCATCACCGCCGGACGGTCGAAGTCGAGCGGCAAGTTCAGCACAGGCAGAGGTTTCGCCAACTGCTCCGTCCAATACGCTTCTTCCTCTTGGTACGCGCCCGCGGCAATCTGCTCGTTTTGCCAGACGGCGTAATCGACGTGAGAGATCGCCAAGGCTTCCAAGTCTGCATCTTGTCCGTGCAGGAGAGCATGGTAGAATTCCGCGACCTCTTGGATCAGCAAGCGTATGCTGGTGCCGTCTGCGATGATGTGGTGGAAATTGATATAGAATTTGTGCTCGTCATCGCTGATGCGAAACAGCTTCGTGCGCATAAGCGGTGCTTCGGAGAGTGTGAACGCCGTGCGGGCATCGTGGTCGATCCACTTTTGCATCTGCGTTTCTTGCTCCCCGCGTGGTTGAGCGGACAAGTCTTCATAGGGAACTGTCACTTGCACTTCTTCCAACACGACTTGGCACGGCACTCCGTCTTCTTCCAAGAACAGAGTACGCAGTGCATCTTGGCGTGCGGTGACGGAGTTCAGCGCTTTTTCCAACGCTTCTCGGTTCAGTTCGCCCTTGAACGTCACGCTGTACGGCATGTTGTAGGAAGAGTTTTGCAGGTCGAGTTGCTGTTGGAACCAGATTCGGCTCTGGGCATTGGACAGCGGGTACGCGTCTTGCTTTGGTCGGCGAGGGATCGAGGTTTCGCGCGTGAGTTTCCCCGCTTGGGTCAGACCGTCGAGATGGGCCGCCAAGTCTTGGATCGTGAGGTGTTGGAACAACTCGTTCAGCTTAACTTGCAAGGAGGTTGCTTCCTTGATGCGCGCCAGAACTTGCATCGCCAGCAAGGAGTGGCCACCCAAGGCAAAAAAGCTGTCGAGTGCGCCCACTTTTTCAACTTTCAAAACGTCCGACCAGATCGAAGCAAGCAGGTGCTCCGTCTCCGTCGTCGGTGCAACATACGTGCTGCCGAGCGTCGGCTTGGCTGCTACGGCCAAGGCTTGCAGAGCTTTGCGGTCGATCTTGCCGTTTGGCAAAAGCGGCATCTCGTGGAGGGCATGGAATTGAGACGGGATCATCACGTCCGGAAGTTTCTGTTGCAGAGAAGCACGGAGTTTCTCAACGGTTAACTTGTCTGCGTCTGTTACCTCGGTGAAGTAGGCAATCAGGGTGTGATCTCCCTCCTCCTCCGAACGCGCCACCACGACTCCTTCCCGGATGCCGTTCAATTGGGTCAACGCCGCTTCAATCTCGCCAAGTTCTACGCGAATCCCGCGCACTTTGACTTGGTTGTCCCGACGCCCGATGTACTCCACCGAGCCGTCCGACAAGTAACGTCCGAGGTCGCCGGTGCGATAGACACGATCCGGATGGGCGGAGTTCGGATTCAACGGGTTCTGCAAAAAAACGTCTGCCGTCAGTTCCGGGCGCTGGTAATACCCGAGCGACAGGAACGGACTGCGAATGTAGATCTCCCCGACTTGCCCGATCCCGCAGAGCTTTTGCTTTTCATTGAGAATCAGCGCCGCCGCGCCTTTCATCGCTTTGCCGACCGGAATCGACTTGCCCTCGGGAGGTACTTTTTCAATGCGATGGAACATCTTGATCATCGTAGTTTCTGTCGAGCCGTAGAGGTTCACAAGTTGGATTCGCGTTCCGAAGATGTCCATCCATTGACGAACATGTTTAACTTCGAGCACTTCCCCCGCCATCAAGATCTGGCGCAAGTGCGGGAACTTTGCGGCGCGGTCACTCGGTTTCAACGCTTGCAATTCCGCCAGAATCTGACGGAACACCGAAGGAACGCAGTGAACCAACGTCAGCCGCTCCGTCTCGATCCAGTTCACCAACGCTTCACGGTCTTGCAACACCTCTTGCGGCGGCAAGCAAACGGTGCCGCCTGAACAGAGCGGGACAAACAGGTCGCGCAAACTCGCGTCAAACGACAGCGCGGCAAATTGGCTCACGCGGTCTTCGGCCCCGATGCCAAACTCTTCAATTTCCCACGAGATAAAATGCGCGAGGCTCTTGTGACAGCCCATGACTCCCTTTGGCCGCCCCGTTGAGCCGGATGTGTAATACATATAGTTGAGGTCTCCCGGCTCGTTTCGAAGCTCGGGGTTCTCATTGGAATGTTTGCCTGTCTCGTCAAACTGCGACGTGACCAGCACGTTGACATCCTGAGGAATTTCAAGCTGCGCTTGCAAGGAAGGTTGGGTGATCAACCACGAAGGTGAAACTTCAGACATGATCATCGCGAGGCGGTCGTGCGGATACTTCGGATCGAGCGGGACGAAAGCGGCCCCCGCTTTTAACACCCCGAGCAAGGACACGACCATCTCGATGCTGCGCTCCAACAAGATCGCAACCGGTTCGCAACGCTTCACGTTCTGGGCCAAAAGGAAATGTGCCAGAGAGTTCGCACGTGCGTTCAACTCCCCGTACGTCACTGCTTGAGAACCGAACGAGACCGCGACCCGATCCGGGAATTGCGCGGCCTGTTCAGAAAACATGTGGTGTATATATTGCTGGTTCAGCACGGTCATCTCCAACCCCCCTCCTTACTTATACGCCGCAAGTTGCGGCCATTTCTTTGCCACGAGCACCAACGGGTCGAGGATGCGCTCCGCCACTTCTGCGTGTTCCCTCATCACGTAGCGGGTCAGCAAATGAAATTCCGTACATCCGCTGATCCATCCGTCTGTGCCGTACGCTCTCACCAATTCCAACACCTGTTCATACGTTTGCACCAACAAATCCGGACGACTCCCGTGTTGCTTCATCGTGTAGGCGAGATCATGGATGCGCCGTTGATCTTCCACACTGGGAATCACGATGCGTTCATGTTCGAGCAACCGCGTACGGTACGATCCGTTCGTTGCCAACAGCAGATACGTGCTCCGGCCCCGCTCCACTTCCCCCAAAGTCAGTGTCACGAGGTTGACCATCTGCTGCTGCATGGCTTCCGGATAGTGCCGGACGTAATAATGTGAAGTGATGCACGGAATAATCAAGCATTCAATCCCCATCCCCTGCATCTGCTCCCAAAGCGAGATCAGTTTCCGGGTTACCGCATCGTTCTCGCCCGCCTCAATCGAGGTCGTGCGGTCTGGAATGCTCGGATCGGAACAGAGCACCAACCGTGGTTTGTTCTGCTCCATCCCCAAGTTCAAGTTGTGTTCATAGATCGTGTTGACGAATTCTGCAGATGCAAACGGCCCCATACCCCCAAGCACGCCTACCAATTTTTGTTTCATGCTTGCTCTCCCCCGTTCCAAATCAATCTTTTACACAGAACTCCAATCAGACCCACTCCAAGCATGACGTATCCCGTGATGGAAAAAGCGGCGCTGACACCCAGCGCCCCGATCAACACACCGCCAAGCATCGGGCCGAGGATGACGACCGCCGATGTCAGCGAGTTGGTGATGCCGGTGATGCGTCCCATCGTCTCCGGCGGAGTCTCGCGTTGCCGCAGAAAACTAAATCCGATGATGTTAAACCCGACGCCCACTCCCCCAAGGAAGGAACATCCCAGAATCAACCCGGCAGAAGCGCCGACTTCAAGCAGCCCGAAGCCGCCAAACGCCACGCCGGTCAACAAACACCCCACACTGAGGGTCCAGCCAAACGACTTCATGTTCTTCATGCCCGACAGAATACCTCCGACACAGAACATTCCGAATCCGACCATCGCGATCACATACCCGAGAAGCGAAGCGGAGTCCGGAGCCAACGTTCGCAGCAAGATCCCAAACTGCGAGTCGACCATCTGCAACGTGAAAAAGCCAATCAGATAAAAAATAAAACTCATATACAACACGCGAATCGAGAACAGCGTGCTCCAACCTTCCTTCCAAGAGGAAAGCACCGAACTCTTCGCGGCCGCCATCTGTTGAGCAGATTCCATGCCCGGCTCTGCGACTTTGCCTGCCGAGACCAGAATCAACGCAGATACGAAAAAGCTCACCACGTTTATAACCAGGCAGACTTTGACAGAGAACAAAGCGATCAGCGTTGCGCCAAGCAACGGACCTGCCACTTTGGAAATCTGCATCACCATCCCGATCATCGTGCTGGCCTTTAATAAGTGCTCCTCTGCTACCGTTTTGCGCAACAGCGCTTGCTGTGCCGGCGTGTTAAAAATCGAAGCGGTGGCCCTCAGCAACATGATCGGAAGCGCCAAATACGGAGTACCCGCCCAGATCAGAGCGATCGTCAGCACGGCGCGTATCAAGTCCGTGCCGATCATCACCGGCAGCTTTCTCCAACGGTCGGCATACACGCCCGCCAACTGCCCGAGGAAGATGCTGGGCAACGCGTAGGAAATCGGCACCAACGCCACCAGAAACGAGTTGGCTTGCCACGTGTAGCTGAACAAAATCATCAGGGCGGTCATGTCGAACCAATCGCCGAAACTCGAGATGGAGTACGAAACGAACATCTTGGTAAAAATCCGATTCTTCCAAAGTGACTGCTGTGCTGCTGTTTTCTCCATGCACATCCTCCTCGTAGCCCGTTACCGTGTCGGTCGTTCGATTGAATCATTCACCGTTTTTACAACAACTATAAATCACATTGACAAGAATAGTATAATTAAGTTATGTTTCCATGTCTAGTAATATTTTTGTAGCAGTAGAACGAGAAAGTAAATTACATCTGTACAATATTTTATTAGAAAATTTTAGATTTCGGATTTAGAATAACTTTAGGTTAGCGTCATTGCTTGAATTTTTGGTACATTTCGGGTATTTTCAAGGCATACGAATTTTAGTAGGAGGATGGAACGATGGAGGTTCGAAGCGACATGATTGCCCTGTCGGAACTGCAACCGGGTCAGACGTTGCCCTTGGTGATTCAACCGGCGGCTGAGGGCGTCGATCTGTTGGAATGGGCGCAGCAGAATCGGGAGTGGTTGGAGCAAAAAGTACGGGAGCACGGCGGGCTGTTGTTCCGCAACTGGAACGTGACGGACATTGGCAAGTTTGAATCGTTTACTGCAACGATCTGTCCGAATCTGGAGGGCTATACAGAGCGCTCCACGCCGCGTTCGGAAGTACAAGGCAAAGTTTACACCTCGACCTCGTATCCCGCAGAGCAATCCATTCCGATGCACAACGAAATGTCGTATGCGGCTGCGTGGCCCAAGAAGATCTTCTTTTACTCGGTGGTCATGGCGGAAACGGGCGGTGAGACGCCGATTGCCGATTCGCGGGAAGTGTTGAAGCGACTGGAGCCGGCTCTGGTGGAGCGCCTTGCAGAACGCAAGATTCGGTATGTCCGAAACCACATGGCGGGGTTGGACTTGCCGTGGCAGGAAGTGTTCCAGACGAATGACAAGTCGGAAGTTGAAGCGTATTGTCGCCAAAACGGCATGACGTGGGAATGGAAAGCAGACGGAAGCCTGCGGACGACGGCGATTCGAGACGCTCTGGCGAAGCATCCGGTAACCGGGGAAGCGGTGTGGTTCAATCAGGCGCATCTGTTCCATGTCTCGAACTTGCCCGAGGAAGTGCAAGAGGCGTTGGTGTTTGCGCTGGGCGAAGAGAACTTGCCCCGCAACACGTACTACGGCGACGGTGCTCCGTTTGAGCCTGAAACGTTGGCGGCGATTCGCAACGCGTATGACGAAGTGACAGTCTCCTTCCCGTGGGAAACGGGCGACATCCTCATGCTCGACAACTACCTCGTCGCGCATGGACGAGCTCCCTACACCGGAGCCCGCAAAGTCGTTGTCACCATGGGTGACGTAACCAACGACCGCCATCTGGACAAATAGTCGAGAAAAAAAGGCCAGCTCCGCGTGGGAGCCGGCCTTTTTTTTATTCGTTTACGGGTGGTTCTTCGAGGATGACGTGGGCGTTGGTGCCTCCGATTCCGAAGGCGCTGACGCCGGCGCGGCGGATTCCTGATTCTACGACCCAAGGGCGGTGTTCTGCGTTGACGTAGAACGGAGAGGTCTCCAAATTCAGAGCGGGGTTCGGCTCTTTGAAATTGAGGCTCGGCGGCAGTTCACGGTGTTTCAGGGCGAGGGCCGTCTTGATCAGCCCCGCAACGCCCGCTGCAGCATCCAAGTGCCCGACGTTGGTTTTGATCGAACCGAGCGCACAGAACTGACGACGGTCCGTCTGACGGCGGAACACTTCGGTCAACGCCGCCACTTCAATCGGATCGCCAAGCGTCGTGCCTGTGCCGTGCGCTTCGATGTAGGAGATGTCATCCGGCTTCACGCCTGCCGCCGCTTGCGCTTTGGCGATGACTTGCGCTTGCCCGTTCTGACTCGGAGCCGTATAGCCGATCTTGAAGCTGCCGTCGTTGTTGATCGCCGACCCGCGAATCACCGCATAGATCGGGTCCCCGTCGCGCACCGCGTCAGACAAGCGTTTCAGGAAGACCATCCCGACACCACTTCCGTTCGCCGTGCCCGTCGCGTCCTTGTCAAACGCTCGACAATGTCCATCCTCCGAGTTGACGAAGCCCGGCTCATAGAGGAAGCCCTGCTTCTGAGGCAACGCAACGGAAGCGCCGCCTGCCAACGCGAAATCGGACTGGTGTTCAAGCAAACTCCTGCACGCCATGTGAACGGCGACCAGCGAAGTGGAGCAACCTGTGTCGATCAACATCGACTCTCCGCTAAGGTTGAGCTTGTACGACACGCGGGTCGTCAAGAACTTCGGCTGCGACGCGAGCATGCCTTGGAACAACTCCGACTGCGTGAGGTTCGGAACTCCTTGACGCGGCAGGTATTCGTAGCCGCCGCAACCGCCGTACACGCTGACAGGTGCACGGAGGTCATCGACATTGTAGCCCGCGTCCTCAATCGCTTCCCATGCGCATTCCAGGAAGAGACGGTGTTGCGGATTCATGAGACGGGCTTCCTTTTCCGGGATGCCGAAGAACGAAGCGTCGAATTTGTCGATGTCGTCCAAAATCGCGGCGACACGCACCAGTTGCGCACGAACTTCCGGGTCTTGGTTGAACGGCGTGTCCTCCACTTCCTCCACCGGGAACTCGCGCACCGATTCGTGCCCGTTGCGTAAGTTCTCCCAGAATTCATGCGGGGTGCTTGCATCCGGCAACCGCAGCGAGATGCCGATGATCGCCACGGCATCGTCTGCAACCCGCACAGAGCGTTGCTCTTCGACGGACGGCTCTGTCTCTCCCCCGCCCTCGCTCTGCTCGACCAACGCTTCCGACAAGCTTTGGATCGTCGGGTATTTGAAGAGATCGGTCAGCGGGACTTTCAAGTCGAGACGCTCTTGCAGGCCGTTGCCCACCTTCACCAACGCGAACGAGTGACCTCCGACATCGAAGAAGTTGTCTTGAAGCCCGAAGTCTTCGTGTTGGAGAGCGTCTTTCCAGAGATCGACGAGTTGCGCTTCCAGTTCGTTGGCCGGAAGCTGTACCGCCGCCGCTTGCGTGTTCGGCGGTTTTTTCACGTCGAGAGCTTGGAGGGCTTTGCGGTCGATCTTGCCGTTCGGGGTCATCGGGAACTCCGGGACTGCGATGACCACAGCCGGAATCATGTACTCAGGAAGCGATTGGCGCACATAGCGTCTCCATTCCTTCGCCGGGTGGTCGGCGTCCGTTTCCAAGTAGGCGAGAAGTTGAAGGTCGCCGTGCGCGTCAGGGCTCGCCACGACGAGGACGTTTTTCACATCGTCATGACGGGCGAGGGTGTTCTCGATTTCGCCGAGTTCGATGCGGAACCCGCGAATTTTCACTTGGTGATCGACGCGACCGAGGTATTCGAGCTCGCCGTTTTCGTGAATGCGGGCGAGGTCGCCCGTTTTGTAGAGACGTGTGCCGGACAATTCAGGGAGCGGGGCTTCGAGGAAGACTTCCGCCGTTTTGTCCGGGTTGTTCAGATAGCGGGCCGCCAAGCCGGGACCTGCGATGTAGATTTCACCCGCTTCGCCTCGCGGGACGAGTTGGGAGTTTTCATCGAGCAAGTAGAACTTGAGGTCGTCCAGCGGGACACCGATCGGGCTTCCTTTCCAATCGACGTCCACGTCTTGGCGCGAGATGGGACGGTAGGTGGCATGAACGGTGGTTTCGGTGATGCCGTACATGTTCACGAGTTGCGGACCGTTAGGGTAGCGGTCGAGGAAGGGACGCAAATGCGTGAAGTTCAAGGCCTCACCGCCGAAGATCACGTGGCGAAGATGACGACCGAGTGCGGCATCGGTGTTTTTTCCGTCTGCTTCGATGAGGCGGTAGAAAGCGGACGGGGTTTGGTTGAGCACCGTGACGTTTTCTTCAAGAAGCAGGTTGTAGAAGTCGGAAGTTGATTGCGCGACGACTTTCGGGACGATGACGACACGTCCGCCGTAGAGCAGAGCGCCGTACATCTCCCAGACGGAGAAGTCGAAGCAGTAGGAGTGGAACATCGTCCAGACATCCGAGCTGTCAAAGTTGTAGTACGGATGCGTGACATCCATGAGTCGGGCGACATTGCGATGCGTGAGCAAGACGCCCTTGGGTTTGCCGGTGGAGCCTGACGTGTAGATGGCGTAGATCAAACTGTCGGCGTTGATCACCGGAGTCGGATTGGTATCGGGCATCGCGGTCAAGTTGGCGCGGTCTTGGTCGAGAGAGAGCACCGTGCCTTGGAATTCGCGGAGAGATGCCGGTGTCTCGCCTTGGAGGAGCAGGAGTTGCGCACCGCTGTCCTCGACGATGTAGGTGATGCGCTCCTCCGGATAGTCCGGGTCGACCGGGACATAGACGCCGCCCGCTTTGACGACGCCAAGTATGGCGGCGATCATGTCAAGGGAACGTTCCAGAACGAGGACGACCGGCATTCCCTCAGCAACCCCGCGCTGGCGGAGCAAATGGGCGATGCGGTTGGCTTCAGAATTCAAATGGGAGTAGGTCCAAGACAGACCCTCACACGTGACAGCCAACGCGTCCGGCGTCGCAGTCACTTGACGTTCGAAGCGCTCTTGCAACGTGTCGTCCGCCGGGAAGTCAACCGGGTTTGGGTTGAGCCCTTGTAAGAGCAGGGCTCGCTCTGCGGGGGAGATTGCCGCCGTTGGTTCGGATGCA
Organism: Tumebacillus amylolyticus; assembly: GCF_016722965.1. Taxonomy (NCBI): domain Bacteria; kingdom Bacillati; phylum Bacillota; class Bacilli; order Caryophanales; family Alicyclobacillaceae; genus Tumebacillus; species Tumebacillus amylolyticus. The sequence goes on from NZ_JAEQNB010000003.1 coordinate 120,067, forward strand.
GCTTCATCGTTCGAGATTTCTACGGTGGAGGGCACCGCGGTTGACTCAGTTGCAACTTCGTCGGTCGAAAGCCCGAAGTTGGAAGGAAGCGTCGTTGTTTGCGAGTCTGACTTTTCTTTGACTGCCGTGATTGCTTGTGCTGTCGGCTCATAGGACAACAGTTCAAGCGCTTCTTGCCAAGAGGCGGCGAAGGATTCGACCGTCTCTTTTTTGAAAAGATCGGTGTTGTATTCGAAGGAGACGCGCATCTCGTCGTTCTCTTCATTTACAGAGACGGTGAGGTCGAACTTGCTGACGTGAGAGTCGGTTTCGATCATCGGTTCGTACAGCGGAGACATGGCTTCCAGGAACTGTCGGTAAGTGAACATGGTGGAGAAGATCGGCGAACGGCTGAGGTCGCGCTCCGGGTTCACTTTTTCGATCAAGAGGTCGAACGGAATTCCTTGGTGCCCATACGCGCTGAGGAACTGCTCCTTCACGGTCTGTATCAGATCACGACCCGTTCTCACGCCGGCTAAGCGCGTGCGAATCGCCAAGGTGTTGACGAAGAATCCGATAATCGGCTCCAAAGCTTCCGTCATACGACCCGCAATCGGGGTTCCGACGATGATGTCCTCTTGGCGCGTCTGCTTGTGCAGGAACAACACATATCCTGCCAGCAACAGCGTGTACAGCGAAACTTCCTCCTCCGTCGCCCGCTCACGCAGCGCGGTTGTGAGGTTTTGCGGGATCGTCCACCAGAGGACGGAACCGTTGTCGGTGCGAACTTCAGGACGCGGGAAGTCTGTCGGCAAGTCCAGCAGGGGCAACGGTTTTGCGAGCGTGTCGAGCCAGTAGGACTCGTCCTCCGCCCAGCGTCCGTTCTCAACTTCTTGCTCTTGCCATTCTGCGTAGTCCGCGTACTGAATCGGCAAGTCCGCAAGAGCTGCTTCCTCCCCGTTCACCAACGCTTCATAGAGAGCGGCGTGCTCGCGAGCGAGAAGTTCGTTGCTCCACCCGTCTGTGATGATATGGTGCAGGTTCAGGTAGAAGTGATAGTGCTCCTCTGCCAACTTGAACAGCAACGTTCTGACCAGCGGGCCTTTCGCGAGGTCGAACGGACGGTTTTCGTTGAGGGCGATCGTCTCGCGGATGTAGACGTCCTGTTCTTCGCGGGTTTTATTGGACAGGTCTTTGAAGAACGGGCGCAGGTTGCTTTTCGGCAGGATTTGCTGGCGAGGTTCACCTGTTACTTCAATAAATACGGTCCGCAAGGCCTCCTGCCGCTCCACGAGTTGGTGCAGAGCTTTCTCGAACAGTTTGACGTCGAGTGCGCGCTTGATCGAGATTTCCAACGGGACGTGGTAGGCGCGGCTCTCGGGGTTCATTTTGTGAATCAGCCAGAGACGGCGTTGGGCGTTGGAGAGCGGGTAGTGGTCTTTTTCCGGCGCTTTTGGAATCTCGAAGCTCGTTTCCGTTTCGCCCGCTTGGAGACGTTCGTCGATGGTGGCGGCCAGCGCATCGACGGTCGGGTTGGCGAACAGGTCTTTTAATTCGAGTGAGGTGTGCAGTTCGTTGCGAACGCGGTTGAGAATCTGGATCGCCAGCAACGAATGTCCGCCGAGATCGAAGAAATTGTCGCTGACGCCGACTTGTTCGCGCTTGAGCAGTTCTCCCCAGATCGCGGCCAGTTTTTTCTCCGTCGGCGTGGACGGAGCGATGTATTCGGCGACGATCTCAAACGAATCTTGGGAGGCGAAGTGCTCCAACGCTTTGCGGTCGACTTTGCCGTTCGGAGTGAGCGGCATCACGTCCAGTTGCACGAGGCGCGGTGGCACCATGTAGTCCGGTAGTTTGGCTCGCAGATGGTCTTTGAGCGCGGAGACTCCGAGTTCCCCGCTTGCCGTATAGTAGCCAAAAAGGGCTTTGTTCCCGTCCGGACCTGTGCGGGCGATGACGGCTGCCATCTCTACCGAAGGATGTTGGGTGAGCACTTCCTCGATTTCCCCAAGTTCGATGCGGAAACCGCGAATCTTCACTTGGTTGTCGACGCGGCCCAGATATTCGATCGTTCCGTCAGGCAGAAGACGAACGGCGTCGCCTGTTCGGTAGAGACGGTCGCCCAGGGTGCCCGGAAGAGAGTTCGGCACGAACGATTCTGCCGTTTTTTCCGGCTTGTTGTGGTAGCCCAGTGCCAATTGAACGCCTCCGACGTAGAGCTCGCCTTTGACGTTGACGGGGCAGAGTTGTCCGTAGGTGTTCAGGACGTAGAGCTGGGTGTTGGCGAGCGGTTTGCCGATGGTGATCAGCCCTTGCGGTCCTTCGTAGATCGCGCCGGATACGTCGACGGCCGCTTCGGTCGGGCCGTAGAGGTTGGCGAGTTTGGTGCCCGTCGGGTAGAGCGTGAACCAGTGCTCGACCAGTTTGGAAGGCAGTGCTTCGCCGGAAACGATGAGCGTGCGCAAGTTCGGGCGGTCGTGCGGCGGCATCTCTTGAATGGCGGAGACGACGACGGCGAGCAGCGACGGGACGAATTGCATGTACGTCGCTTTTTCCGAAAGCAGTTGTTGGATCAGGCGTTTCGGGTCGAGCACGATCTCTTGCGGCATGATTGAGAGCGTCGCTCCGTGGCGCAACGGCCAGAACAGTTCGATCACCGAGTCGTCGAAGCAAACGGTGGTGCGCTGGATGATGACGTCCGCAGGCGTTGCGTGGAAGGTGTCTTGGTGCCAGTTCAAACGGTTCAGAATGGCACGATGCTGGATGAGTACGCCCTTCGGTTGACCGGTGGAGCCGGAGGTGTAGATCATGTAGGCGAGGTCGTCCGGTGTGCCGATGGGTTCCGGGGTTGAGGTCGGCAGGTCTTGAAGCTCGTTCCAGACGTGTACGGACTCAGACCCGGACTTCGTGTCCATGAGCAGTACAGCTTGTAATCCTTGTGTCTCCACCTGCTCCAAGTACGCTTGCTTCGTCAGGAGCACACGTGCCCCCGAATCTTCCAGCATGTACTGAATTCGTTGCGCCGGGTATTCGGGGTCGATCGGCACATACGCCGCGCCCGACTTGAGAATCCCGTAGAGTCCCACCATCATCTCGACACTGCGTTCCATGAGGATGGCGACCAACTGATTTCGCTCGACTCCCTGCCCGCGCAAGAAGTGCGCCAGTCTGTTCGAACGCGCATGCAACTCGCCATAGGTCATCGTCCGACCTACACTCGGATCGCTCAACGCCACCCGCTCCGGATGTGACTCTGCCTGTTCGATGAACGCGTCCAACAGCAAATGTTCATTGTCGTACGCCGCTGCCGTCTCATTCATGCGTTCATAGACGCGCAAGTCTCCCTCGGTCAAAAGCGTCACCGCCCCAAGCGGCGCCGTTCTCTCCGTTGTAAATGACTCCACGACTTGCAGGAACAACGCGGTAAACTTCTCCACCGTCTCCTGCGTGAACAGATCGGAATTATATTGGAAGAACAAGTGCAACCCCTGTTCTTCAAAATCCATGAGGTTCAACTGCAGATCAAACTTGCTCGTCAACACCTCGAACGGATTCTCCGTCAACTCCAACGCAAAGTGCTTGCCTTGCAAACCTTTCGCCATCCCGATCTCATACTGGAACATCGTCGAGAAAATCGGCGAACGGCTCATGTCACGCTCCGGATTGATGCGCTCAATCAGCAAGTCGAACGGAACGGACTGATGGTCATACGCTTCCACCGCCAGTCGCTTCACCTCTTGCACCAACTCGCCCGCCGTTTGTACACCGTCCAGACGAACACGCAGCGCCAGCGTATTGACGAAGAAACCAAACACAGATTCCAACTGCTCCGCCGTCCGTCCCGCAATCGTCGTCCCGACGACGATGTCGTCGCTTCCGCTCAGATGGTTCAAGAGACGCACATACGCCGCGAACAGGAACATGAACATCGAGACGCCTTCGAGTTGCGTCGCTTTGCGCACGTGTTCGACCAAGTCCGCCGAGAGCACCTGCGAAACGAGACCGCCGTTGTACGTCTGCACCTCAGGACGCGGGAAATCGGTCGGCAAGTCGAGGATCGGCAACGGTTTGGCCAGGACGTTCACCCAATACTCTTGCTCTTGGGCAAAAACGCCCGCTTCCGCTTGTGCGGCTTGCCATTCTGCGTAGTCGGTGTATTGCAGTTCCACCGCAGGCAAGTTGGGCTCACGGTCTTCCACGAGGGCTGCGTAGACTTCCTGCAACTCGCGCAGGAACAGGTCTCGGCTCAGAGCGTCGGTGATGATGTGGTGCTTTTGCAGCAGGAATTGATATTCCGCTTCACCCGTACGGTACAGCATGGCACGCATCAACGGCCCGTTGCTGAAATCGAACGGCTTCGCTTCCGTCTCGCGCAATTTCGCCCGCAAGCGAGACTCCCGCTCAACTCCATCGAAGTTCGTCCAGTCGGCAAATTCCAACGCGAACGAGGAATCGTCCTGCACGAATTGGCGCGGCATACCGTCAACTTCGCGGAAGACTGTGCGCAAGGAACTGTGCCGGCGAATCATCACGTCAAACGCTTCTGCAAACTTCTCGAAGTGAATTTCGCCCTTCAGTCGGATGTTGAGGTTGACGTGGTACGCCACGTTTTCCGGATCGAACTTTTGGAGGAACCAGAGGCGTTTCTGAGCGTGTGACAGTTCGTAATGCGGTTGGATAGGAGCAGGCTCGATCCGGACGGTGCCCGCAGAGCGATCCAAGTTTGTATCTCCCGCTTCCAAACGAGATTCCACATGTGCCGCAAGTTCGGCAAGCGTCGGATACGCGAACAGTTCTTTCAACTCAAGCCCGACACCCAGCGTTTTGCGAATACGGCTGTTCACCTGCATCAGCAACAGCGAGTGACCGCCCAGTTCGAAGAAGTGATCCCCCGCTCCCACTTGCTCGCGACCCAGCAGTTCCGACCAGATCGAAGCCAGAGCTTCCTCTGTCGGCGTAGAAGGCGCTACATACTCCGTTCCGCTCTCGACCGCGTACTCCCCTGCCATGGCAACGAGCGCTTTGCGGTCCACTTTGCCGTTCGGCGTGAGCGGCATGCGCTCCAGTTGCACGAGACGCGGCGGGATCATGTAGTCCGGGAGTTTGATACGCAGGTGTTCCTTGAGTTCCGCAGCCTCTACGTTCTCGCGATTCGCGGTATAGAAGCCGAACAGCGAGTTGATACCGTCCGACCCCTTGCGTGCAAGGACGACGGCCATTACGACATCCGGATATTGAGAGAGCACTTCCTCGATCTCCCCGAGCTCAATTCGGAAGCCGCGGACTTTGACTTGGTTGTCAATACGGCCCAAATAGTCGATGTTCCCGTCAGGCAAGAGGCGCACAGAATCGCCGGTGCGGTAGAGACGATTGCCCGGGGTGCCCGGCAGAGAGTTCGAAACGAACGACTCTGCCGTTTTTTCCGGCTTGTTGTGGTAGCCGACGGCGAGTTGCACGCCCCCAACGTACAGTTCACCCGCGACGTTTACAGGACAGAGTCGGCGTTGGGGGTTCAAGACATAGAGTTGCGTATTGGCAACAGACTGCCCGATGGTGATGTGCTTCTGCGGACCTTCATAGATCGAGAAGGAAACGTCGACCGCGGCTTCCGTCGGACCGTACATATTGACGAGCTTCGTGCCCGTCGGGTAGATCGTGAACCATTGCTCGACCAATTTCGAGGGGAGAGCTTCTCCTGAGACGATGATGGTGTGCAACTGCGGGCGTTCACTTGCAGGCAACTCTTGTAGAGCCGAGACGACCACGGTGAGCAGAGACGGCACGAATTGCATGTACGTCGCGCGTTCCTGTACCAATTGTCCGATCAACCGCTCGGAATCGAGCACAACATCTTGCGGCATAATCGACAGCACCGCGCCGTGACGCAAAGGCCAGAACAGCTCGATGACGGAGTCGTCGAAGCAAACGGTCGTACGCTGAATCACCACGTCTTCCGGCGTCAAGGGGAACTCCTCTTGATGCCAATGCAAACGGTTGAGGATCGCTCGATGCTGGATGAGGACGCCCTTCGGTTGGCCTGTGGAGCCCGACGTGTAGATCATGTAGGCGAGGTCATCCGGGGTTCCTACCGGCTCAGGCATCGAGGTCGGCAGGTCTGAAAGATCATTTTCTTCCATTAACAGCACAGCTTGCAGGGACTCTTTCTCCACCACCTGCTCCATGTACGCCCGCTTCGTCAGGAGGACCCTCGCCCCGGAGTCGGCGAGCATGTACTGAATTCGTTGCGCCGGATACTCGGGGTCGATCGGCACATAAGCCGCGCCGGACTTGAGAATGCCGTAGAGCCCCACCATCAGTTCCACACTGCGCTCCATCATGATCGCGACCAACTGGTTTCTCTGCGCGCCTTGCGCCCGCAGGTAGTGCGCCACTTGGTTCGAACGCTCATGCAATTCGCCGTACGTCATCGTCCGTCCCACACTCGGATCGGACAACGCGATTCGCTCAGGATGCCGCTCCGCCTGTTCGACAAACGCTTCAAGCAGCAGATGCTCCAAGTCGTACGCCACCGCCGTCTCATTCAGCGCGGCGTATACTTGCTTGTCCATCTCTGTCAGCAGATCGGCTTCATACAACCCCTGCTCGGCATCCCCGAGCACCGCCGACAGCAAGCGCACATACTGCTCCGCCATCTTGGCCACCGTGGACTCCAAGAACAAATCCGGGTTGTACTCAAAGTACAGCGACGTCTCGCCGTCATGCTCCAACACTTTCAACGCCAGATCAAACTGGGAGGAGAGACGATGAATCTCAGCGGGCGACACTTCCAGCCCCGGCAACTTCAAAGCGAACGGCGTATTCTCAAACACAAACATCGTGGAAAAAACAGCCGATCGGCTCAAGTCGCGCTCCGGCTGTACTTTTTCAATCAGCCTGTCGAACGGATAGGTTTGATGATCATACGCCTCCACGCAACGCGCTTTCACCTGTTGCAACAACCCGCGGAACGTGTCTTCCGCGTCAAATCGTGCCCGAATCGAGAGCATGTTGATGAACACCCCGAGCAACGATTCCAACTCGGATGTCGTACGCCCCGCCGTCGGAGTTCCGACGATGATGTCTTCATCTCCGCTCAATCGGTGCAGCAGCAAGTGATACGCGGACAGCAAGACCATGAACAGCGACGCTTCCTCCTGCTGTGCGAACTTGCGCGCCCGCTCGACCAGTTTGCCGTCCATTGCATACGCAAACTGAGCCCCGGTGTCGGTCATGACGGTCGGGCGCTCGAAATCAAGCGGCAAATTCAACGTCGGCAACGGTTTCGCCAACGTCTCCAGCCAATACGCTTCCTCCCCGTCCAACTGCCCGGTTGCGAGAAGTTCATTCTGCCAAGCGGCAAAGTCCACATAGCGCAGATCGCCGGCGACCAGACTTGCTTCCTGACCGTGAGTCAACGCATGGTAAAACTCCGCCAACTCCTGCACGAACAGGCCGGTGCTCCACCCGTCCGAGATGATGTGATGCGTATTGATGTAAAAACGGTACGCCTCCGCCCCCGTGCGGAACAGCATCATCCGCGTCAGAGGACCGTCCGTCAACGAAAAAGGAGTCGCTGCATCTCCCGCCATCCGCTCTCGCCACGCCTGCTCCTGCTCATCAGGGTTCAGATGCGCCAAATCCTCAAACTGAACCCGCAACGAGACGCTCTCCCGAACCACTTGATACGGCACGCCTTCCTCTTCCAAGAACACCGTGCGCAAAATCCCATGCCGTTCCACCATTCGAGCAACAGCCGCTTCAAACGCCTTCAGATCGAGATTCCCTTTCAAAACGACGCTGTACGGCATGTGGTACGAAACGTTCTGGAGGTCCAACTGTTGCAAGAACCACAAACGACGCTGCGCATGAGACAGAGCATACCGAGACTGCTCCGGCAGACGAACGATGCCACGCTCCGTACCCACCGCCTTCGATCCCGCCAACCCGTCCAGATGCGCCGCCAACTCGCCCACCGTCAACTTGGCAAAAAAGTCCTGCAGCGTCACGCGCAGTCCTGTCGCTTCCTGCACCCGCGCCAAAACTTGCATCGCCAGCAACGAATGCCCGCCCAGCGCAAAGAAACTGTCGGCCACGCCGACTTTTTCAACCTTCAACACATGCGCCCAGATGTCGGCCAGCACGCGCTCCGTCTCCGTTGAAGGTGCCACATACTGAGTACCCAACTCCGGCTTCGCATCCAACGCCATCGCTTGCAGACCTTTGCGGTCCACTTTGCCATTGGGCAGCAGCGGCATCTCCGCCAAGAGATGGAACTGAGACGGAATCATCACGTCCGGCAACTTCTGCTGCAAAGACGCACGCAAGGACTCCACCGTGATCTCCTCTCCGGTGAAGTAGGCAATCAGCGTACAATCGCCCTCCTCCTCCGTCCGTGCCACCACCACAGCTTCGCGCAGTCCATCGACTCGCACCATCGCCGCTTCAATCTCCGCGAGCTCCACACGAATCCCGCGCACTTTCACCTGATTGTCCCGACGTCCGATATACTCGACCGACCCATCCGGCAGATAGCGCCCGAGGTCCCCCGTGCGGTACACCGGGTCCACACCTTCCTGCACGGGACGCAACGGATTCTGCAAAAACACCTCTGCCGTCAACTCCGGCCGCTTGTAATACCCAAGCGACAGGAACGGACTGCGGATGTAGATCTCCCCGACCTGCCCGATCCCGCAGAGCTTTTGTTTTACGTTGAGGATCAACGGCGCGGCACCTTTCATCCCGCGACCGATCGGGATCGGCTTGCCTTCCACGGGAAGTTTTTCGATGCGATGGAACATTTTGATCATCGTCGTCTCTGTCGAACCGTAAAAATTGACCAGTTGAATCCGAGTGCCGAAGATCTCCATCCACCGGCGAACATGCTTCACGTCCAGCACTTCACCCGCCATGAGAATATGGCGCAGATTCGGAAAAAGTCCCTCACGCGCTTCTGCCAACAAGAGGCGGAACACACTGGGGACGCAATGGATGATCGTCAACTGCTCAGATTCGATCCACTTCACCAACTCTGCACGATCCGACAACACGTCCTGCGGAGGCAAGCAAACCCGCCCGCCGTTGCACAGCGGGACGAAGATGTCGCGCAGAGAAGCGTCAAACGACAACGCGGCAAACTGCGAAACGCGGTCGCCCTCCCCGATGCCGAACTCCTCCGCTTCCCAACGGATAAAATGTGCGAGGCTCTTGTGACAACCCATGACTCCCTTGGGTCTGCCCGTTGAGCCGGACGTGTAGAAGATATAGTTCAAATCACCCGGTTCATTGATCACTTCCAGATTCCCGGACGAGTACGAATCCAACACCGAAAACGAGAACGCCTGCGCCAAACCGGACGCTCTCTCCTCAGGAACTTCGTCTGTGTACAGAGCGCGCATCGCCTGAAGCTCCGCATCTGCCACCAATTCCTGCAACTTCCCTGCAAACGAACGCTGTGAAATCACCCACTTGGGCGAAACTTCAGACAAGATCATCGTGAGCCTGTCCAACGGATACTTCGGATCAAGCGGGACAAATGCTGCTCCGGCCTTGAGCACGCCAAGCAACGTAACCACCATCTCCACACTGCGTTCCAAGAGGATCGCAATCGGTTCACTTCGCTCCACGCCCTGCTCTTGCAGGAAGTGCGCCAATCGGTTGGAGCGTTCCTGTATTTCTCGGTATGTCACCTGTTGCGAGCCGTACGACACCGCCACGTGGTCGGGGGTTTTTTCGACCTGCTCATTGAACAAGTGATGAATGATATGAGAGTGTTCATTCATCTCCAAATGCCTCCAATGCATGTTCTTCCTCATTAACCAAATTGATAAGAACAGTATAGGTCGTTAAATCTAGCCTGTCCAGTCAAAATTCAAGTTAGCTTTAATTATATTTATTCTAATAAAAACAGCGCCCCCGAGAGAGGCGCTGTTTTTTTTCCTACACTTTGGTGCGGTTAAAAAGTTTCTGATACGCAGCCATTGTTTCTTGCGCACATCGCTGCCACGTAAACTTCGAAGCCTGTTGCAACCCTGCGGTACGCATCTTGGCTTGCAAGTCCTCGTCGTTGAGAACTTTCACCATTCTTCCGGCGAGGTCGTACATATCATGCGGGTTGATCAGCAACGCGGCGTCCCCTGTCACTTCCGGGATCGAAGACGTGTTCGAGGTAATCGTCGGCGTGCCGCACGCCATCGCTTCAAGCGGCGGCAGACCGAAGCCCTCGTAGAACGACGGATAGACGAACAGATTCGCCGCCGCGTACAGATAGGGAAGTTCCAACACCGGCGCAAATCCGGTGAATACGACCTTGTCTTGCAAACGCAACGCCTCAACGAGCATCATCGTATCGTCATAATCACGCGCTTCCTTGCCGACGAGCACCAATTTGGTATCGGCGGGGATGTCGTGCTGAATTTCGTAGAAGGCATTGATCAGCCCTTTGACGTTCTTGCGCGGTGAGAATCCGCCGATGTAGAGAATATAGCGGGAGTTGATGCCAAACTTCTCCTGCACGTAGTTCTGCGCCTCTGCCTTGTCGATCTCACGGTACACGCTTTCCGGCGCTTCATACGTGACGACGACTTTGTCATCCGGCAGTTGGAAGATGCGCTGGATGTCCCGCTTGGAATGCTCCGATACGGTGATGACCAAGTCGGACTGCTCCATGATCCGCGGCATCTCGTTCAAGAAGATCTTGAGATACCCGCGCCCGACCGTCTCCGGGTAGATATACGGAATCAAGTCGTGGACGGTGACCACGTTCAAGCAGCCTTTTTTCGCAGGCAGGCCGATGCCGTTTTGCGGAACGTGGAAGATGTCGATCTGCTCCTGCTCCACGCTCATCGGGATGTGAACTTCCTCCCAGAACTTATCCTTGCTCCGTTCAATCGAATTGAACACCTCGTCAACCGACGGGTCGAGGTTTTTATATTCGTCACCCGGCCAGAAGAACCGATATTGATTCTGCTTGTCGAGCATGTGAAGATTCTTGACCAACTGGTACGTGTAGGTTCCGATGCCCGTACCTCGATACCAGATTGCTCCTCGTGCGTCTACGCCAATCTTCATCGTGTCACTCCTTCACGTCAGCGGATCTTCCCCTGTTCCAGCACATAGCGGGCTCCGTCTTCAAAGTCGCGGAAGAACCGCTCACGGCGATGCTTTTGTTCGGCCCACTTGCGCAAGCGCGATTCCAGCACGTCGGCAGGTCGGTTTTTTCCCACAAAATGATACCGTGCCGCTTCATACAAGTCCTGCGGGAAGCGAATCATCGCATGCAGCAGCCGTTCTTCCCCCCCGTGCGGAGTGGCGCGTTCAAAGTACGATTTGAGGATAAAAAAGGCCGTGCGGGCATCCCACTTGTCGCTTTTCATGTTGCGCAGGATCAACGAAGCGAGGTCGTGGGCGCGAATGTCGGAGATCGAATAATCGAAGTCGATGATCGCAATTCCAGGCTGACCGTTCTCCTGCGTGATCAACACGTTGTGATGCGCATAATCGTGGTGGCAGAAGCCCTGCTCTGCCTGTTCCAGCTTGGAAATCTCCTCGTACCGAGACGACAACAACAGCTCCACAGACCGCGTCGCTTCTTGGATACCATATGCGACCACGTCCGCATACATGTTGTCAAACGGCGTCCCGCCCTGCTCCGCTTGCACCTGCCAATTTCTCAGCTCTTCGATGCGCTCCAAAAAGTGTCCCGTCCACGACCCCCACTGTTCTTTGCCTGCAAGGCGTGAGGACGACGGAGGCGTAAACCCGCGCGTCGCTTTGTGGAAATCTCCCAAGCCGCGGGCAGACAACGCCAGGTCATGGATGTGGCTGTATTTGCTCTCCCGACCTTGGAGCCACTCCATGACGAAATATTTCGCATCTTCCAGAGTCACATAGAGGCGGCCGTCGCGGGTCGGAATCAGGCCGGGCACCTCGAAGCCTTGTTCCTTGACATGGCGCATCGCAGCGAGCGAATAGTCCAGTTCCTCGTCGGAGAGTTTGAACTTTTTGAGCGCCAAGATGCCAAGGGACGTGTTCAAACGCACCACCTTGCGCACTGATTCGGCGTCGTACACGTCAAATCCATACGCATCGAGCACTTCCGGCGCAAATCCGCTCTCTACCAGCGCTTGCGAGATCGTGGTCTGTTCCCCCATTGAAGTCCCCTCCCGTCTCTCTACAGGGAGGTCGGGAAGACGTCCAAACAGCTCTTCCATTCATCCAGTTTGGCAACTTCCTGACGCATTTTCTTGACAGCACCCTCCGGCGAATAGCGATGCGAGAGGAACCCGCGCTCCACGGCACGCCAGTAGCGTTGCGGGAAGTAGAGGATCGCTTTGAGCACTTGCAGTTCGTCTGCGTACAACGGGTCGATCGCATGATAGGTCTTGAGGATCGTCTCGGCGACTTCCGGGTTCCAGTCGGCACGGCGCAGCATCTTGCGCAGGAAGCGGGCGAAGTCGTGCGCACGCAGTTCATGAGCGCAGTAGTCGAAGTCGATGACCTGCATGACGCCCTCCGGCGTGCGGATGAAGTTGTGGTAGGTGAAGTCGCCGTGAATGAAGCCTTTTTGCCCGCGCTCGCGGTAGAGGACGTCAAGGTATGGCGATTCCTTGAGCAACTCGACGCTCTTGCGGGACATCTCCAACATCGGCTCGACCGTTTCGAGGAACACCGCTTCCATCTCATTGCGCGGCTCTTGGTCTTTCATGCGATCGTAGCAGACGAGGATGTCGTTCAACTGGTCTTCGTAGCGCTCGATCCAACCGCCCCAGCGGGTTTTGATCGATGCATCCAGCGTCGGGTTGAACCCGCGAGACGCGGCATGCAGTTTCGCTTGCACCTCCACGACTTCGATCAGTTGTTCCCGACTTTTGACATTCATCTCCTCACCGTCGAGCCAGTTGTTCAAGAACAACAGTTCCTCTCCGAGATCCACGAACGGACGGCCATCCACCGTCTTCACGAAGCGCGGCAAGGTCTGGAATCCGTTGTTCCAGAGATGCTCTTGCGCTTCGAACATGAATTGCAGCTTCTCCGGCTTGTGGGAGACTTTTTTCAGGGCGAACACCCCTTGATCGGTCTCGATGCGCACGACGGCGCGCACAGGTTTGGCGCTCAACACCTCGAACCCGTACAGCTCGCGCAGATCCACCCCCGGAATCACATCGCTCAGATCGTATGTCACACTTTCTTTCTTTGCCAAGTGAAGTCCCTCCTCAACCCGTTGAGTATTTCCACCCTAGCCTATGTAGCCGCCCACGAAAACGTGAGGCGTCCGCCCATCGCCGCCCATGAAAAAAGGCTCCTCGCACGCTTACGTGCAGGAGCCCTTTTCCAAGAACGTGATGAAGACGCCCGGAGCCACTTCGCGCTCCCCTGTCTCTCGAAAACCCTCGCTTCTATAGAGTTGCAACGCCGGTGTGTTGCGCGATCCGGTGGAGACGCGCAAGCCCGTTGTGAAGTCTGACACCGCTTGCAGGTGCCTAAGCAACTTGCGAGCGATCCCTTGGCGAAGGAAGTCCGGATGAACCATCATCCGCGAGATCACGAGAACGTCCCCCTCTCGCTCACAGGCGATGCTCCCCGCCAAGCGTCCGTCCCTCTCGTAAACAAAAAACGTCTCGCCACAGGCCATCAGCGTTTCCACCGTGTCATGCAGAGGAGGAATGCCGTCAAAGTCTATCAATTTTGCTTCTATTAAATAGGAAGGAATTTGTAGCGCAAGAAGCCTTTGGGCGTTCTCATGCAGTTGAATGTCAAGTTGTTTAATCATCTAGAACCCTTCTTTGAAAAAAATTTTTCTTGTTACTGCTTGTTTCGGCAGGAAAAACCCCTACCCTGTAAGGAATAGTCCTACTAACATCGAGTATACATTCCGAGACAGAAAGAGGTAACCCCTGGATGGAACACCTGGAAATCATTCATAAGCGCAACAAACTGCTCGCCAACCTCATGTGGTTCTCTTTGCTCTTGGGCGTAGGCAGCTCTTTTGCCGCGCACATGCCGCTCAAACCGACGCTGATTTTGCTTGCGGTCGGCGGTTTCAACTCCGTGTTGCTCACGATCTTGAACTGGCGCCGTGTGTTGACGACGAAGATCATGTTCCTCGTCGCGCTTATGTGTGCCGATGTCACGTTCACGATGGTGACGATGACCGAAGGCTTCACGAACTATTTCTTGATTTTTTACAACCTCGCCGCCGTCGCCCTCTACCAAAACTGGCGTCCCTTGGTGCTCTCCGGAGCTTTGGGATTGGGGATGACGCAGTACTTCTGGATGAACTACCGCGATACGATGTTCAAAGCGTTTGCGGACACCGATCTCCAGACCTTGCATTCCTTCATCTTGCTCGTGACCGTCCTCTTGGTGTTCTCCTGCGTGTTTTCGGAGCGACTGCGCAAGCAAATCGACCAGAAACACACCGAAGCGATGGAGGTCAAGACCCGCATCGAAGACCTGTTCCACCAAATCAAAGATTCGGTCGGGATCGTCACCCAGTTCTCCGAGAACTTGCGCGAGAACATCACCGTCACCCGCAGCATCTCCGATGAAGTCGCCGCCACCTTCACCGTCATCGCCCGCTCGGTGGAACTGGAAGCCGAGAGCGTCACAGACATCTCCGACTCGATGAAAGCGGTCGGCGAACGCGTAACATCTGCCAACCAAGCCTCGCTGACGATGCGCGAACTGTCTGCCGAGACCGCCCATGTCACCGAAGCGGGAAGCCGCGAGATGGCCACCCTCTCTCGGGAGATGGCGAACGTCGATGAGATCATCGACGTCACCGTTCAGATTACCGGCGATCTCAACAAACAGACCCAGCGCATCTCCGACATCGTCGAATCGATTGACAAGATCGCCGCGCAAACCAATTTGCTGGCCCTCAACGCCGCCATCGAAGCGGCACGCGCCGGTGAGCAAGGCCGCAGTTTCTCCGTCGTCGCCCATGAAGTCCGCGTCTTGGCGGAGAACTCGCTGGAATCGACCAAGGAGATCGCCGCCGTCCTGCATGAGATTCAGACCAAGACCGCCGAAGTCGCAAGCCAAGTCCAGAGCGGGCAAACGGCCGTCTCGACTTCGCAAGTGGCGATGAAGCGCGTGTCGCAGTTCTTCGGTCAGATCCAAGACAACACCACCCGTGTCGTCCAACAAGCAGGACACGTCGAGACGATGAACCAACATCTGCAGGAATCCTCCGTGCAGATCGCCGGCGAGATCGGCGCGATTGCCAACATGACGGAGCAGAACGCCGCCTCCGTCGAAGAAATTCTCGCCAACATCGAAGAACAGAACCGTCACGTTGCAGAAGTCGTGGCGAGCTATACGGAGTTGGAGCAATTGACGCTTCGACTCCGGGAACTGACCCAATCCTAAACTTACACCAGACGCAGAAAAGCCCCCGCCCAAAACGTATTTTTGAGCAGGGGCTTTTTGACTATACTGGAACAAAAGGGGGTGACGTGCGATGAGTATCTATTATTACTCGTTTCGACTCGGGGAGTTATATGAAGCGATCGGGTCCAACGACAAGGGCCTGTTGCACAAGATACAACCTGCCTTGGAGCACGACCCGGAACTCTTGACGATCTGCCGCGCCGTCATCCAAGACGGCTTGCTCTACCATGAATTGTTCGCTGAAGACCTCTACAACGAAGCTTTGAACCAGATCGTGCAGGTGCTTCCGAGCTGCCGAAACTTTTTTGACGACAAAGACTATCAGATCGACTACCACGATGCGCTGTGCCGACTGCCCAAGAAGAGCTTGCTCAAACGCTATTGGGGTTATCTCACACACGGTCGCTACCTGTTCGACCATGGGATTTCCCCCATGACGATGATCCGCTACGGGTATTTGACCCAAGAGGAGTTGCCGCAGTTCTTGTCTCTCGTCGAGCAGGAGGGCGAGCGGTTGCCGTGGTACTTTTTCCAACATACGATTGACGCGATCCGCATGTCGCAGAGCGCTGGCGATGATCTCTATGTCGCGATCCATATCAAGGGACGGCGGTACCGTGTGATCCGACCGGGGGACTTGCAGAATCGCTAGTCCCTTTTTTTGTTGGATTTGGGCGCGTGGTGAATGGAGCAGGCGTCGGTGCATTCCGGAACTTTCAATCCCAGCCATTTGGAGAGCTTGAAGCGGTTGCGCGAGACCCAGTTATAGATGCGTTCGGACAGCCAGCCGATCGGCGGTATGTAGTAGAGTTTGGTCGGCCAGCGGTAGAGTTTGTGCAGTTGCATCACTTGCACGGCCGCTTCGGCCCCGCCGAAGACACGGCCGTTTTTGATGACGTGCATGCGGGCTTTGCATGCGTCCTCACGCAAGTCGGGATGGATTTCTGCGACATCGTTGTACGTGCGGAAGTCCACCGGCTCAATTTGCGTGCCGAACATCTCGAACAGTCGGAGCATCGTCGCTTGGCAGATGCCGCAGTGTCCGTCGAATACCACTTTCATAGGGATCAACTCCTAGGTAGGGCTTACTCCTAGCATAGCATAAAGGTTTTTTTGTGTTCGAAAAAAGATTGGAGTACAATAGAATTTGTGCCAAACCACTTGGAAAGACGGGGTAAAACACCATGCATGCAGAAAAAATCGGCCCATGGCTGGAGATTCGCGCCAAGGGTACACGTGTTGAGACCGAGCGGACGATGCTCTCGTTTTTGGAGGGTGAAGTCGGTTTGCCCCGCACGGTGATTGAACAACTCGCGCAGGACGAACGCCTCGCGCTGAATAAAGACCTTGCCTCACTCCACGATCCTGTTAAAACCGGCGACCGCGTGCGCTGTCTGCTGTTCCCGGACGAGCCGTATGGCATCGAACCGGAGATGCTGGATCTTGAGGTGCTTTACGAAGACGACCACTTGATTGTCGTGAACAAGCCCGTTGGGATGAAAGTCCATGCCAACGACGAAGGCGAGACAGGCTCGCTTTTGAATGCGCTGGCGTGGCATTTCCAGATGCAGGGCTTGGAGACGCGGGTCCGTCTGTTGCATCGTCTGGATCAAGAAACGTCGGGCGCGATCCTGTTTCCCAAACATGCGGTTGCGCAACGATTGCTCGACTCCATGCTCCAAGAGCGCGCGATCAAGCGCGAGTATTGGGCAGTGGTGCAAGGATACATACGGGTCAACCACGGCACCGTCGACGCCCCGATCGGCCGCGACCGCAACCATGCGACCCGCCGTCGCGTTTCGGCGACAGGGAAGCCCGCGCAGACCGATTTCCGCGTGGTGGAGCGCTTCGGCGCACAAGCGACGCTGGTGCAAGCCTCCTTGCGCACGGGGCGTACCCACCAGATTCGCGTGCATTTTGCCCATCTCGGACACCCGATTCTCGGCGACGAGCTGTATGGCGGGCGGACCGATTTGATTCAAAGACAAGCTCTGCACGCCAAGTTCCTCCGCTTCCCGCATCCGATTACGGGCGAAACGTTGGAAATTCAAGCGCCGGAGCCGGAAGACTTCGCTGACTTGCTACGGAAGGTGAAAGACCAATGAAAAAACGCTATCTCATCGTCTTGCTGATCGTCCTCCTCCCCATTCTGTTCGCTCTCATCGGCTACAACCATTTCACAGACTCCCCGCCGCGCAATCTCCCCTTGATTTCCGCTCTGCTCGTCAACCCGGCGACCATCGCGGTACTTGGCGGGATCATCGGCATTCTGCTGTACCAACAACGGGCGATGTATTGGGGAATGGTCACGATGTTCCTGTATTCGTACTTGGCGCTCGGCTTGGTATGGGGAGCGTTCAAGACCCAGGGAATTTTCAACAACGAAACCCTGACGACCGCCACGCTGTTGTCGGTCGTCGGGTTTGTCGCTTCGCTGTTCACGCTGTTGATCATGCGAGTCGTGCGCAAGACGCTCGACGCCGTGAACAACCCGCAACCGCTCCCGCCCATGCCCCCGTCGAAAAAAAGCAAGAAAAAGCCCCGGTCATAGACTGTGGGCTTTTTTTGTACCCCTGTGAAATTCCTGATAAAGACGCCCGCTCGTTTTTTTGCTATGCTAAACTTATAAGGAGGTGGACGGATTTGGTAAACTTCGAGCCCTTGGGTGAGCAGGCGGTGTTGGTTCGCTTGGGGATGGAGATTCGGGAAGAGACGTTCTATGAGGTGACGGCGCTGGCGGCGGAGCTGGAGGCGCGGCCGTTCCCGGGGATGTGGGAGATGATTCCGGCGTTCACGACGCTTACGGTGTTCTATCACCCGCACGTTTCGTCCTACGAGCAAGTTTGTTCCTATGTAGAAAAAGCGCTCCATTCCCGTCCCGCGAATTCTGCGCCGACTTCGCGTGTGGTCGAGATTCCCGTCTGCTATGGCGGGGAATTCGGGCCGGACTTGGAGTTTGTGGCGGAGCAAAACGGGCTGGATGTGCAAGAAGTCGTCAAGTTCCATACCAATGCGGAGTACCTTGTCTATATGATCGGTTTCGCACCCGGCTTCCCCTATCTGGGCGGGATGCCGGAAGAGATCGCGGCGCCGAGAAAATCGACCCCGCGCATCAAAATTCCGGCCGGATCGGTCGGCATAGCGGGCAAACAGACGGGCGTGTATCCATTGGAAACACCCGGCGGCTGGCAGATTATCGGGCAAACTCCCGTGCGATTGTTCCGTCCCGAGTCTGAGCGTCCGAGTTTGTTGCAAGGAGGCGACCGCGTGAAGTTTCGAGCGGTGACCGTGGACGAGTTTCAAGCTTGGCAAGAGGGCGAGACTCCATGAGCCTGCGCGTGCTGCGTGCGGGCCTGCTCACGACGGTGCAAGACTTAGGACGAACCGGGTTCCAGAACCAAGGTGTCGTGGTCAGCGGAGCCGTCGATGCGTTTGCCTTGCGAGTCGCCAACTTGCTCGTCGGCAATTCGGAGGGCGCGGCAGGGGTTGAAATCACAGTGCGCGGGCCACGGTTGGAATTTCTGAAGGATAGGCTCATCGCAGTATGTGGCGCTGATTTATCGCCCACGCTGAATGGTACTGCTGTGAAACTTTGGCGTCCCGTATCGGTTTCACGAGGCAGTATACTTGAATTCGGAGCGCCGCGTCTCGGATGCCGTGCCTATCTGGCGTTGGCCGGCGGGTTGGATGTGCCTGTAATTCTGGGGAGCAGAAGCACCTATCTGCGCGGCGGGCTAGGACGGGCAATGAAGGATGGCGATGTTGTCGGGACGGGTAGAGCGTCTGCGTGGGCATCACGAATGTTGCAAAAGCTCTCATCAAGTGATGCGAAGACGGCCTCTTGGTACCTCTCGCCCGCTCTCTTACCCCCTTATTCGCCGAGTCCCGTGCTGCGCGTGATCCCCGGCAACCAGTTTGAGACGTTCTCGCAGGCGTGCCGGGAACGTTTTTTTCAAAGCGCGTATTCCGTGACACCGCAATCGGATCGCATGGGCTGTCGGTTGGCAGGGACCCCGCTTGAGGTCGAGACAACTCAGGAGATGATCTCCGAAGCGGTGACGTTCGGCACCGTGCAAGTGCCTCCGCAGGGCCAGCCGATCCTCTTGCTTGCCGACCGCCAGACGACGGGGGGCTATCCCAAGATCGCACAGGTCGCGGCGGTAGACCTCCCGCTGGCTGCACAATTGAAGCCGGGAGACTCTGTGCGGTTTCAAGAAATCACCTTATCGGAAGCTCATGCCTTATTTCTCGCGAGGGAGGCCGCCCTGACTTCCTTGCGGTTTGCCTTGGCTCATTTCCATTAAAACATTGCCAACCGGAGGAGGACCACAAGCTATGTATCGTGTCGATTTGAATTGTGACTTGGGAGAAAGTTTCGGCGTGTATCCCTTGGGAAATGACGAAGAAATTCTGTCTGTCGTAACTTCGGCAAACATCGCCTGTGGCTACCACGCGGGCGACCCCGCCACGATGCGCCGCACCGTTCATATGGCCCTGCAACGAGGCGTCGGGATCGGTGCCCATCCCGGATTGCCTGACCTGGCAGGGTTTGGACGACGAAAGATGGACATCACGCCGCGTGAAGCGTATGACATGACCGTCTACCAAATCGGAGCACTCGGCGGTTTCGTTCGCGCCTGCGGGGCGAGCCTTCAACATGTCAAGCCGCACGGGGCGCTCTACAACATGGCTGCCGTCAACCGCAAACTTGCCGAAGCCATCGCCGAAGCGGTGTACGACCTCGACGGCAGCATGATGTTGTTCGGATTGGCGGGGAGCGAACTGGTCAAGGCGGCTGAACGCATCGGCTTGCAAACGGCGCATGAAGTGTTTGCCGACCGTACATACCAAGCGAACGGCACTCTCACGCCGCGCAGTCACCCCCATGCCTTGCTGACAGACCCCGAGCAATCGGTGGAGCAGGTCTTGCGCATGGTGATGGAAAGCAAAGTCCGCGCTCTCTCCGGCGAGGACGTCACCATCCAAGCCGACACGATCTGCCTCCACGGAGACGGCCCGCATGCGCTGGACTTCGCACGCCGAATTCGTGACCGGCTGGAAGCGGCAGACATTTTGGTGGAAGGATTTCGTATGCAAGAGATGTAAGCTGAAAAAAAGCATTCGCCCTCACGAGAGGGTGAATGCTTTTTTTACTTCCTCGATTTTGGCTCGGTACCGTTCCTTGTCCCAATTGTTGAAGGACGGGTGCGGAACGTCTGCGAGGAGTCGCCAGTTTGGAGAAGTGACCCCTGCGAGTTTGAAGTATTTCTGGGCGAAGGCTCCGCAGGGAACGAGGGTGAGGCGTCGATTCGTGAGAGCTTGCAGGCGGCTTCGAAGATTGTCCAAGATCAAGGTTTGGAGTTCGTCCCAGTCGGAGAGCTCTACGCCTTTTTTCCGACCGGCTCGCAAGCCTTCCAACGTCGGGAAAAAACCTCCGTACGCCTCGGGGCGCAACTGCGGGTATTTTTCATAAGCGGCTGTCTGCATGGGAATCGAGCAGACGTTCATCAATCCGATGCCATAGCGTTCAGGGTCCGACTTGACCACAGGGCCGAGTTTGTCGCTGACGCCGAGCAAGTGCTTCGCCATCGAACCGCCCGAGAGACCCGCGACAGGAACGCCGTGCAGAAGCTCTTGTGTGTGCGGGCTCTCCAAGAGGAACACCATGCGGGCGTTCTGTGGAATCAGGTCCGGCACGCGAAAGTCTCTCGCGACTTTCTCAAACATTTCAGTGAGCGTTATCATGCAGTCACTTCCCCGCTTTTTCCGCAACCATCGTGAACGTCTTGGGCAGTCCGATGTCGTCCACTTTTGTATTCGGCTCCTCACTGAGCACGCGAATCACCAGCCCCGCCTGAGCAAAAGCGGTGACGATTTCGCCGAGCGTCCATTTGCGATGGCGAACTTTCTTCAACTCACGGTTGTCGGGGAAGTGTTTGCTGTAGGCTACGTCCGCTTCTTCAAAGCCGCTTTCGAAGTAGTTGCCCGTGACTTTGTGCTTCTTGCCCTTCGACGTGATCAGCTTCGTGGAAATCGGGTGGAAATCGTGCAAGACAAATCTCCCGCCCGGCTTCAACAGTTCACGAACCACAACCCCCAGCGGCAACAGGTCAATGAAGTAATGCAGGATGCCCAACTCCATCAACACCACGTCATACTCCCCGCTCAATTCCTCAGCAGGCAAATCCAGCACGTCGGACACGACGTACTTCAGCTCCACGCCCGCTTCACGCGCAACATCGAGCGCGTAGGCGGCGTTTTCACGGGAGATGTCCATCACGGCGGCATCGGCTCCGAGCAATGCCATCGCGACTCCTTTTGCACCGTGGGAGCCGAGCAGGTTGACCGCTTTTTTCCCCTTGAGATCGCCGAGATACTCGTTCAGCGGTGAGAGGCGGGCTTCCGGGTCTTTTTTGATCCAAGCGGCGGCTGTTGCCGGCGTTCCGTAGCGGTGAACCCAAGCGTCGTACGTGCTTTGGTTCCACGCTTCTTCATTGATCCGGCTGTGCTCTCTCTGCAAGTTGCGCAGGAACGTCGTGATCTTCGCCGTGCGCGGGTCATCCGGCCCCCACTCGCGACGGTAGAAGTCGAACGACTTGGCGTACAGTTTGCGCCCGTCGTGGACGACGCTCCAGCGGTCAATGTTGGTGACAATCACCGTGTTGTAGCGGCAGAGTATCTCAACCGATACGCCGTCGAGTGTGAAGGACAGGCTTGACCAGCCCTTGCCTTCGTCCTCCCGCGGGTCGTACTTCGTAAACAGGTCTCGTGCGTCCGGAAACTGATCCCATTGAATCTCAATGGTGAGTTTCGCGGGCAGAATCCCCTCCACACCTTGCGCCCACAGTGCGGACTCTTCTACCAACATATACGAAATGCTCGCGGCTTCCAGTTCGGAGACGAGCGTATGTACCAACGGCCATTGTATTTCTGCCATGAGTGCGGTCACCTCAAATTCGATCTTTTTTCACCTTGCCTTAGCTTACCCGAACTTGGGTACTTGCACAAGAATAGGCAAATCGGAAATATTCCTGTTTACAAAGCACCGCCTCTTCCAGTATGCTACAAACAACGCAAATCAAAATCATTCTTATCTAGGAGGTCGCTTCCTCATATGAATAGATGGAAAAAAGTCATCAGCCTCTTGGCGTTGACCGCTCTGCTTGCAACCGGCTGTACCACCTCGACAGATGCCAAAGCCTCACATAAGTTGAAGATCGTCACCACCTTCTACCCGATGTACGACTTCGCCAAGCATGTCGCAGGAGATCGCGCCGATGTGACGCTGTTGATCCCCGCCAACGTCGAGCCGCACGACTGGGAGCCGACGCCCCAAGATTTGATCAAAATTCAAAATGCGGACGTCTTCGTCTACAACGGAGCCGGGCTCGAAGGCTGGGTGGACAAAACACTTCAGAGCTTGCATCGCGACAATTTGAAAGTTGTAGAAGCCTCCAAAGGATTGCCGCTTCTCGATGGTCAAGAGCAAGAGGAGCATACGGACAGATCCGACGAGCATCCGATGGACCCACACGTCTGGCTCGACCCCGTGCTGGCTCAACAACAGGTCAAAGTCATCCAGCAAGCCCTGTCCGATCTCGATCCCGCCAACGCCGCGCACTACCAAGACGATGCCGGTTCGTACATCCGTCAACTACAGGACGTCGACAACGCCTACCGTGATGTGACGAGCAACGCCCCCCGCAAGGATTTCGTCACGTCCCACTCGGCATTCGGCTATTTGGCGAAACGCTACGGCCTTGAACAGATTCCGATCTCAGGCTTGAACCCAGACATCGAACCGACCACGACACAGGTAGCGGATGTGGTCAAGATCGCGAGAGACCGCAAAACTCCGGTCATCTACTTCGAATCTCTCGTCTCTCCGAAAATCGCCGAGATGGTCGCACAGGAGATTGGATGCGAAACCGCCGTGCTCGACCCTTTAGAAGGCTTGTCCGAAGAAGAGCAGGCGCAACACATGGATTATGTGACGGTGATGGAACGCAACTTGGAAGCGCTGAAAAAATCACTCTTGATCCCGCCGAGGTGAGCGAGACTCCCCGGTGCCGACACAATCTCTTGCATTCTCTCGCTCCTCTAGCCTATGATAATAAGAAATACGTAAGATAAAGGAGTAGATTAAATTGAAACTGCAAGGCAAAACCGCCATCGTCACCGGCGGCGGTCGCGGCATCGGAGCCTCCACCGCCAAGGAACTCGCCGCACAGGGCGCAAACGTCATCGTCAACTACGTCGGCAACGCGGCGGCCGCCGCAGAGGTTGTCGAAGAAATCAAAAAAGCCGGCGGTCACGCTCACGCCGTCCAAGCCAACGTCACCGTGGAAGCGGACGTTCAAAAACTTATCGACGAAACTCTCACCCACTTTGGACGCCTCGACATCCTCGTCAGCAACGCCAACATGAATTTCGTCCGCAAGCCGCTCGAAGACATGACCTGGGACGAGTTCTCCGACAAACTGAACAACGAGCTGAAAGCCGCGTTCCTCCTGACCAAAGCCGTCCTCCCGGTTATGAAAGAACAACGGTCCGGCCGTCTCATCTATATCACCAGCGGCCAAGGCAAAAACGTCACCCCGGGCTTCATCGCACACGGCACCGCCAAGTCCGGTCTGAACTCCTTCGTGCGCTACGTCGCCAAGGAAGTCGGCCCCTACGGCATCACCGCCAACAACGTGGCACCCGGCCTGATCGAAACGGACGCAACTTCGTTCTACACCGACGAAGCCCGCCAAGCGATCGCCGCAAACATTCCGCTCGGCCGTCTCGGTCAGCCGGATGATCTCTCGAAAGTCATCGCGTTCCTCGCCAGCGACGATTCGAAATACATGACGGGATCTTACACCAGCGTCAACGGCGGATCGTTGATGGATCTGTAAGGAGAAAGCCAACTCTTCAATGGAAGAGTTGGCTTTTTTTGTTGACAGAGTTCTACGAAACGTATAATATTTCGTATGCGAAGGATTCGTACTCAAAAAGTTCTTATTCGAAACGTTCTTAAAGAGGAGAGAAACAAAATGACCGCTCAAAGCTTTCGTCGCATCATCATTCTCAACATCGTCCTGCTGATCGTCTTGGTCGGCGGCGGATTCGCCGGGTATTATTTCTACAATCAATCGGTGAACTACTTATCCACAGACAATGCCAAAGTCGACGGTCAATCCGTCTCCATCGCTCCGCCAGTTGCAGGCAAACTCGTCGAATGGAACGGCGAGCTCGGCAAGTCCTACTCGGCCGGTGAAAAAATCGGCGCCGTTGAAACTGCTCAGGGTCGTGTCGACATCACCGTACCGGAATCGGTCACCATCGTCACGCAAAGCGCTGTCAAAAACTCCTTCGTCGCAGCCGGCATGCCGCTTGCGTACGCGTTCAACCTCGACCAACTGCATGTGACCGCAAACGTCAAGGAAACCGACATCAACGACGTCAAAGCGGGTCAAGAAGTTGATGTGTACGTCGATGCGTACAACGGCACCACCTTGAAGGGCAAAGTCAGCACCGTCGGTTTGGCGACGGCGAACACGTTCTCGCTGCTGCCAAGCTCCAACACCACCGGCAACTACACCAAAGTGACGCAAGTTATCCCGGTCACGATCACACTCGACGGCTACAAAGGGCTCGATCTTGCGCCCGGTATGAACACGACCGTTCGCATCCACAAATAGAGGCGGGTGAACTCAATGTCCGCATTTCTAATCGGATACGGCGCGTTTGCCGTGTTCGTCCTCTTGGCGGCAAACCTGCTCGTCCGCCGAAAAAGCGCAAACGCACAGGTCTCAAAAATGGACGAGCCCGAAGCTGAATCGCAGTCTCTGCAAGCTTCGCAATCTGTTCAGGACCCTCCTGTCGAGAAGGCCTCAACTTCGACAGGCACGATCGACCGAGCATCCCTGCCTATCGGGAAAATCCTCGCTGTGCTCCTGCTCGGCGGGTTCGTCTCGATCTTGAACCAATCTCTGCTCAATATCGCATTGCCGCATATGATGAACGACCTCGGCGTCTCCGCCACGACGATTCAATGGCTGATCACCGGCTACATGCTGATGAACGGCGTCACCATTCCGTTGACGTCCTACTTGATTCGTCGATACGGTACGCGCAATCTGTTCATCGCCGCCATCTCCCTGTTTACACTCGGCGCGTTGATCTGCGCCGTTTCACCTGGCTTTACGATCATGCTGATCGGTCGATTCGTACAAGCAGCGGGTGCGGGCTGTATCATGCCGTTGATGATGACCGTATTTCTCACCGTATTCCCGCCCGAACGTCGCGGTGTCGCGATGGGGGTTATGGGCATCGTCATGATCTTCGCTCCGGCGATCGGTCCGACCCTCGCCGGCTGGCTCGTTCAGAACTACTCGTGGCGTCTCTTGTTCATCCTCGTCATTCCGATCGGGCTGATCGACCTGTTCTTGGCGATTGCTTGGCTGCGTGACGTCACAGAGCGCGCCAAGGACAAGTTCGACGCACCGGGCTTTGTCTTCTCCACCCTCGGCTTCGGCGGCTTGCTCTACGGCTTCTCCAAAGCAGGTTCGGCAGGCTGGTCCTCTTGGGAAGTCACCCTGCCGATTACCGTCGGGATCATCTCTCTGATTCTGTTCGTCTGGCGGGAACTGACCGCTGAGCAACCGATGCTCGACCTGCGCCCGTTCCGCTACGGCGTGTTCACGTTGACAGTCACCGTCTCTTCGCTGATGTACATGTCGATGATGGCGGCGATGGTCCTCCTGCCGCTCTACTTGCAAAACATCCGCGGGTTCTCGCCGGTCGAATCCGGCCTCCTGCTCTTGCCGGGCGCCGTGCTGATGGGCGTGTTCTCACCGATTGCCGGCGGCTTGCTCAACCGAATCGGTGCTCGACCCTTGGTCGTCGCCGGTCTGTTGATCTCCGTGATCACAACGTGGCAATTCACCCATCTCTCAGCCGACACTTCCTACAGCCATGTCTTGTTCGTCAACTGCATTCGCATGATCGGGCTTGCGCTGATGATGATGACCTGTACGACGGAAGGGTTGAACCAACTACCGGCGCGCTACAACAGCCACGGTACGGCGATCTCCAACACCATGCAACAAGTGGCAGGCTCGCTTGGCACGGCGTTGCTCGTCACCGTCATGTCCAACCGCAGCCTCTTCCACACGGCGGCGTACTCCAACGAGCTCACTTCAACGAACCCGATCCTGGTCCAGCAGTTCACTCAGATGGGCAAGACGATGTCGAGTGTGGTGTACGGGCTCGTTGTAAAAAACTCCACCATTCAAGGCATCAACGACGCATTTGTAGTCGGGACCGGTATGACGGCCGTTGCGCTGGTATTTGCAGTCTTCATCCGCCGTCGCAGCATCCCGAAAAGCACCATCCCGGAAGTTGCTTCACCGCCCGTAGAGCGGTATCATGAAGCGTAACAGCTCCTACTGGGAGGCTTTGCGATGATCAAGATCCCCAACTTAGAAAATATCAAGGCCGTCTCCATTCCTTTGCGCGACTTCAACAAGGAAGTGTACAAGCTGATTGGACAGGACGCCGAACGCGTCGGCATCACCACACAGCAGTTGATCGTCCTGTTTGAAGTCGCCAACAACCCGCTTGGCGGTCTGGAACAACTCTCCGAAACGATGCAACTCTCCGCGAGCACGCTCAGCGGAATCGTCGACCGTCTGGTCAAAACCGAACTTTTGGTTCGGGAACGCTCCGAACGCGACCGCCGCCATTTGGAACTGCGCATCTCCCCGGCGGGAGGCGAGCGAGTCCGTGAAGCGTTCAACCCGGAAACGTCGGTGTTCTTGCAACGTATGTCGTTCGCGTTGCAATTGCCGGAGGAAGATTTGCAGACCATGATGCGTGTTCAACGCCAAATGCTCGCCCGAATCCGTGGTGAGGACGAGACGACACCGTCAAAATGAGTCGGATGCCCAGAGCAAGACGGACAAGGGACTCGTAGGATATCATAAATCCTATGAGAAAGGAGGAGCATGTTCGATATGGCTCTCTCTCCTTGCCAGCTTCGCAAACACATCGGTCGCCACGTGTGCTTGACCTGTCATGACGGCACCCGCCATTATGGGGTTCTCCACAGCGTGACTCACGATGGTGTCTACCTGCAACGCCAACCCTACAGTGGCGTTGCAGGCCGCACCGACGAACTGACCGTACAACACGCCGACGGCCATCAACCAATCGAAGGGGAGGCGGTATTCTTCCCGCTTCTGTTCCTTCCATTTGTCGCTCTTGCAACGGCAGCCGCGTTTTCCCCTTGGGGGTACGGCGGCTACTACTGGTAATCAGAAAAAACCGTCTCCGGTCATGGAGGCGGTTTTTTTCGTGTTGATGTATGAAAATTCGTTCCCGATTGTAAGTGATTAGTGATAGAATATAAGTGTATAAAAAAATGAGGAGATGGATATGAAACGATTGCATGTATCTGCCCTCGTGGGACTGACGCTTCTCCTCAGCGGATGCGGAACCACCTCGACAACCTCGTCTCCCCTCGTGGACACAGGTACCATTTATCCCCTGACCCTTGACCGCGCCGTGAATGTGCGGTTTCTCTCCACCGGCGCTCTAACGCTGGACGATTCGACCGAAGTGCCACCCGCATTTGGAGATGTACAACGATTTGGGATGTTCGAGACCATCCCGCAACATGTGGACCATTCCTTTCAAACCATCCGTCTGTTGAGAATGATCTACCTCCCCACCCCGGACGATTCCTTGAATCTGGAGTGCAGCACCTCCGTGGACGGACGGACGTGGACCGAGTACCGACAGATTCAACCCGACGCGCTCTTGCTCCAACTCAGCACGCCCGCCTCTTGGATTCGCTTCCGAGGCACGCTGCTGGCGACGACAACGGAGAAATCGCCGGAGCTGCGGATGTTCGGTGTTTCCTTTCCATGAAAAAACAATCCTGCCTCAAGACGAGGCAGGATTGTTTTTTTCCGTCTCCCGGAAGATGACGTGCTCCAACAGCAGACAGAGGATCAACCCGACGAGCAGGCCGTTGGCCACCACGCTTCGAAGCCACGGAGCGAGTGAGGCGAATGCGGACGGCGGGAGGAACATCACGCCGACGCCGACCATCAGAGAGAGCCCGATAACGAGCAAATTCCGCTGGCTGGGAATCAGCGACATGAGATCGCGCACCCCAAAGCCCATCATCTGCGCAAACGGCACAAACAACGCCGCATACGCCACTTCCGACGGCAACGTCGCAAAAAAGTTCCCGACCAGCGGGAAAAACCCACTGACCAACACCAACGTCGCCCCGATCAGAAACGGACGCTTCGAACGAATGCCCGTCGTCGAGATGAAGCCCGCCGAAACGGACAGCGGCACGGGGCCGATACACGAGAGCAATCCCGAGAGGACCGCGCCAATCCCGTTGCCAAGCAAACCACGACGATAGGTGTCCGCCGTCACGTCCACACCCAGCGTACGTGCCACGACGAGGATGGAAGCGACAACGTTGGAGATCAGAATCAGCCCGGTCAGGACCGATGTCAGGACGATCCCTGTGTCCCAAGCCGGCATCCCCCAGTCGAAGGCTTTCGGCAACGCAAACCACGGGGTGGGTTCGGCGTTGGTGTTTGACGGAATCAAGCCGAAAATCGCAAACAGAATCCAACCCGATCCGATGCCGATCAACGGGCCCATGCTCCTCCAAAGCCCGCGTCCCTTGAGCGAGAGGATCAGCACCAGCAAGATGACGATCAGCGACAACACCGCCACTTCTCCATCGATTTCTCCCGTTCGGGTGACGCCGAGCATGCCTTTGAAGAACGAGCCCGTCAGCGAGACGACGAGCAAGATGAGATAGACCCCGGTGACCAGAGGTGTGAACAACTCGCGAAGCCGTGCCATGATCGGCAAGAGGCTCAGGATGACGAGCACAACGCCCGACGCCAGCAAGCCCATCTCCAATTGTTGCAGCACCGCGCCTTTATCTCCCGAAGTCGCAACCGCCGCCAACGTCAAGAACAGCGCCCACCACATACCGGCCGCTCCTTCAAGCAGCGGCAAGCGGTGGCCGAAGAACAACTGGAACAGCGTCACGCCGCCGCTGACGAGCAACATCCGCTGCACCAGCGAGGACACATCGCCTGTCGACAGATCAAACGCCGCTCCGACGACAATGGGAGCTGCAATCGTGTTGGCGAGCAAGAAAACCATCCACTGCACGCTTTGCAACCAGAGTAACGGACCTTGGGGGTGTTTTTCTAAGGTGTCTTTCATTGGGTTCTCCCCCTCCTTTTTTCTCTACTTCTTGCTGTAGGTTTCGAGCCATATAAGAAATTCAGCCAACGTGACGAATTGGTGCTGCGGTTGGGGTTGGCCCTCCGGCCACGGGTGACAACCGCGCCGCCAAACGGGGGTGATGCCCGCAAATTCTGCGCCGCCGACATCGTTGCGCGGATGGTCGCCGACATAGATCACTTCCTCCGCCGCAAGTCCCAACGCTTCGAGCGACAGCAGGAAAATCAACGGTTCAGGCTTCTCATACCCGACTTCCTCCGAAATCAACACCACGTCAAAAAAATCGCGGATGCCGAGCAGATCGATTTTTGCATTCTGACGTTGGCTTTGCCCGTTCGTGATCAGCCCGAGCCGATATCCTCGCACGGTGAGTTGGTTCAACATCGTGAACAGCCCCGCCATCGGCTGAACCACTTGCGGAAACACGCGGTTCCAATGCTCGATCAACATGTCCTCCGTGGGTCGATCCGTCCACGGCAACGCGTTCAGCAGATCCTGGAACTTATCACGTCCCCGATACCCGCCGCCGTCTGTCTCCACGATCACCCGCGCAATTTCGTCCACCGTCAGTTCGAGCAGGAGATGGCCGAAGTCTTCGCGGAACTTCTCGGCGTACTTCGGCATCGTCGCCATGCGGTCAACCAGCGTGTCGTCGAGGTCGAACAGAATTGCTTGCAACGCCATGTTTTTCCCTCCAAAAAAGCCGCCGGTCGCTTCCGCCCCGACGGCTTCTCCATTTCTTACAGCTGTTTCATCGCCTCGCGGGACGCTTCCAACGTGCGGTCGAGATCCGCATCGGTGTGTGCCAGCGAGAGGAAGCCCGCTTCCAACTGCGACGGCGCGAGATAGACACCGCGCTCCAGCATCAGCGAGAAGTACTTCGCGTATCGTTCCAAGTTAGCTTGCTTTGCCGTGTCGTAGTCCACGACTTCCTGCTCGGCGAAGAACGTGCCCATCATCCCGCCGACATACGCGCCGGTCACCGGGATGCCAAGTTCCTTGCCCGTTGCGAGGAAGCCTTCTACGAGACGCTTGCCCATCGCTTCCAGACGATCATACGCGCCAGGTTCGCCGAGCATTTTCAGCGTGGTGTAGCCTGCGATCATCGCCAGCGGATTGCCGGACAGGGTGCCCGCTTGGTAGATCGGGCCAGCCGGTGCGATCATGTCCATGATCTCGCGCTTGCCGCCGTATGCGCCGACCGGCAGACCGCCGCCGATGACTTTGCCGAGCGTGGTCAGGTCCGGCTCGATGTTGTAGAGTGCTTGAACACCGCCGTATGCTGCACGGAAGCCCGTCATGACTTCGTCAAAGATCAACAACGCGCCGTATTGCTTGGTGATCTCGCGGACTTGTTGCAAGTAGCCGTCACGCGGCTTCACGAGACCCATGTTGCCGGCGATCGGCTCCAAGATGACCGCTGCGATGTCATCGCCGAACTTTTCGAACGCGAGTTTCAAGCTCTCGACATCGTTGTACGGAACGGTCAGCGTGTTCGTCGCGACAGCCTCCGGAACGCCGGGAGAATCCGGCAAGCCGAGGGTGGCAACGCCGGAGCCCGCTTTGATCAGCAGAGAGTCGGCATGACCGTGGTAGCATCCTTCGAACTTGACGATCTTGGAGCGCTTGGTGTAGCCGCGTGCGAGACGCAGTGCAGACATCGTCGCTTCCGTACCGGAGTTGACCATACGAACCACTTCAACGGACGGCATGATCTCGGTGACCAGTTGCGCCATTTCCGTTTCCAACAGGGTCGGTGCGCCAAACGAAGTGCCGCGCAGTGCGTACTCGCTGATCGCATGCACAACTTCCGGATGAGCGTGACCGAGGATCAACGGGCCCCAAGAGAGGCAGTAGTCGATGTATTCGTTTCCGTCGATGTCGTACATCTTCGAGCCGGACCCGCGCTCGATGAACACCGGAGTGCCTCCGACAGCGCGGAATGCGCGCACCGGAGAGTTGACGCCGCCCGGGATGATTTTTTTCGCTTCGGCGAATGCCGCTTCAGAACGAATGTAGCCTTTGTGCATCAGAGTCACCTCGTGGGGAATTAGTTGCCTTCTTTCAGATAGCGTGCCACGTCTTTGGCAAAGTAGGTCATGATGATGTCGGCACCGGCGCGCTTCATGCCGAGCAGGGTTTCCATGACGATGGCTTTTTCATCAACCCAACCGTTTTGTGCAGCCGCTTTGATCATCGCGTACTCGCCCGAGACGTTGTACGCCACAATCGGCAAGTCATAGCGGTCGCGCAGTTGACGCAGAATGTCGAGGTACGCAAGCGCCGGTTTGACCATGAGGAAGTCGGCTCCTTCGACCACATCGGAATCTGCTTCACGCAGCGCTTCACGGGAGTTCGCCGGGTCCATTTGGTAGGTCTTGCGGTCACCGAACGCCGGAGCGGAGTGTGCCGCTTCACGGAACGGACCGTAGTACGCAGACGCATACTTCACGGAGTAGGACATGATCGGGATGTCGGTGTAGCCGTTCTCATCAAGCAAGTGACGGATGGCGGCGATCCGGCCGTCCATCATGTCGGACGGTGCGACGATGTCGGCGCCCGCTTGGACGTGCGACAGCGCGGTTTTGGCGATCAATTCCAAAGACGGGTCGTTGAGGATGTTCCCGCTCTCTGCGTCCACGATGCCGCAATGACCCGCCGGGTTGTATTGGCAGAGGCAGACGTCGGTGATGACGACGAGGTCCGGGTGGTCCGCTTTGATCATGCGAATCGCTTGTTGGACGATGCCGTTCTCCGAATAGGCTTCCGAAGAGCACTCGTCTTTGTGCGACGGAACGCCGAACAAGATCACAGACGGGATGCCGAGGTCGACGACCTCTTGGATTTCAATTTTCAGTTTGTCGAGCGAGAAATGATACACGCCCGGCATCGAGCGAATTTCTTGCTTGATGCCTTCGCCTTCGACAGCGAAAACCGGATAGAGCATGTCGTTGACAGACAGGTGATTCTCGCGCACCATCGCGCGGATGCCGGCGCTGCGACGCAGGCGGCGGTGACGTTGGAAGTCGAACAGGTTCATGTGTCAGTCCCTCCTAAGGTGTCGGACAAGCGCTTCGACAAGTCCGAGAATTGTATAGTCTGCGGGCATGACGTCTACGGTGAGGCCGTTTTTCTCCACCGTATCGGCGGTAATCGGGCCGATGGCGGCGAGCGTGACGCCCGCGAGCAGGTCGTGGATCGGGTAGTCCTTGAGCGCGTTGAGGAAGTTGGTCACGGTGGACGAGGAAGTGAAAGTGACGGCTTGAATCTCCTTGCTTTCCAGTCGTTTCACCAAGTCGGATGCATCCTCTGTAACGGGCAGGGTGCGGTAGGCTTCCACTTCTGTGACGTGTAGGCCCAAGTTCCGCAGTGCCTGCGGGAGTTGCTTGCGCGCGAGGTTGGCGCGCGGCAGGAGAATTTTTTGCCCGGCCTGCGTATGCGTGGTCAAAGTGTTGGCCAGCCCTTCGCCGACGAATTCTCCGGCCAGAGCGTGAACGGTCAGTCCTTGCTGTTCCACGAGCGCGGCGGTTTTGGGGCCGACGGCGGCGATTTTCACGCTCTGCATCGCCTGGGTTGTCCGACCCGACGACTGCAACCGCTCGAAAAACATCTCCACTCCGTTAGGCGACGTGAATGCCACCCAGTCGTACGTTTCCACACTATGTATAGCGGCATCGAGTGGCCTGAGATCCTCCGGCCACTCGATGCGAATCACCGGGAACTCATAGGTAGAGCCCCCGAGATCTTCAATTCGTCGGCAAAGTTCACTCGCCTGTGCCCGCGAGCGTGTGACCACGACGCGTTTGCCTTGCAGCGGCTTCATTAGGCGTTCAGCTCCTCGCGAACTTGGGCGAGGATGGCGCCGGCACCTTTTTCGATCAGACGATCTGCAATGAGAGTGCCAAGTGCAACCGGATCATGACCCGTCGCGCTCTCCCGCAATAGAATGGAACCGTCTGCCGAACCGACGATGCCCGTCAAACGCAGTTCGTCGTCGCCGATGAACTCCGCATACGCTCCGATTGGAATCTGGCAACCTCCGTTCAACTTACCGAGCACCGTGCGTTCTGCAGTGATGATCTTGCGGGTCGCCGGATCTTCCAGCACGGACAGCAGTTGGCGGACATCTTCGTCCTTGGATCGGCACTCAATCGCGAGAGCACCTTGCCCAACAGCCGGAATGCACAGTTCCGGAGACAATCGCTCCGTGATCTTGTCTCCCCAGCCCATGCGTTCCAACCCGGCCGCCGCCAAGACGATGGCGTCGAGTTGCTGCTCTTCCAATTTTGCGAGGCGGGTGTTGATGTTGCCGCGCAGAGAGACGATCTCCAAGTCCGGGCGCGCCGCTCGCAATTGCGCAGAGCGACGAAGCGACGAGGTGCCGACTTTCGCCCCGATCGGCAAGTCTTCAAACTTCGAGCCGTTGCGGGAGATCAGCACGTCACGCGGGTCTTCACGGTGCGTGATCGCGACGATCATCAGCCCTTCCGGCATTTCGTTGGGCATATCTTTCAGGCTGTGGACCGCAAAGTCGACCGTGCCGTCATACATCGCCTGTTCCAGTTCTTTTGTAAAAAGGCCCTTGCCCCCGACTTTCGAGAGCGTGACATCGAGGATGCGGTCACCCTTGGTGACGATTTGCTCCATGCCGATTTCAAGCTCCGGATAGTGTTTGCGCAGTTGAGCCAATACCCATTCCGTCTGCGTCAGTGCGAGCGGGCTCTTGCGAGTCCCGACGACGATTGACTTCATATCTCGTGTCCTCCTAAGCAGTCTTCCACCAGCCGCCGGGCCTCTTCCCCTCGCCCGTCGCGCAGGAGCGTCAACAGCTCCGACTCGGCTAGAATCTGCAAGATCTTCGTACGTCGCCTCTCATCTCTTACTGTGCCCAGCAAAAGCTGGCGAATCTCTGCCATTTCATCCAAAAATGCGGCATATTCAAAGCCAAAATGTTCTTCCAACTCCCGGCGGATGCGTTTGGCCACTGCCGGTGCTGCTCCGCCGGTCGAGACGGCCACTTGCAAACGGCCCCGTCTGACCAGCGCCGGGACGGTAAAGTTTCCGATGCTCTGGTCATTGACGACGTTGCACAATCTCCCCGACGCTTCGGCTTCTTCGTAGACGTGTCGGTTCAACTCTTTGGAATCTGTCGCTGCAATGACCAAAAAAGAACGAGTGGCATCCCCTTCTCGGTAGGCCCTCGCTTCCCACTTCAGTGTACCAGTTTCTGCATGAGCGGCTATGACATCCGTCACAGTTGGCGAAACGACCGTCACGTCCGCCCCACAATCGAGAAGCCCGGTGATCTTGCGTTCCGCCACCGGGCCCCCTCCGACGACGAGACACCGCCGCCCTGTCAGATTCAAAAAAACTCCGTAGGAGTTCATCTCCACCACCTACCAGCGGTGGAAGCCGGAGAAAAACGTCCCGACAAACAGATAGTTGACGACAACCAGCGAGAACGACGCGACGTTCCACCAAGCCAGCTTCCGTCCCGACCAGCCGAATGAATTTCGCAAATACAACCAGCCGACGTAGAAGCCGAGCAACACGATGGAAACCAACGGCTTGGCGTCGAACACCAACACCGAGCCGAACATCTTGTAGTACCAGTTCACCCCGAGAATCAACGCCAGCAACAACATCGGGAAGCCGACGATGATCAGACGGTACGTGAACGCATCGAGTTTATCAAGCGCCGGGAGACGGCGGAACCACGAGTTCCAACGCTTTTCCTTGAGCATCTTGGACTGGATCAGGTACATGATCGAGAAGATGAACGACAGCGAGAACGCCGCATAACTCAGGAACGCCAACGTGATATGGATGATCAACAGGTTCCCCTGCAATCCTTCGCCGACAACGCTTGAAGCGCCCTCTCCCGTAAATAAATCAAACACAACCATCGCAAACCCGATGACGTTTGTGAAAAACGCAAACAGGTCGATTTTGTAAAAATAATTGATGACCAGCGAAAACGTGATCAACAACCAAGAGAAAAACAGCGTCGTCTCAAACGTGGTCATCAGAGGCACATAGTGAACCTCTGTCATCCGCGTTAGGAAGAAGGACGTTTGCAAGCCCCAGACGACCGCCAAGAATCCATACGCGATGCGGTTGAGAACCTGCTTATGAGTAACAAAATCGGCAAAGTACAAGACGATGCAAACCGCATACAAAAACGTCATGAGGTCATAGAGAAGAACACTTCTTGGCATGGTGCACGTTCCTCCTTTCCACGAAAGGCATGAGCTCTAGTGCGTCCCCCAGCGACCGCGCAATCCCATGGTGCGGGTTGCGGCGGGCGCTTCCTCTTGACGGGTTTGCTCCAGTTGCTTCGTGACCGCCACTTTCGCCGCGGCGTTGGCGTTCAAACCGATGGCTTGTACCATCGGAGTTGCTTCTTTGACAGGTTGAGCGGTTCCCGCAGACTGGCCGTTTGCGGGCTTTTGCGGGCTCTGCTTGTCAGAGTCCTTTTTGCCTGCGGGTTCGTCCACCGTGTTCTCCAGTCCGAAGATGCGGGCGAACACCTCCAGGTACATGTCCGCTTCCTTCTCCGCCGCCATCTCTTTGACTTGCGTGATCGGACCGTGAATCATCTGGTTGATCAGCGCGGTGGTCAGCTTGTTGACGGTGTGGATGTCTTTGTCTGTCAGACCCGGCACTTTGTTCACCAAGTTCTGCATCAGTTGCGCTTGGTTCGCCATCGCCGATTCACGGAGTTTCATGATCAGCGGCTTGGCGTTCTGTTCGTTCTGCCATTGACGGAACGCGATCATTTCCTCGGCAATAATGCCTTCGACTTTCTCCGCTTCCTTGGCGCGTTCCTTCATGTTGACCGCGATGACGCCCTCCAGATCGTCGATGTCGTAGAGGAACACGTTGTCCACTTTGCACATCTCCGGATCGAGGTCACGAGGCACCGCGATGTCGATCAAGAACAGCGGGCGGTGACGGCGCGCTTTCATCGTCGCTTGGACGTGCGCTTTGGTCACGACATAGCCTTCTGCCCCTGTTGAGGACACGACGATGTCCGCTTCCTTGAGCGCCAAATCCAGCGAGTTCATGTCGAGCGCTTTGCCGTTGAACTTGTCGGCCAACTCCTTCGCACGCTGGTACGTGCGGTTGACGACGATGACCCGAGTGGCCCCGTTGGCGTTCAAGTGTTTCGCGGTCAGTTCCGACATCTTGCCCGCCCCGATGACGAGCACCGTTTTGTGATCGAGCGACTCGAAAATTTTCTTGGCCAGCTCCACCGCCGCATACGAGACCGACACGGCGTTCTCGCCGATTTTCGTTTCGTTGTGCGCACGCTTCGCCACGGTGACGGAGCGTTTGAACAAGTTGTTGAACACCGGACCGGTGGCCCCAATTTCCTGCGAGAACAAAAAGCCCGAGCGGACTTGGCCGAGAATTTGCGTTTCCCCAAGCACCATCGAGTCCAGTCCCGCTGTCACACGGAACAGGTGACGAATCGCCGCATTCTCACCGTATTGGTACAGATGCGGCAAAAACTTCGCGCGCGGCACACCCGAGAGCTCCGCGAGGAAACCGTGAATTGCTTCTTCCCCGCCGGCGCGTTCTTCTGCGACTGCGTAGATTTCCGTGCGGTTGCAGGTGGACACCAGCACGACTTCGTGCAGATCGCCGGACGCGCGCAACTTCGACAGCGCCCCATCCAATTGCGATTCCTGCAGGGCGAATCGTTCGCGGATCTCGACAGGGGCCGAACGGTAATTCAGACCCACGACCATGATGTACATCCCTTCTCACTCCCCTATCTCATGAACCATTCAAAACGCCCTCTATATCAAAGTAAGATTGCGTACGTATCGAATTCCGAACGGTCAAACATCCTCATTATACCATAGGCTGTCCCAAAACCGCCGACGAAATTTGACAAGAGTATGTCAGCTTCGACATTCACCGTGACAACAGCCCATGCATAACATGCTAACACAAAACACTCCCAAGGGGGTTTTCCCATGAAGCATTGGCAAAAAGTTGCGGTCGCAACTTCCCTTGGCGCGATGCTGTTTACGTTGACAGCATGCGGAGGTGACAGCTCCAAGACCGACAACGGAAAAACGGAAACCGTCCGTGTGACCGAAGTCATCCGCTCGATCTTCTACGCGCCGCAGTACGTGGCGATTGAAAAAGGCTACTTCAAAGACCAAGGCCTCGACGTCCAACTCGACACCGCATGGGGCGGTGACAAAGCGGCCACCCGTGTGCTAGCCGACCAAGACGAAGTCGCCCTCGTCGGCGCCGAAACGACGATCTTCGTTCAACAACAAGGCTCACCGGACGCCCTCGTCTCATTCGCCCAAGCCACCCAGCGCGACGGTTCCTTCCTCGTCGCCCGCCAGAACGTCACGAACTTCGACTGGTCTCAACTCAAAGGCAAGTCCCTGCTCGGCTCTCGCGCCGGCTCCATGCCGGAGATGGTCTCCGAATACGTTCAGAAGCAACACGGCATCAAGCCGCTGACCGACAACCAAATCATCCAAAACATCGCGTTTGACAACCAAGCGGCAGCGTTTGCCTCGGGCACGGGGGACTTTTTCCAAGCGTTTGAACCGGCTGCTTCTCTCTTGGAGAAACAAGGCCAAGGCCACGTCGTCGCGTCGTTTGGCCAAGACAGCGGCAAATTGCCGTACACCGTCTTCATGGCCAAAGCCAGTTACTTGAAGTCTCATCCGGAAACGGCACAAAAATTCACCAACGCGGTGCAAAAAGCCCAAACCTACCTGCACAGCACCGCACCCGAAGAGATCGCCCAAGTGATCAAGCCGTACTTCACCGACGTGGACCAAGACATCCTCGTGCGCGTGGTTCAGCGCTACCAAAACTCCGACGCTTGGCCGACCGATACGCTGATCGACCAACAAGAGTTTGACAACATGAAAAAAATCATGCAAGACGCAGGCCAACTTCAGCAAGACGTCCCGTATGAAAAAGTCGTCCAACCAAGCTTCGCAGAAAAAGCCAAGCAAAACTAGGGGCTTGCTCACAAAAAAAGGCCCCTGTCCATGTAGGTCAGGGGCTTTCAAAGAAAAAGGAGAGGAGAAATATGGGTTTTCATCCCTATCTTCTCCGACTTCCCCACCCTTTATACCTCAAACGTTCAGAGGAAGGTGAAAAACATGACGGCCATCTCCTTCGAAGGCGTCAACCAGACGTACATGACCAAGTCCGGCGAGACCACCGCCTTGCAAGAGATCTGGCTGGACATCCAGGAGGGTGAACTGATCGGACTCGTCGGACCCAGCGGCTGCGGCAAATCAACGTTGCTCTCGCTGATCGCCGGGCTCCTCAAACCGACCAACGGCACCGTACAACTCTTCGGCAAAAAAGTCGCAGGTCCGTCTCCGGACTGCGGCTACATGTTTCAACAGGACTACCTCCTGCCTTGGCGCACGATCCTCGACAACGTGCTCATCGGCCCCGAGATCACCGGCACCGTTACCCCCGCACTTCGTCAGCGAGCCCTGCACCTGCTCGACGAACTCGGGCTTTCCGACACGGCGTCCAAACACCCGCATCAACTCTCCGGCGGCATGCGCCAACGCGTGGCGTTGGGGCGGACGCTTTTAACGGAACCTCGGGTCGTGTTGCTCGATGAACCGTTCTCCGCGCTGGATTATCAGATCAAGTTGCAGTTGGAGGACCTGATTGCAGAGACTCTGAAAGCTCGCAACCTGACCGGCGTGCTCGTCACGCACGACCTCGGCGAAGCGGTGGCGATGTGCGACCGCATCGTGGTGCTCTCCAACCGCCCCGGCCGCATCAAGCGCGTGTTGGAAGTTCCACACTCCATTCGCGAGCTCTCTCCCTTGGAAGCTCGGGAGAACGCGGAATTTCACAACCTCTTCCGCATGATCTGGGGGGATCTCCAAGATGAATACTAAAACGCCGGAGTACAAAAAATTTCTGCAAGGGCAACGCAAACGAACCTGGCTTGTGTTCACCGTGCAACTGTTGATCTTGATCGCGTTGCTCGCCTTCTGGGAGATTGGAGCGCGACAGAACTGGATCAACCCGTTTATTTTCTCCATGCCGTCAAAGATCTGGGCGCAATTCCTCACCATGCTTCACGATGGAACGCTTCTCCACCACACTTGGATCACCGTCTACGAAACGTTGGTCGGCTTCCTGCTTGGCACCATCGCCGGAACTTTGCTCGCCATGGTGCTGTGGGGATCAAACTTCCTCGCCCGGGTGCTCGATCCGTACATCGTCATCTTCAACTCCATGCCCAAAGTCGCGCTCGGGCCGATTTTCATCGTCGCGTTCGGGCAGGGGTTCCTGTCGATTCTGATGATGGCACTGGCGATCTCCGTCGTCATTACGACCATCGTCGTTTACACGGCGTTTCGCGACGTCGATCCAAACATGATCAAACTCGTCCGCACCTACGGGGGGTCGAAGCGGCAGGTCTTCCAGAAAGTCGTGTTCCCCGCATCTCTCCCGGCCATCCTCTCCACACTCAAAGTTAACGTCGGGCTTGCTTGGATCGGCGTGATCGTCGGCGAATTTCTCGTGGCCAAAGCGGGTCTCGGATATCTGATCATCTACGGCTTTCAAGTGTTCAACCTCACGCTCGTCATGCTCTCGCTGTTCGTCATCCTCCTCGTCTCCACCGTGATGTACCATGCCGTTTCTCTCTTGGAAAAACGTTCATTGAAATGGAAGGATTAGGCGATTACAATGGAGCTATCTCGTGTAGAAAATTGAGGTGAACACAATGAACGACATGTACGACTTCCCGGATGCTCCCCAACCGCAAAAAAGCGGCGGCGGCTTGGCCATCGCCGGCATGATCGTCGGGATCGTTGGATTGATTTTCTGCTGGATTCCCTTCTTCGGATTCATCGTCAACCTAACAGGACTCATCCTCTCCGCTTTCGGCATGAAATCCAACGAGCGCGGTATGGCGGTCGCCGGGCTTGTGATGACCATCATCGGTCTGCTGGTCGCCCTCCTCGTAACCGTCCTCATGATTTTTGCCATCGCCGTCGATTCGTCGAACCACCATAGCTATTCTTATTAAAAAAACGAGAGAGCCCGCCCGGCGAGCTCTCTCGTTTTTTACTGCTCTTGCCTCTGTACGATCTTGAAGATCACGTACAGAAATGATGTCAAAAACAAAAGTCCCAAGACCTCCACTCCATCCCCTCCCTCTGCCCGTGGAGTTTTGATGTCGACATATGTATATTCATGGTCTTGACGCGGACGACTCTTCTATGAAAGAATGAGTCAGACATTTTTACGGAGGGCGTAACATACATGAAAAAATCTTTCTTGGCGGATCTGATTTTGCTCGGCGTCACCTTCGTGTGGGGTGCAACGTTCGTGCTGGTCAAAGAAGCGATCAACACGATGCCGCCGTTCACGTTTTTGGCGGTGCGCTTTCTGTTTGCAGCACTTGTTCTGTTCCTCTTTATGTTCTTTTTCGCCCGTGACTCGCTCAAGGGAATGGACCGCCGTTTGTGGATCTCCGGCGCAATTCTTGGGCTGTGGTTGTTTGCCGGGTATGCGTTCCAGACGTTCGGATTGGAGTTCACCACGTCCTCCAAGGCCGGCTTCATCACCGGGTTGTCGGTCGTGTTCGTACCGTTCCTCAGCCTGTGGCTGCTTGGACAGAAACTCAAGCGCAACGCCCTGCTCGGCTCCGGCGTTGCCACGATTGGGCTGGCCCTGCTGTCGTTGACACGAGACCTCAGCGTCAATTTCGGAGATCTGTTGGTCTTCCTGTGCGCGATCTCGTACGGTTTGCAAATCGTCTTGGTCGGGCGCTACGCTCCGCGCTATCATGCGTTCTCGTTGGCGCTCTTGCAGATTTTCTTCTGCGGTGTGTTCAACTTGATCGGGTCGTTCCTGTTTGAGGACGTCTCGGTGATTGTCTCGCCGGCTGTGCTCTTCGATCCGTGGGTGCTCTGGGGCTTGTTGATCTGCTCCGTCCTCGCGACGGCGGTTGCATTCGTGGCGCAGAATCAGTTCCAGAAATTCACCACCCCGACCCGCACGGCGTTGATCTTTGCGACGGAGCCTGTGTTCGCAGCGATCACCGCTTACTTCTGGGCGGGAGAACGACTCGATGTTCAGCAGATCATCGGCTGCCTGATGATCCTCGGCGGCACGCTGATTGCAGAGCTCGGCGGGCACAAAGACACGCCGGAACCGGACGTCGTGCCGAGCACCTGACCTTTTCTTGAAAAAAGAGACCGAACCCCTGTGAGGTTCGGTCTCTTTTTTTGCTTATTGTTTGGTGATGTCGATGGAGCCGGCGTTGGTTTTGATGTAGACATGCCCTTTGGAGCCGTCGCCGAGGGTGCCGGTGACTTTTTGGCGGTCGATGTGAGAGTCGTTAAGGGTGAGTTCGTTGTTGATGTGCCCGATGTCGGTCTGAGCTTCCAAGTTTAGGTTGGCATCTGCGGGCAGCGCAACGATTACTTTGCCCACGTTGGTTTCGACGTTGACCGATGCGATGTCTTGACCGCCTGCGATGTCGAGTTTGCCCGTTTTCGAGTTGGCTTTGACCGTTCCTTTGTAGCCTTGAATGTTGATCGAGCCCACTTCACTTGCCACGGTGACGGCGCTTTGCAGACCTTGGGTGGTGATCTCGCCGACTTTGTTGGTCAACTGGACGTCAAGCGTTTCCGGGATCGAGATTTCGAGGTCGATGTGCAGGCGCTTCAACCACTTGTTGGCTGCATCGTTGACATTGACGTTCACGGTGTCGCCGTTGCGGACGACGTCAAGTTTCACGTTCTGGAGGAACTTCGTCGCTTCTGCGTCACTGTAGCCGAACACGCCCTTGACGAAGTGCAGAGTGCCGTCTGTGTTGCTGCCGGCACCGACCACGTGGATGTTTCCGACTTCGGAGTTGACGATCAACTTTTTGGCGTTCTTCACATCAAGTTGGAGGTCGCCCTCTTCACGTTGCGTGTCTTTCTCCGAGGAAAAGCTGTTCTCGTTGATGCTGTTGCTAATGTCGTTTCCGATGTTGTCTAGTTTGCTCTCCAAAGTGCCTGCGAACTTCTCTGCGAGGATGTCTTGCGGTTGGAAATACGTCAGGCCCGCTCCGATCAGCCCTGCTACACCGATTGCGATGACGGCCAAGCCAATTGCGGTTCTCGTCTTCATCTATACGTCACGCTCCTGTACCTTTTTGGTATTTGTCTGTATAGACGAAGTTGAAAGTGGATTCCCTTCACTTTTTTTGCACAAAAAAATTCCCTCCGTTATTCGGAGGGAATTTCTTCTTCATCTTGGAACTCCGGTTCAGGCAACGGGATCAAGTGCTTCTCGACCAAGTCCCACACTTCGTCGCGACCGAGGGCGGTCTCCGACGAGGTGATGATGATCGGGGTGTTCGGAAGGATCTTGAGCGTTTCCTTGATGATCTTGAGATGCTTCGGGTACTGACCGCGCGAAATCTTGTCCGCCTTGGTCACGAGGATGGCGTGCGGGCGGTTGTAGTGCGCGAGGTACTGGTACATCTCCACGTCTTCCTTGGACGGTGCATGGCGGATGTCGATCAACAGCATCACGAGACGCAAGTTCTCGCGGCGGCTGAGATAGGTTTCCAC
Organism: Tumebacillus amylolyticus; assembly: GCF_016722965.1. NCBI lineage: Bacteria > Bacillati > Bacillota > Bacilli > Caryophanales > Alicyclobacillaceae > Tumebacillus > Tumebacillus amylolyticus. The sequence continues at coordinate 163,305 of NZ_JAEQNB010000003.1, forward strand.
CATCTTGCCCCATTGGCGCTTGACGTCGACCGGTACTTTTGCAAATCCGTAGCCCGGCAAGTCGACCAAGTGGAAATCGTTGTTGATCAAGAAATAGTTGATCTGCTGCGTCTTGCCGGGCGTCGCCGAAACGCGGGCGACACTGCGACGGTTCAGCAACTTGTTGATCAGCGAGGATTTGCCGACATTCGAGCGGCCCGCCATCGCAACTTCCGGCATCGTTGTGATCGGATATTGGTCCGGTTTGACGGCGGAGATGATAAATTCTACGTCTCTGATAATCATGGGTGTATCACTTCTATTCTTTTTGGAGTGCGGGTTTCGGTTCCGGCTTGGAGGTCAAGGCATATTCCAATACCTGATCCATGTGCTCGACGAGGTGAAGAGTCAACTCGTTGCGAACCGATTCCGGGATGTCCTCGATGTCCTTCTTGTTGTCAATGGGCAACAGGATGGTTGTGATGCCGGCACGGTGCGCCGACATGGACTTTTCCTTGACCCCGCCGATGGGCAGAACATGACCGCGCAAGGTGATCTCGCCCGTCATGGCAACTTCGCGCCTGACCGGGATGCCGGTCATCGCAGAGATCAATGCGGTACACATCGAGATGCCCGCCGATGGGCCGTCCTTTGGAATGGCTCCCTCGGGGATGTGCAGGTGGATGTCATTTTTCTCTAGGAAGTCAGGGTCGATACCCAATTGGTCCGCACGACTGCGAATGTAGGAGAATGCAGCTTGTGCCGACTCCTTCATCACATCGCCAAGCTGCCCGGTCAGGGTCAGCTTGCCTTTTCCCGGATAGATCGACGCTTCGATGGACAGCGTATCGCCGCCAACGGACGTCCAGGCAAGACCTGTGACGACGCCGACTTGGTTTTCCTTTTCCGCCATGCCGAAACGGAAGCGCTCGCCGCCGAGGTATTCCTCGACTTTGTCAGGGGTGATGACGACTTTCTCCGCTTCACCCGACACGACTTGCTTCGCTGCTTTGCGGCACAGAGCGGCAATTTGACGCTCCAAGCTCCGCACGCCCGCTTCACGGGTGTAACCGCGGATGACTTTGTAGAGCGAGTCGTCTGTGATCTCCACTTGCTCCATCGTCAGACCGTGGTTCTCGATCTGCTTTTTCAAGAGATGGTTCTTGGCGATGTGCAACTTCTCCACTTCGGTGTAGCCGGAGAGGTTGATCACTTCCATCCGGTCCATCAACGGGCCTGGGATGTTGTGCAGGACGTTCGCCGTGGTGATGAACAGCACGTTGGAAAGGTCATACGGCGTCTCGATATAGTGGTCGCTGAACGTGGAGTTCTGTTCCGGGTCGAGCACTTCAAGAAGCGCAGACGACGGGTCGCCACGGAAGTCGGACGTCATCTTGTCAATCTCGTCAAGCAGGAACAGCGGATTGCTCTCGCCGGCCGTCTTCATCCCTTGGATGATGCGGCCCGGCATCGCGCCTACATAGGTACGGCGATGGCCGCGAATCTCCGCTTCGTCACGCACGCCGCCCAAAGAGACGCGCACGAACTTGCGGTTCAACGCTTTGGCGATGGAACGAGCAAGCGAGGTTTTCCCCACGCCGGGAGGTCCCGCCAAGCAGAGGATCGGGCCTTTGAGTTTCTTGACGAGAGCTTGGACGGCAAGGTATTCAAGGATGCGCTCCTTGACTTTCTCCAAGCCGTAATGCTCTTCGTCGAGCACTTCTTCTGCTCGCTTAATGTCGATTTCCGACTCGGATTCTTCGCTCCACGGGAGCGCGAGGATCCAATCGATGTATGTACGGATCACGGAGCCTTCCGCCGAAGTGGAGGGCATTTTTTCGAGGCGTTCGATTTCTTTCTCGACTTTGGTGCGAACTTCGTCCGGCAGGTTCTTGGCAGCGAGCTCTTCGCGCAATTCGTCTGCTTCACCCGCACGGCCTTCCTTCTCGCCGAGTTCCTTCTGAATCGCCTTCAATTGTTCGCGCAGATAGTATTCCTTCTGCGTTTTCTCCATCTGTTTGCGCACGCGCTGGTTGATCTTGCGTTCAAGTTCGATCACTTCGCGTTCGTCGGAGAGGATCTTGAGGAGTTTATCCAAGCGTTCCTTGACGTCAACCGCTTCGAGAATCACTTGTTTGTCCTTGATCTTCAAGGTCAAGTGAGACGCGATCGCATCGGCCAAGCGGCCCGGGTCGTCGATGTCGGTGACAGCGGCGAGGGTCTCCTGCGTGATCTTCTTCGAGATCTTGATATACTGTTCAAACTGATGGAGGATCGCACGCATGAGGGCGTCAATCTCCGGGTCATGCTCTTCCTTCTCCGGCAACTCCTCGGCCTCTACGAGGTAGAAGTCGTCCGAATCGAGATATTCCAAGATCTTCGCGCGGTTCAACCCTTCGATCAGCACGCGCATCGTCCCGTTGGGGAGTTTGAGCATCTGCTTCACGCGGGCAATCGTCCCCATCTCGAAAATCTCATCCGGCTCGGGGTCGTCAATATGGGTTTCCACTTGGGATACGAGCAGGATCAGGTTGTCGCCGACCATCGCCTTCTCCAGCGCTTTCACCGACTTGTCACGGCCGACATCGAGGTGCATCACCATCGTCGGGTAGATCAACAGTCCGCGTAACGGGAGTAATGGCAGTCTGCGTTTCGTACGAGTGATTCCCATCAAGTTCACCTCCACTACCTTAACAAATACACCCTACATAGGGTTCCCTGCTGGCAGGGTTCGTATGTTTTTCCATTGTACCTTACGCAATCTGCTTTGTCTAATCCTGACCAAATCAAAAGTTAACTTGCAAATTAATCTCTACATGTAAGCAGAACAAAAGCAGGGAGGTAGCTCCCTGCCTGCTCCTATGCAGTTTTTTTTGCCTTACGCTTGAGCCGGTATCGTACCTTTGGAGAGCAAGCCCGGAGCGGGAGTTGCGACGCGGGACGTCTCTTCCTCCACCTGCGGTTGCAACGACAATTCCAGCACTTGTTCGATACGCTCCACCGGAACGATTTCAATCCCCTTAATCGATTTGAACATGTCTTGCCAGTTGTCTTTGGGGATGATCACGCGGGTGGCGCCCGCTTGCTGAGCCGCTTCGATCTTGGCAACAACCCCGCCGATCGGCTTGACATAGCCGCGAATCGAAACTTCGCCGGTCATCGCCACGCAGTTGTCGACCGGAATGCCCTTGATCGCCGAATAGATCGCCGTCGCCATCGTTACACCGGCAGACGGCCCGTCGACCGGGATACCGCCGGGGAAGTTGACGTGCAGGTTGTAATCCAAGGGATCAACATCCATGATGCGGCGCAGAACGGTCATGACGTTCTCCACCGAACCTTTTGCCATCGACTTGCGGCGGGTGCTGCGCGCACCGCCGTTTGTTTGTTCCTCTTCGACGACGCCGGTGATGTTGATCGTGCCTTTGCCCTTCTCCCACGCTTCTTGCGCGGTGACTTCGATCTCAAGCAACATCCCAAGGTTCGGGCCGTAGACGGCGAGACCGTTGACGAAACCGACTTGCGGCTTGTCGGGTACGCACTTCTCCGGTCGCGGTGAAATCTGCGAGGAGTTGATGACCCACTCAACATCGGCGGTGGTGATGCGCTTGCGGGCTTCCCCGAGAGCAACACCTGCGGAAATCTGCACAACGTTGACCGCTTCACGACCGTTGGTCGCGTACTTGGCAATCGTCTCAATTGCAGCGTCCTCGATGTCAAAGAAGATCTTCTTGACGGCGGTGCGGACGATTGACATGATCTCATCCGGTTTCAAAGAGCGGAAGAAAATCTCCACACAACGCGAGCGAATGGCCGGCGGAATCTCATCCGGTGTACGAGTGGTTGCCCCGATCAAGCGGAAGTCAGCCGGCAACCCGTTTTGGAAAATGTCGTGGATGTGACTGGGAATCTGATTGTCCTCGGAGGAGTAGTACGCACTCTCCAAGAACACTTTGCGGTCTTCCAACACTTTGAGCAGTTTGTTCATTTGAATCGAGTGCAGTTCCCCGATTTCGTCGATGAACAGCACGCCGCCGTGCGCTTTGGTGACGGCACCCGCTTTGGGTTGCGGGATTCCCGCCATGCCCATCGCACCCGCACCTTGGTAGATCGGATCATGTACAGAGCCGATCAGAGGATCGGCGATGCCGCGTTCGTCAAAACGCGCAGTCGTTGCGTCGAGCTCGATAAACTTTGCTTCTTGCCCGAACGGCGACGTCGAGTTGCGCTTGGCTTCACTGAGCACCAAGCGGGCCGCTGCCGTCTTGCCGACACCAGGCGGGCCGTAGATGATGACATGTTGCGGATTCGGCCCGCACAGTGCTGCGCGCAAGGCACGCAAGCCGTCTGCTTGCCCGACGATTTCTTCGAACTTGCTCGGGCGGGTTTTCTCCGCCAAGGGCTCGGTCAGGGACACGGCACGCATCTTGCGAAGCTTCTCTAGTTCCTTTTTCGACTCAGACTCGATGGCAGATCGGTTGCCCTGCTGGGCTTTCAACTGGTTCCAGAAGTACAGCCCGATCACCACGGCAAAAAACACTTGCACGAGGCTGAGAATGGACGTAAAGGTAAACATTGCGTAACCCCCTCTTGTTCACGTTCCCAGTAATGGATAGTAGTATGTCCAGTTTGAAGCAAAAAAAGAACCGATCCTCGCAAGAGGATCGGTTCTTTTTTGTAACTTTTTACGCGGACTCGCCTTGGATTTGCCCTTCGGCGGTGAAGAGACGCGGTTTCTCTTCGCCGTCGACGCTCTCCTTGGTGATCACGCACTTGGTGACGTCATCGCGCGACGGAAGGTCGAACATGATGTCCAACATCGTCGACTCGATGATCGCACGCAGACCACGCGCACCGGTCTTGCGCTTGATCGCTTCTTCGGCGATCGCATGCAGAGACTCATCGGTGAACTCCAGCTCGATGGAATCCATGTTCAGCAGACGTTGGTACTGCTTCACGATGGCGTTCTTCGGCTCGGTCAAGATGCGGATCAGCGCGTCGGTGTCAAGCGGTTCGAGCGAAGTCAGAACCGGCAGACGGCCGACGAACTCCGGGATCAGACCGTAGCGCTGCAGGTCTTCCGGCATCAGTTTGGTCAGAACGAACTCTTCCTTTTTCTTGGCCGGGTCGCTGCCAAAACCGATGACCTTGTCCCCCATACGGCGCTTGATGATCTGCTCCATACCGTCGAAAGCACCGCCGCAGATGAACAGGATGTCCTTGGTGTCGATCTGGATGAACTCCTGGTGCGGATGCTTGCGTCCCCCTTGCGGCGGAACGGAAGCGGTGGTGCCTTCGAGGATTTTCAGCAGGGCTTGTTGCACGCCTTCGCCGGAAACATCGCGGGTGATCGACGGATTCTCCGACTTGCGGGCGATCTTGTCGATTTCGTCGATGTAGATGATGCCCTTCTGCGCTTTCTCCACGTCGTAGTCGGCTGCTTGGATCAAACGAAGCAGCACGTTTTCGACGTCCTCCCCGACATAACCTGCTTCGGTCAGCGAAGTTGCATCGGCAATCGCGAACGGAACATTCAGGATGCGGGCAAGGGTTTGTGCGAGCAGGGTCTTACCGGAACCGGTCGGACCAATCAGCAGGATGTTCGACTTGGACAGTTCGACTTCCTCGCTGGATTTGGTCGAGCCGGTGTTGATGCGCTTGTAGTGGTTGTAAACGGCTACAGCCAGCGCTTTTTTGGCGTCGTCTTGGCCGATTACATATTGGTTGAGGATTTCTCGGATCTCCCGCGGTTTCGGGACATCCTTCATTTCAAACTCTTCCTCTTCCCCGAGCTCCTCCTCTACAATCTCGTTGCAGAGTTCGATGCACTCGTCGCAAATGTAGACGCCCGGACCGGCGACCAGCTTGCGGACTTGATCCTGCGTTTTGCCGCAGAACGAGCACTTGAGCTGTCCCTTGTCGTCGTTGAATTTGAACATGAGATTCCCCCCTTACCTTACATCTGGTCGATCCGCTCGATGACGGTATCGATCAGACCGTAGTCTTTGGATTCTGCCGCCGACATGAAATTATCACGGTCGGTGTCTTTCTCGATCTGCTCCAGCGGTTGGCCGGTGCGCTCCGCCATGATGCGGTTGAGCTTCTCACGAGTCTTGAGGATCCAATCAGCGTGGATTTTGATGTCGCTGGCTTGGCCGCGTGCGCCACCCAGAGGCTGATGGATCATGATCTCGGCGTTCGGCAGCGCGTAACGCTTGCCTTTGGCCCCGGCGTTCAGGAGAAATGCACCCATGCTCGCGGCAAGACCGATGCAGATCGTGGAGACGTCCGGCTTGATGTACTGCATCGTGTCGTAGATCGCCATACCGGCGGTCACCGAACCACCCGGCGAGTTGATGTACAGGTGGATGTCCTTCTCCGGGTCTTCTGCAGCCAAGAACAGGAGTTGTGCCACCGCCACGTTCGCCACCATGTCGTCAATCGGCGTGCCGATGAAAATAATACGGTCCTTCAGCAGGCGGGAGTAGATGTCGTAGGCACGCTCCCCGCGGCTCGTCTGTTCAACTACCATCGGTACCAAGTTCATGTGTCTGATCCTCCTTCACTGTCGGGAATATCGGTAGGGTTATGTATGTTTGGAAAAACAAGGCACTTATGAAAGTGCCTTGTTTCGATCCAACAAGCTATGTGGTTACTACAATTACTTCGCGGAAGAAACGAGCAATTCGACCGTTTTGCGGGTCTTGATGTCGTTCTTGAGGTTGGAGAGTTCCGGGTCACGGGATTCGAGAATCGACTTGACGCGGTCCACTTCCATTTTCGCAGATTCTGCGATTTTTGCGAGTTCAACGTTTACTTCGTCATCGGTAGCTTCGATTCCTTCTGCAGCGGTGATCGCTTCGAGAACGAGACCGGTGCGGACGCGAGCTTCGGCTTGGCCGCGGAACTCGTCCTTGAGGGATTCTTCGGATGCGCCCGTGAATTGAACGTAAGCGTCAAACGGAATGCCTTGCATTTGCAGGCGTTGTTTGAAGTCGTTCATCAGAACTTCGATCTCGTTTTCGAACATCGCGGTCGGGATGTCGATGGTTGCGTTCTCCACAGCTTTGGAGATCACAGCTTCTTCGAGGTAGTTCTTGGAATCTTGCTCGGCTTTTTCTTGAAGTTTATTCGAGATGTCAGCCTTCAATTCGTCGAGGGAGTTGAACTCGGAGATGTCCTTCGCGAATTCATCGTCCAGCGCCGGCAATTGCTTGCGCTTCACGTCGTTGAGCGTGATCTTGAAGACAGCCGGTTGACCCGCCAGAGCTTTCACATGGTAAGCTTCCGGGAAGGTAACGTTGATCTCCTTCTCTTCGCCTTTCTTCGTGCCGATCAGTTGCTCTTCGAAGCCCGGGATGAACAGACCGGAACCAATCTCGAGTTGGTAGTTGTCTGCTTCGCCGCCTTCAAACGCTTCGCCGTTGACGAAACCTTTGAAGTCCATGAAGACGATGTCGCCGTTTTCAACCGCTACGTCGTCGCCTGCAACCACGATTTCAGCGTGGGACTTTTGCAGGTTTGCGAGTTCTTCTTCCACTTGTTCAGCGGAAACGGTGAAGTCTTTTTTCTCGACTTCGAGGCCTTTGTACTCGCCGAGTTCAACTTCCGGCTTGACGGTTACGGTTGCTTTGATAACCGCTTCTTGGCCTTTGCCGAATTGAACAACATCGATTTCCGGACGATCAACCGGGGTGATGTTCGCTTCACGAACTGCTTGGGAGTAGGCAATCGGTAACAGGATGTCCAACGCGTCTTGATATAATACCTCGACGCCGTAACGGGTTTCGAAGATCGCACGCGGCACTTTGCCTTTGCGGAAGCCCGGCATGGAAACGCCCTTTACAACTTTTTTGAACGCTTGATCAAGCGCTTCGGTTACTTCTGCTTCGCCGACTTGGAATTCAAGAACGCCGACGTTTTTTTCAACTTTTTCCCATTTTTTGACTGCAACTGCCATCTGACAATTTCCTCCTTAAAAATACCGTGCGAAAGCTCGTCCATATGTAGGTCGTGGCTCCACGAGTTGTATTTTTGATTGGATAGACCATCACATTATAACACAACCCAATCAACTTTCAAATACATGCAGAAAATCCTCGCCCAAGGGCGAGGATTTTATCGTTGCATTGGCTGGGGAGGAAGGGATCGAACCTTCGCATGACGGAGTCAAAGTCCGTTGCCTTACCGCTTGGCGACTCCCCAACATGGGGCGATCGAGGGGAATCGAACCCCCGAATGCCAGAGCCACAATCTGGTGCGTTCACCACTTCGCCACGACCGCCATGTTGATATTGAATTAAATAGAAATGGCGACCCAGGAGGGATTCGAACCCCCGACCGACCGCTTAGAAGGCGGTTGCTCTATCCAGCTGAGCTACTGAGTCAAAGCAATGGAGCGGGTGATGGGAATCGAACCCACGCGACCAGCTTGGAAGGCTGGAGTTCTACCATTGAACTACACCCGCAGAGAAGAAAGCCGCGCTTGTCGCGGCAACGAAACTTAGTATACATCAGATAACGTGGAGAAGTCAACGGGCTTCCCACGTTTTTTTTAGATCAAAAGCAGGAATCCGGTCACCGTCGAGCGTGTAGAACGCAAAGTCTGCTTCCACCCCGCCCTGTTCGGTGCGCGTGAGGTCGAGCACGCAGTACGTACAAACGGTGTAGCCGCGCGGGTACGAGAGCGAACCTGGGTTGAGAAAAACTCGGCCCTCCTCTTCGGTCAGCGTCGGCGTGTGGGTATGTCCGAATACCGCGATATCCGCCTGTCGTTCGGCGGCACGATAGAGCAACGGAAGCGGAGTGGTTTTGACGTTGAGCGTATGGCCGTGAGCGAGCAGAACTTTCAAGCCCAGCAGTTCGAATTCCTGCTCGGTGGCGGCGCTTGCCGGGTCGTCGCAGTTTCCGCAGACCGCGATGGCGCGGGGGAAATCATCGAGCACGTCGTCCGCATGATCTCCCGCATGCACCAACAAATCAAAGCGGCCCACCTGCCGCACGACGAGTTGAATCCGGTCGGTGCGGCCGTGGGAATCGCTGATGATGAGCACCCTCATGCTTGGGAATCTTCTTCCGACTTGAGCATGTCGACCATGGCGCGCAACGCCTTGGCCCGGTGGGAGATGGCGTTTTTTTCTTGGAGAGTGATTTCGGCGAGGGTTTGCCCTTGAGACGGCAGATAGAACAGCGGATCATAGCCGAATCCGTCCTCACCGCGGGGTTCGGTCAAGACACGACCTTCGACGGTGCCAAACGAAACCAGCGTTTCTTGGCCCGGTCGAGCCAGCGCAATCGCCGAGACAAATCGCGCCCCACGCTCCGATTCCCCCACTCCCTGCATTTCCTGAAGCAACTTCAAGTTGTTGCTCTCATCCGTTGCGTCCTCTCCGGAAAAACGCGCCGAATACACGCCCGGACGACCGTCCAGCGCGTCAACTTCAAGCCCGGAGTCGTCTGCCAAGGCCGGGCAATGGTACAACGCGGAGATCTCCTCCGCTTTTTTCATCGCATTGCCTGCAAACGTGTCGCGGTCTTCGACCACTTCCGGTGCGTCTGCGGGCACCGGCTCCACGTGCCAGCCTAACTCCGCAAAAAAAGAAGCGATCTCCCGCACCTTGCCTTGGTTGCGGGTCGCCAGCAACAGTTTGTTCACAATCCGTTCCGACATGTTCCGACAACTGCCTTCCTTATGTATGTTGCACGGTGTTCGCGTTTGCCGCGATCAAGTTGACGATTTCCTCGCCGAGCACCGCTTTTTGCTTCGCGACCAACGACTCCACGCCCTGCTGGCCGAGCCCGATCATCGCTTGCAATTCGTCCATCGAGAACGACGATTCCTCGCCCGTGCCTTGCAGTTCGACGAACTTGCCGCCTCCGGTCATCACGATGTTCATGTCCACCGCTGCCGCCGAATCCTCTACGTAGTTCAAGTCGAGCACCGGTGCCCCGTTGACGATCCCGACCGACGTTGCTGCCAGGAAGTCTGTGATCGGAAGCGAGGTGAGCGATCCTTTTTTCATATGTTTATAGAGAGCATCCGCCAGCGCAACAAATGCGCCGGTGATCGACGCTGTGCGTGTGCCGCCGTCCGCTTGGATGACGTCGCAGTCCAGCCACAGGGTCTTCTCCCCCAATTTTTCCAGATCAACGACCGCTCGCAGAGCACGCCCGATCAAACGTTGGATCTCCATCGTGCGCCCGCCGACTTTGCCGCGCGTCGATTCGCGTTGGTTGCGGGTTCCTGTCGATCGCGGCAACATGCCATACTCCGCCGTGATCCAACCGGTTCCGGAATTGCGCAAGAACGGCGGTACTTTATCCTCCACAGTCACAGTGCAAATGACCTTCGTATCACCGACCGTGATCAACACAGAGCCTTCCGCATGCTTGATGTAATCGCGCTCGATTGTCACCACGCGCGTCTCGTTGGCTTTTCTTCCATCTCCTCGCATGTGTTTGCCTCCTCATCGTCCCATTGGAATACTCTTGTAGCATAACCTTTTCTTTCGGTTTCCACTACCCCTAACTTCACGACAGGAAAAAAACCAACGAAGCCCTTGTCCCCGTTGGTTTTCCCCTACTTCCTACCTTATGAATTAGAGCTTTTGCTCGTTGACGACTTTCGGTGCGGTGACCGGTTTGGAGAAGTCCATCCACTGTTTCGCCACGTTCATCGCGTCCGGCTTCGCCGTTGCTTGCGCCATCGACGGTGCTTTGCCGTTGACGGTGAACTGGACTTGTTGGACACCCGTATTCGCTGCGACGGAGAGCACGATGGAGTTGACCATGTTTTTCTCCGCATTGGTGCCACTGGAAACTTGGAAGTCGTTGCCGAAGTCAAGTACTGCCACTTTGTCTTTCTGATCGGACTTCTGCAGTTTCAAGGTCGGTTGCACGACAGCTTCGAGACCGTCCACGTTCGGACCTTTCGCCAGTTCCGCCATCGTCAGTTCCACCATCTTGCTGGAATCCGACTTCGGAACAATGCGGGTAACCGGCACGAGGTAGGAGAAGTTGCCCTCTTGGTTGGCGCCGGAGAAGTAGAGTGTTAACTTGGTCGCGTTGGACGGAGTTACACCGTTGGCAACTTGCAAGTTGATGCCGTTGTCACGCGAGATGGCGTCCGAGATCGGAGTGCCATTTTTCAAGGTCGGTTGCGCTTTGCCGTCGATGATGAACTGCACTTTGGAGATGCCTTCGATCCCGGTCAACGACCAGACGACCGCGTCTACGATGGCGTGCTCCTGCTCTTCGGTTTTGTAGTTCAACACGTCCTTGGAGAAATCAACTCGTGCGACGTGGTTGTTGATCGACACGCCTTTGATCTGAGTCCCTTTGGGCAGGACATTTTGCAAGCCGGTACCGGAAAGCGAAGCATCACCCGGTCCGCCGGCGACCATGTGTTCCAGCGTCGATTTGGCAATCGAGTTGGTTTTCTCCATCTTGATATTCAGGGGGACGACAAAGCCGTTTTGATTGCTGACATAGACCGTAGTCGGCATGACGTTCGTCGCTTGTTCTCCTGCGGTTCCTTGCGATGTACTGGGGGTCGAGGTTTTTTCCGGAGTCAGCGTACAACCGGTGGCCGCCACGATCGACATCGCGAGGACCGCGACCAGCGCATAGTGGTATTTCTTACGCATCGCGTTTTCCTCCTCCAAACTGGAATCTCGTTACTTGTTACCATGTATACGAGATCGTGGACGAGATATGCTTGGAATTTGTCCACAGGAGACAAGTTTTTGTTACTTGAGTTCGATGCGTGTGACGTCGATGTCCATATGAAGCCAGCGACCACCGATCTTGCGGAAGTTCTCAGGGTCTCCCGTTGTGAAAAATTGATGATGGGGCGCCAGGTTGTTTTCATTCAGTTGGTGCTTGACGGAAAGCACCGTACTTGCTTCTCGGGCAGTCTCTTCGGCAGAGTTGATCAACTCGACCTGCTCGCCCATCACGCTGGCAATCACCGGCGCAAGCAAAGGATAGTGCGTGCAACCGAGAATCAACGTATCGATATGATGCTCTCGAATGGAGCTCAAGTACTCCTCCACGATCTCCCGTGCTTCGTCCGTTTCTGTCAAGTCTGACTCCACGAGCTGGACGAACGGTTTGCAAGCGCGGTTGGTCACAAACAGTCGCGGGTTGATGCGATGCAATTCCCGACGGTACGCATCGGAGTTGATCGTGTTCTCCGTGCCGATGACGCCGATGCGACCGGTCTTCGTCGTGGAAATCGCCGCCCGGCTGCCCGGCACGATTACGCCGACGACGGGGACCGAATAGCGATGACGGGCTTCTTCCAAGCCGGCCGCCGTCGCCGTGTTGCAGGCGATGATGATCATCTTGACACCCTGATCGACCAGAAAGTCCATGATTTCAAATAAAAACTTCTTCACTTCCTCCGGCGGACGGCTCCCATATGGGCAGCGCGCTTTGTCGCCCACATAGAGAATGTTCTCTTGTGGGAGTTGTCGAAGGACTTCTCCGACGACGGTCAAACCGCCGAAGCCGGAGTCGAGGATGCCGATCGGTTTTGTGGATGACACGGGTAAATCGTCCCTTTCTCAGCTGTCTGACTGACATGTAGGTAGTATATGGTCAAAAAGAAAAAGCGCTCCCGTCCCGTCCCAATAGGCGGCGGAAGTGCTTCTCCGAGTCAATCACTGATATGATTATAGATTTCCGAAAGCGCCGTGACAAGAGGCGCGAGGTCCTTGGATTCTACATGAACCAAAGCTTTCTCCAACGATTCGCGGCGAACGATGAGTACTTTCTCGATCAGATCACGACCGCGTTCCTTCATATGTAACCGCACGACACGGCGATCGTTTTTGTCGCGAACACGCTCAACCAAGTCGTTGCGCTCCATGCGGTCAACGAGGTCGGTCGTGGTGCTGTAGGCGAGGTAGAGCTTGGAACTCAACTCCCCAATCGTCAAATCGCCGAATTCGCTCAAATAGATCAGCGCATCGAATTGCGGGGGCGTGATCGAGAAGTCGCTTAGAATATCTCGGCCACGGCGGCGGACTTCCTTGGCAATTTGGCGAAGCAAATGTTCGATCTCAACGACGAGACCGGAATGGATCGACGATTCAGTCATAGTTTCCCTCCTGTGCTGTACCTCCTCTGATTGTAACATTGTCCCGACTGCTTGGTCAATTGAATTTGAATAACATTAAAAAAAACACCCGCCTCCGAGAAGGCGGATGTTTCTTTTTATTCATAGCGCAAAGCGTCAATCGGGTTAAGTCGTGCGGCTTTGCGCGCTGGATAGACTCCGAACACGATGCCGACCAACATGGAGAAGAAAAAGGCGTACAGAACCGGCGACAGCGTGACCGCAGTGGTTAGCGTCGAAACTTTGGAGACGAACAAGGCAATCCCGATCCCGAGCAAGATCCCAATGATCCCGCCCAGCAGCGAGAGCATCACCGACTCGATCAAGAACTGGCGCATGATCGCGCCGCGTGTCGCTCCGATTGCTTTGCGAATTCCGATTTCGCGGGTACGCTCCGTAACGGAGACCAACATGATGTTCATGATCCCGATCCCGCCGACGAGCAGCGAGATCCCGGCGATCCCGGCGAGCAAGGTCGTCATGATCCCCGTAATCCCTTGCGCGGTGGAGAGAATTTGCGCTTGCGAAGAGATCTGGAAGTCGCTGTCGTCCTTGGGTTTCAAATGGTGGGAAGCACGCAATGCAGTCGTAATGTCCATCGTCGCTTGGTCCATGAGATCGGCCGATTTCGCCGAGACATAGAACGTGCGCACGTTGGTGGTGCCAAACATGCGGTTCATCGCCGTCGTGATCGGGATGATCACGCGGTCGTCGTTGTTGGTGAAGCCGGACGAGCCTTGCGATTCCAGCACGCCGATGACTTGAAACGGCATTTGAGCGATGTTGACCGTCTGTCCGACGACGTCCGAACCCGCACTGCCAAACAATGTAGTGGCAACTTCCGTCCCGAGCACAACGACATTGGACTGCCCTTGCACTTCGTATTTATTGAAAAAACGTCCCGCCGACACCTTGGTGCTGCGGACTTCCGCATAGTCGGCGGAGGTGCCTTCCACAGTTGTGGAGGCGTTCTGGTTCTTGTACACGATTTGCTCTTGCTTGGTGATATCCGGAGCGACACCCGAAACCGAATCTTGCTTCGCAATTTCGGTGACGTCATTCATCGTCAGCGAGTTCGCCGAACCTGCACCGAGTTTGACCCCACCTTGGGACGCTTGACCCGGCGAGACGATCAACAGGTTGGAGCCAAGCCCTTGGATTTGCGAGGTGACGCTTGATTGTGCGCCCTGACCGATCGAGACCATCGCGATGACGGCGGAGACGCCGATGATGATCCCAAGCATCGTCAGGAAAGAACGCATCTTATTGGACTTCACACTGCGCAGCGAGACGCGGATCGATTCCATGAAATTCATGAGATCGCCTCCTCTACTGCCGCCGTTGCCGCAATTTCAGAGACGAGGCGACGGTTTTCGACCACTTCATCCTCGACGATGCGTCCGTCGCGGAACCGCACGATGCGTTTGGCGAATTCTGCGATGTCCGGTTCGTGAGTGACGAGGATGATGGTTTTACCTTGGTCGTTCAGGCGTTGGAAGATGCCCATAATCTCTAGCGAGGTCTTAGTATCCAGCGCCCCGGTCGGTTCGTCGGCCATCAGGATGACCGGGCTGTTGACGAGTGCGCGGGCAATCGAGACACGCTGTTGTTGACCGCCGGACAGTTCATTGGGTTTGTTGTACAAGCGCGTGCCAAGTCCTACCGATTCCAACGCTTCGATGGCGCGACGACGGCGTTCCTTCGCGGAAATTCCGGCATAGAGCATCGGTAGTTCAACATTCTCCACCGCCGACGTGCGGGCCAACAGATTGAAACTCTGGAAAACGAAGCCGATCTTGCGGTTGCGGATGATCGCCAGATCATCGTCATGCAATTTCGAGATCGCGTGTGAATCAAGGACATATTCGCCGAACGTCGGCTTGTCGAGGCACCCTAGTACGTTCATCATCGTCGATTTCCCCGAGCCGGACGGGCCCATGATCGCCACGAACTCGCCTTCGCGAATGGTCAACGACACGCCGCTTAAGGCATGAATTTCTTGGTCGCCGACGCGGTAGATTTTGCGCAGGTCGTCGATGCGGATCAAGGGTTGCATGTTATTTGCCCCCTTTGGCAGCACCGCCGCTGTTGCCACCGCCGCCCGCACCACCTGAACCGCCGTTGCGGTTGCCGCCGTTGCCGCCTCCACCTAAGCCGCCCAGTCCAAAGCCACCTGCTCCACCAACGCCACGGGTCGTGCCGGTCGCTGCAGTGAATTGGATGACGATCTGTTCGCCCTCTTTCAGACCTTGGGTGATTTCGACTTTGTCAGAGCTCATCAGGCCGATCTGTACAGGGCGGAACGTGGTGTTCGCCGGTGTGCCGGTCGACGTTGCGTTGCTCGAGGTACCGGTGGAAGTTCCACGGTTCGTGCCTTTCGAATTCTGCCCTGCCTCCGCCGTATCCGTTCCTTGGACGAATACTCCATCGCGTCCGCCGAGTTCTTTGAGTGCGGTGGTCGGGACGTAGAGCACGTCTTTGTGCGTATCGACAGTGACCGTGACATTGGTGGTCATCCCCGATTTCAACTTCTGGTCAGACGCGACCGAAAGCAAAACTGCATACGTGGTGACACCGTTCGCGGTCGTGGCTTCCGGTGCAACGGTCAAAACTTTGCCCTTGAACGTTTCGTTCGGGAAGGCAGTGGTGGTGAACTCCGCATCTTGCCCCGGCTTCACTTTGCCGACGTCAGTTTGAGATACTTGCGCTTGGATCTGCACGTCACTTGCCGAGGTATCGTTCATGATTACAACCGGAGTCCCGTTGGCGGTCAATTCGCCGACCGCGCCGCTGACGGTGGTAACGACGCCGTCGATCGGCGCTTTCAACGTCAGGTTGTCGAGCGCGATTTTTTGCTGATCGTACTGAGATTGCGCTTGGGCAACCGCCGCTTCTGCCGCGATGACCGTTGCGCTGTCAGGGCCTGCTTGCGTCTGGCTCAACTGCGCTTGTGCTTGGTCAACCGCCGCTTGCGCCGCTTGGATGGAAGCGGCATCCGGTGCAGCGTTGGTCTGGTTCCAAGTTGCCAGAGCGACGTTGTACGAAGCTTGGGCTTGGTCGAGTTGGTTTTTCGCAGAATCAAGCGTTGCTTGCGCCGAAGTGCGGTCATCGTAATTGCGTTGGGCAATCTCAAGGTTTTGTTTGGCGTTGTTGTAGGTTTGGGTTGCTTGGTCGACTTGCGCTTGTGCTTGGTTGACTGAAGACTGCGCCTGCGCCACGGTGTTCGGGTCAGGCTGGGCTTTCAAGTCTGCTAAGTTCTTCTCAGCGGTTGCGACCGATTGCTTCGCAGAAGCAATTGCGCTTTCTGCCTGCGCCATCGACATTCCGTTCTGTGCATACGTGTATTGGGTCTTTGCCGTCTCCAACTGTTGGTTGGCGGTGTCAACGGCCGCTTGCGCCACGGCAATAGCCGAGGCGGTCGGCGGAGTTTGCGCCACCATCAGCTTGGATTTCGCAGACTCGAGGCCGGCTTGTGCAGACTTGAGGGAAATTTCCGCCTGACTGACGCTGTTCTGGCTTGAGAGAACGGTTTGGTACGCCGCCGAGCGGTTATTGAAGGCGAGCAATTGGTTGTTATAAGAGACTTTCGCGCCGTCAAGCGCCACTTTTGCTTTGTCCAAGTTGGCTTTTTGGACGGCGAGCGCTTCCGGCGTCTGGCCGCTTTTGGTTTGGGTCAACTTGGCTTGCGATGCCGAGAGGTTTGCTTGAGAGGCAGCGATCTGATCTGCCGTAGAGCCTTTTTGCGCCGAAACCAACTTGGCTTTGGCAGCCTCGAGATTCGCTTGGGCGTTCGAAAGTTGCGCCTTCGCCGTCGCGTCGTCGAGTTGCGCCAACACTTGGCCCGCCTTGACGGTGTCGCCGACTTTGACGTTCAGCGCGGTCAGCTTGGCAGAGCCGCCCGAGAAGTTCAGTTTGATCTGTTGCGGCGATTGCACGGTGCCCGATGCCGAGATCGTCTCCGTAACATCTCCTTTTTTGACTGTATAAGCACGGGTCATTTGCGCGCTTTCTTTGGGTGTGGTGACTTTTTGATATGTGTAGGCACCCCCGCCTACGAGCAAGAGCCCGATCACGGCGATGGTGATGATCTTCTTGGTGTTGCGTCGCTTCGGCAGGATCGTGGTTCCTTGCTGTTGCGTGTTCAACGTAACTTCAGACATGACTTCAATCCCCCTTGGATTTTCACTTCTGTGTGTAAGTCGGTATGGGGCTAGTCTAGCAAGGAATTATGAACAAGATATGAATGCAAAAGCCCCTGTCCGGGGGACAGAGGCTGTTTTCAAAACTTTGTCACAGTTTGACCTGCTGTTTCGGGAGCGTGACCCACGCGGTGGTACCTTCGCCCCAGACGCTTTCGATGCCAATCTGTCCGTTCAGCAGTTCGACGATGCGCTTGGCGATCGACAATCCGAGGCCCGTTCCGCCCTGATCGGTGGTGCGGGCTTTGTCAACTTTGTAAAAGCGCTCCCAGACGCGCTCGATCTCCATTTCTGGAATTCCGATGCCCCGATCGATGATTTCCACTCGGGCCTGCACGCCTTCGTCCACCACGCGGATGAGAATCTCACCCCCGCGATGGGAAAAGCGAATGGCGTTGGAGAGCAAATTGATCACAACTTGCGTGACACGCTCTGCCGGAGCAGTCACGTTGACTTCTTGGATTTCCATGTGCAACTCCAAATCCTTGGCCTGCATTTGCGGCGAAAGCGTTGCCACCGCCTCACGCATCACTTGACCAAGAGGAGCCTCACCGCTCTCGGACTGCGATTCGGTCTGTTCGCTCTCCAAACGCGAGAGGTCAAGCAATTCATCGACCAATTTGCCCAGCCGCTCCGATTCCTTGTGAATGCGTTCCAGGAAAGGTCGAGCGTTGTCCACAGGGATCGTTCCGTCAAGGATGGCGCCGACGAAGCCGCGGATCGAAGTCAGAGGTGAGCGCAACTCGTGCGACGCATGCGCAACAAATTCACTGCGCATCGCCTCCAACGCCTCAAGTTCCTCCGCCATATGGTTGAACGCGTCCGCCAACTCGCCCACCTCGTCCTTGGATCGAACTTTGACTTTGCGCGAGAAGTCCCCTTTCGCCATCCTCCGCACCGCTTCGTTCATTTCTTGCAAGGGACTCGCAATCGAGCGGGAGAAGAAAAACGCCAACGCCGACGTCACAACCAGTGCAACTCCCCCGGAAATGAGCAGCAACCGATCCACACCGCCAAAATGCCGATCGAGTTGGGGTCCTTGAACGATCACCGCTCCCAGCACCTTGGGCCCGCGCCGAATCGGGATGCCGACTTGCAACGTGTCCGGTTCGCTTTTGTTCACCACGGGAATCTGTTCTTCGCCGCGAAGCGTCGCCCGCACGAACTCCGAACTTGGCGGGTCCTGCTGTTTACGATCTTCCGGCGGCAAGATGAGCGGGGTGCCGTCCGAGTCGTAGATGTAGACGGCGTTAAACGTCGCAGACATCGCCAACGAATTCTGGTTGTCGGTCTCCAGCCGCTCCATCCGCTTCCCCGCCACAAGCGCAATTGCCCGCCCTTGCTCCACCATCGAATCCTGCCGCTCTTGTAAAAAGTACCCCCGATACAAAAACGTCCCCGTCAAATTCAGCACCAATACGGTAACCAACATGATCCCGAGGATGATCAAAACCAACTTGTGAAAAATGCGCAGTCGCTTCATGGCTTCTGCACCTCAAACTTATACCCGACCCCCCAGACCGTGCGGATGCCCCACGTTCGGTTCGGACGCTCCAATTTCTCGCGCAGACGTTTGACGTGAACGTCGACGGTACGGTTGTCCCCCTCGTACTCCGCCCCCCACACCTTGTCCAAGATATGCTCTCGGTCGAACACTTGGTTCGGATGTGACGCGAGGAAAAACAACAGATCCATCTCCTTGGGAGGCAAGACGAGCGGCTCGCCCTCCACTTCCACCGTGTAATGGTCGAGATCGATCAACAGTCCCTCGAACCGAAGTTGTTTGGCTACCGTCGGTTGAGTGCGACGCAACACCGCTTTCACTCGCGCCACCAGTTCCGGCGGGTCGAACGGCTTGCCGAGATAGTCATCGGCGCCAAGATCAAAGCCAATCAGTTTGTCTTGGCTCTGGGTTCTGGCCGTAACGATGATGATCGGGGTCGGTCCGTCGCGGCGAATCTGCTTGCAAACGGCGAGTCCGTCGATTTTCGGAATCATGAGGTCGAGCACGACGAGATTCGGGCGCAAACGGCGGTACAACTGGATCGCCTCTTCGCCGTCCGTTGCGTGAACGAACTCGAAGCCCTCTTTCTCCAAGTACAAGCGCATCAACAGCGCGATGGATTCATCATCCTCGACAACCAGAATGACCGTGCTTTGTTTCACAGCGCGGCTCCTCCCTCCACATACCAAGCATCCAGCAAGTCCAATCGCTTCTCCCCACCCGCATCAGACGGCAAATATAAAATACCGTCTACCAGACGGGCTTTTTGAAGCTCCGGGATCATACGCACGTTCAACACACGCTCCGGAAGAGAAGCCACCTCCGCGCCCTCGTACAGAGTAACGAAAATCTCTGAATACGTGCGGCCTTGGGCGCTTTTTTCAAAGATGATGTCGTGGATCTGCTCCATGAAAAAGCGGTACGCTTCAGCATCCCTCCACAGTCCAATGATGCAGGCTTCCTCCGAATCAAACACGTTCCAACCGCCCCATTGCCCTCCGAAGCCGTCAACCCCCTGCAAAGCGCTCCAACCTGTTTGTGCTTTAGAAAAAGCCGCGTGCAACCCGTCGGGCACGCGGCAAACAATCCACTTGATCAACATCGTTTATCGCCTCCATCGCACTACTTCGCACCGGACGGAGAAACTCCTTCTGCCGCGCCGCTCAACTTGCGCGAAGCCAGCCACACGGTCAGCGCAAACAACACAGCAGCCACGCCGTAGAGCACCGAAACACCGCCCCTGTACAGCACGGTTCCAACCATCGGACCCGCCGCCATGCCCATGTAGCGGAAGAAATTGTACACCCCGATCGCCGTCGCCCGTTCGCGCACAAACGAGGCGGTGAGCAGCGTCGTCTGCACCGGCAGAGACAGCCCCAAGCACAACCCGAACAGGAAGATCGAGAGAATCAAGAGACCGAGCGACAATTTCGCGAGCAAGAGAAACAGCACGACAGACGCCACGTTCAGTGAAGATGTGAGAATCAAACTCCTGCGTGGCTCGATCCGCTCTTGCAAGCGGCCGCCGATGAAACTGCCAACGGCGATGGCGAGTGAGAGCGGGAGGAACACGAGACTTTTTTCCTCAATCCCCAAGCTGTAGTACCGGCTCAAGATGTCGGGCAGGAACACGAGGAAGTTATAAAACGTGTAGTACTGGATGAAGCCGAGCAGAATCACCGACAGGCCCGTCGGATGGCGCAGAATCACAGCAAAGCTTTTCACCGTAAACCGATCGCCCGACGACTCCTGCGACTTGGTTTCCGGCAACAAGAACGCAATCGACATCAGCAACGCCGAGCCCACGCCTGCCAGCACCCAGAACACGCCGTTGAATCCGGCTTGTGCCCCGATATAGCCGCCGATCAGCGGCCCTGCGACGGCACCGAGCGAGACCATCATCTGGAACGTGCCCATCGCGCGTCCGCGTTCTTTGCCGCTGAACAAGTCGCCGATGACCGTTGTCGCTACGACAGAACCGGTTGCAATCCCCGCCGCTTGAAAGCCGCGGAACACCAACAACACATAAATGGAATGCGAGAACGCGCAGCCGATCGTCGCCAGCACATACAAGGCAATCCCCGGCAACAGGACGTAACGGCGTCCCTTGAGATCTGTCAGCGGCCCGTAGACGATCTGCATCAACGCAAGCACCACGGTGAAGACGGAAATCGTCAGGTTGATTAACAGTTGGGTGGTATGCAGCTCCGTTTGCACTTCCGGCAACAGAGGCGTGTAGATCGTCTGGGTGAACGGGCCCATGAACGCGCAGAGCGCGACGAGATACAACAAGATGCGTTTGTTCAAAACCGTCACCCCTTATGGAAAAGTTCACCGTTATCCTACCACATTGTACGCCACCCTAAAAGTCCGCATCTCAAAATAAAAATCCCCGGCCAAGCAAGGCCAAAGGGATTTTTTCTCAAAAAAGGATCAGTGCCCGTGCCCCTATTGTGTCCCGAGGAGGAGATGACGATGCTCGGCCCATTTTGGGTTCGGGAACGTGCCGGCCGCAATCTCGGCTTGCAGACGCCGAGTTTCGCGCCACGCGAGATCATAATCCTCCTGCGTGATGACACCGTCTCGAAGAGCTTCGTCCAACTCATCTTCGTCGAGCAGGAACACCTCTCCGGTCGGAAGCACGACGAGATCCAAATAGAGGTCGTCATACCACGGCACTCCGTCATCGGTGAGTCCGTGTTGTTTCATGATGTCGATGTACCATTGAACGATCTGCCCGTCCTCGTTGAACACCGTGTTCAATACATAGTGCCCGTCAAACGGCAGATGATCCATCCATTGGTACCCGCTCGCCATCAATTTCAGTGGAGAGCCGCAGTTGTATTTCCAGATGAACGGTTCCGCCACTCTGTCCATATGCAGCAGGGAAACCCGCCCGCGAAAGCCGTCCGCCTCCACTTCGCGCATTGTGAACCGCTTTTCAAGAACACGCCTGCTTTTTCGAAAGTCTGAGTATTTGCGCTTCATACGCAACTACCACGAACAAACGGACAAGCGATTGCCGCTGTTGTCGAAAAAGTCGAGTGTTTTCACGACGCCGTGGTCGAGGATCGGTTCGGTCTGCACGCCGCGTTCTTGCAAGTGGCGCTCACACGCTTCCAAGTCTTTGATATAGAAATTGAAAGCAAGATACGGATGCGGCGTATGCGCTTCGCCCGACGGAGTCTCCCACAAAGTCAACGGCGTTTCCGCCACATTCATGCAAGCGTGCCCGCCCTGACGCCAACGCAATTCAAACCCGAGGTTCTCTTGGTACCACGGAATCGCTTCATCGAGGGTTTTGACTTGCAGGAATACTGTATCGATACGCTCGAAGAGTTGAGACATGTTGTTTGACCCCTTTATTGGCAAAATTTAGTTTCAGAATAGCACAACATTTCCAGAAAAAAAAGACCGGGAGCACATAGCCCCCCGTCTTTTTCTACAATCAAGTAACCTCAAGCGGTGTCAGCCCGTGCCGAACCGCGTAGATGGCAGCTTGCGTGCGGTCGCGCAAACGCAGTTTGGAAATGATGCTGGAGACGTGATTCTTGGTCGTCCCCTCTGTGATTGCGAGACGGTCGGCAATTTCCTTGTTGTTCAGCCCGTACCCCAAGAGCCGCAACACCTCCCGCTCACGCTCGGTCAACTCGTCCAACAACGGCGGTTCCACAGACTGCTTCGCCGGGTCTTGTGTCAGCGCGTATTGTTCACGGACACGCTTGAGCTCCGAGACCACTTGGGCCGTGATGTCCGGCGGGAGAATCATCCCCCCGCCGTGTACCGTATGAATGGCGGAGACGATTTCCTCGGTCGGCATCTCTTTGAGCAAATAGCCGCTCGCGCCCTCATCCAGCGCTTCAAAGATCAACTCGCTGTCGTTAAACGTGGTCAGAATCAACACTTTCGTATCCGGTAACTGCTCCCGAATTAAGCGAGTGCCTGTCACGCCGTCCACACTCGGCATACGGATGTCCATCAGCACGACGTCCGGGCGAAGTTCCATCGCCATCTCGAACGCTTGCTTACCATCGCTTGCCGCCCCAACGACTTCCAGCTCATCCTCTAAGCTTAGAATCGTCTTCAACCCATCGCGCATCAAGCGCTGATCATCGACTACCATTACCCGAATCATGCGGTTGTTCCTCCAAATCTCCACACTTGTTGTTGCAACGGGAACTGCACCTCGATACGGAACCCGCCCCCCACTTCACTGCTGAATTCTACGGTGCCGCCTAACTCCGTCACACGGTCACGCATGTTGATCAGTCCAAATCCCGGCTGCACGTCAGCGCTCCCGACACCATCGTCCTCGATCACCAGCCGTACTTCTTGCTCCGTACCGATCAGCCCGACGCTTGCCTTGCGCGCGTCACCGTGCCGCTTGGCGTTGGTCAACGCCTCCTGCACGATTCGATAGATCGCCGGCTTCCAAGAGTCGGAAATCTGGGTGACGTCGCCCTGTACGACAAGTGTCGCGTCAAGCCCCGTCATTTTAGAGAACTCTGACATTAAGCGGCGCAAGGAATCCACCACTGTGGGAGCCTGTTTCTCGACGTGCAGAGTTCGAACCGAGAGCCGAACTTCTTGCAAAGCAGACCTCGCCAATTCTTCACAGCGCAAGAGCGTTTCATAACTTTGCTCACGGTCTCGTTCCAATAATTTGCGCCCAGCTTGCAATTGAACGAGCAACGCTGTCATCTTGTGACCGACGGTGTCGTGTATTTCCCGCGCAATATGGTTGCGTTCACGCACCGCCGTCATTTCCTCGACTTGCTGTGCGTAGGCTTTCAATTCTTCATAGAGCATCGCGAACTGCTGGCGCGAATCTTGGTAGTAGCGAATCAACCAACCAACAAGGCTTGCAAAGACGAAAAATCCATAGTTGAAGAGGTTGCCAAACAGCTTCACTTCGTGGACTTGCATGTATTCCACTCCGACGAACAACGCCCAGATCACCGTGACCGAACCAAACCACCACCAGAGCATCGCTTTTCGCTTCGAGGTGTAGAGCATCAACGTCATGCTCTGGATGCCATAGAACAGCAGATAGGTGTGGTCCTCCGGGTCGACGACCACGCCGAATGCAAACGCAAGCAACAGATCGGCGGTGAACATCCAGACAAATCGCTTGGGATACACCATGTACAACACATGGTTCACTGCAAACAGCATCATCCCGATCTCGATAAACCGACGCTGATCTTCCGTGAGACCCTCATTGGTGAACAAGTAGCTGGCAGCGATGCCAACCAACATGGCGATGCGTGTCCAACTGAGCAACGACATCGACGACAGGGTGCGGGTCAAAACGGACTCCTCCTTCGGAAACACAAACTCCGCAAACTTCTCAGAAAAAAACTCCTCTTTCACCTATTTTAACAAAACGGGTGCAAGAGGAGAATAGTGATATTAAAACTCTATAGTTTACTTTTCGTAACGACCGATGACAAGCGATTGATAGTTCCCGCCGAAGGAGAAGGAAGAAACAAGCGCATGTTGGACAGCCCTCTCACGGTTGCTGCCGATCACGAGGTCGAGACCTTCTGCTTCAGAGAATGCTTGCTCCACACCCGGAATCTGCGGGATGTTGTTTCGCTCAATCGCATACAGTGCGCTGAGTGCGCCAAGCATCCCGGAGGACGCGAGCGCTTCCCCGAAGTAGCCTTTCGGAGCGGAGACAGGTGCTTTGTTGCCAATGACTTGGCGCAGAGCACGCGCTTCCGCCGTATCGAACACGCGATTTCCGCTTGCCGATGCCGCGACATAGTCGACTTGGTCAAAGGTCAGGCCCGCTTCTTGGACTGCCAATTCGAACGACTTCGCCCACTCTTCCCCTTTGCGACTGACGCGCGCAGGTCCCGAGGAGTCGGAGGTCAGACCGAATCCTTTGAGTTCGCCGTAAACTTTCGCGCCGCGAGCCAGCGCCGACTCTTCGCTCTCGACGACGAAGGCCACGCATGCTTCACCGAGCACGGTGCCGTCCAGCCCCGCGCCAAACGGCTTCGAGGAGTTGCCGGCGGTCAAGTACCCCGGCACGCGGGAGTGACCCGCGACCATCGTTTCATTAAATTCATCGCCCGTGACGACGATGACAGCGTCCGCATCGCCGTACTGGATCAGTTGGGTGGCATAGAACAGGGCGTTGATCCCGGCCGTGCCTCCCGAAGTGATCGTTGTGGTCGGGCCTTTGATCTTGAAGTTCAAGCAGATGTGCCCAGCCGCTGCGTTCATGACGGTGTTCGGGAACAGCAGGGCTTCCGCCGCTTCCGCCCCTTTCAAGATCACAGTGCGATTGAACGCTTCGACCGTTTTCAGCGGACCCGTGCCCGTGGCGAACAGGACGCCGACGCGCTCCGAATTTTTGCTGTCGATCTTCAGTTTTGCATCGTCGAGTGCCATCTTGGTGACGGCGGTCGCTTGCTTGCCGAGGTCGTCCATGCGGCGCAACAGAGCCGGATTGACCAATTTGCGGTACGGCACTTCCGGGATTTGCGCACCATGCGTGGAAACGTAACGCTCGGTGTCAAAGTTCTCAATCGCCGAGAACGTGTTCTCTCCCGCTTGGAACTTCGCGAACAATTCTTCCGCATTCGCAGAGTTGCCCGCCAGTGCGCCCAGGCCGGTGATCAGCGCGCGTTTTTTCGCCGGGACTGCCGGAACTTCGCGGTCTTGCTTGAATTTTCCGAGCAAGAGCGACGCGTTGTTGCCGCCAAACGCGAAGGAGTTGGACATGACGGTGTCGAGTTCCTTGGTGCGTCCTGTGTCGCGCACGAAGTCGAGTTCTTTGAACTTGTCCGCTTCATGGTCGAAGTTGATCGTCGCCGGAATGAACGAATCGTTGATCGCGAGGACGGAGATAACGCCCTCCGATGCACCCGCCGCACCCAACATATGACCGATCATCGACTTGGTCGAGGACACCGGCACATCATGACCGAACAGCGTGCGCACACCGATTGGCTCCGAAGAGTCGTTGGCGTTCGTCCCGGTGCCGTGACCGTTGACATAGTCAACCGCGGTTTCAGGGAGGGCCGCTTTTTCCAACGTACGGCGCATCGAGCGCATGCCGCCCGCACCTGCTGGGTCCGGAGCGGTGATGTGGTACGCATCCGCCGACAGCGCGTAGCTGAGCACTTCACCGAGGATCGTAGCCCCTCGTTCAAGAGCGAGATCCATGCGTTCGAGGAGCAACACGCCCGCGCCTTCACCGATGTTCAAGCCATTCGACTTAGAGAACGGAGCGCACGGTTCCGGTGCAAGAGCGCCCAGCGTGTTGAAGCCGCTCATCGACAGACGGCAGAGCGGGTCAACCCCGCCTGCGAACATCGCGTCCGCTTTGCCGCTGCGGATGATGTCTGCCGCGTAGCCGATGGAGTTCGTCCCCGCTGCGCAAGCGTTGGAGATGACGCTTTTCGGCCCTTTAAGTTTCATGTAGTGGGAAACGCTGTCCACCGGAATGTGGATGACGTAGTTGTAGAGCAAGCTCGGGTCGGCGTTTTCGATGCCTTCCTTCACCCATTGTTCGTGGAATTGCTCGCCGCTGCGCATGCCGCCAAGCGACGTGCCGAGGATGACCCCGACACGGTACGGATCGCTTGCAGCGAGGTCATACTTGGCAACTTGAGCCGCTTCGCGGGCAGCGATGATCGAGAGCTGACCCGCGATGTCGTACTTTTCGGCTTCTTTGGGAGCGAAGTGATCGTCCGGGTTGTACCCGTCGATTTCGCCTGCATATTCCGTGTTGATCCCGGACATCGGGATCGTGGACACCAAGCGAATTCCGCTTTTGTTGTCCGTGACGTTGCGCCAGAATTCTTCGACGTTTTTGCCGTTGGCGCAGATAATCCCGATGCCAGTTACGACGACGCGGTCTTTGTAGTTGGACATGAGTTCACTGACCCTCCGTTCTTATGCGATTTTGATCGCCCAGGACTTCGGCAGGATGTACGGAGAGGAGATGGTGTTGATCGTCACACGCTCACCTGCTTGGTTTTGTGCTTGCAGTGCGATACCGGAGACAGCGAACAGTTCGTCGACCAATGCAAGGCCGAGTTTCTTGCCCAGTGCGCCGGAGTTGCGAACTTGGAGCACGGTGCCGATCGTCTCATCTTCGAGGACGACAGAGTCTTGCTCGCTCAGTTCGCCTTCTTCGATCGAGAAACCGACGATGCGGCGGTTGACGCCGTCGCCACGCTTCGCATCGAGCGCGTCACGGCCGACGAAGTTTTCCTTATAGAAGGAAACCACCCATTCCAGAGACGATTCGAACACGTTCAGGCCTTCGGTTTCGACCAGTACGTTCGGCTGGCGAACTTCGAGCATTGCGATTTCCAGCGTGCTGTGTCCGACCGCTTTCACCGGGTAGGAAGCCGCATCATGAGCCACAAGTTTCTCCCACAGTGCAACTGCCGCATCGTTTGCGAGCAGAACTTTGTAGCCGTATTCACCGGTTACACCGTTGCGGAACAACAGCGCTTCAGAGCCTTCGATTTCCGTTGCGACGAACGCTTGGAACGGGAGCAGGGAAATGTCGTAATCGATCAGGGAAGCCGCTGCTTTCCAAGAGTACGGGCCTTCGAATGCGATCAGCGCGTAGTCATCGGAGAGGTCGGTGATTTCCACTTCGTCCGTCTTGCGCTCTTGCAGCCATGCGCCGACCGCATCGCGGCCGTTGACGGAGGTTTCGATGATGATGCTTTCTTCCTTTTTGTGCAAAGTGACCGCGTCGATGACGTTGCCTTCCTCGTTCAGAAGCAGGGTGAAAATCGATTTTTCAACGTCGAGGAACTCGATGTCCTTGGTAACCAGTTCGTTCAAGAAGTTGACGTGCTCATCGCCGCCGACTTCGAACTTGCCGACTGCCGACAAGTCGTAGATGCCAATGCCGTTGCGGAGTGCGTCGTACTCTTCGCCCTCGGTGGTGTACGTTGCGACGACCGCGTGGCCCCCTACTTCGATCAAGTTGCCGTTTGCCTGGGTTGCTTGGGTCAGGATGGAGGTTTTCATGAGTGTTGTTTCTCCTCTCTTACTGTTCCGAAAGTTGTAAAAAGCGCATCGCGTCTTCCTTCGATTCACAGAAAGCCACGTAGATCGTATGGGTTTGTTGCACATCTCGTTGGACCATCGCCAGTTGCAAGCCTTTGTCCGCCATCTCGATCACGGTCAGGAACGCATCGTCCTGCGGGGACCAAGCGGCGGCGTAGATGCCTTTGCCCAGTTCCAGCACCGTCCGCGCTTCGCCGTAGACACGGCGGGAATTGCGCGATTCGGTGAGTTGGTGGTGGCCCACATGATTCCAATAATGAACGGTCTTCGCCGTTTTCTTCTCGCCATGTCCGTTCCAGAACAGTTGCCAGCCGAAGTTTACCGCTTCGTGCAGGGCGGCGGTGTCTGCGGCGCGCATCTCCATGCGCAGAAGCGGGCTGCCCGGCAGTACCAGATAGTCCACTTCGTAACGGTCGGAGTTCAAATGCACCCCTTGCCAGGTCTGACCGCTCTCTTCACGCTCGACCGGCTCCCCTGTGAACGCCTGCTGGTGGATGTCATAGAACAGCACCCCGTGGCGGATCGGGTCTACCGCTTGGTCCATCCATTGCGGATGGAACCCGCACGGTGCGTTGTAGTTCGTCCCGTGGTTTTTGAGTTTCGGGTAATTGGAACTCACGGTCTCGAGGCGGTTGTACTTCAAGCTCGTGATGGCGCCTTGGAAGTGCGGAGCTACAGTGACCGTCAACACGCCATTGTCGATCTCGTAGACTTCGGCCCCGCCGGATTTTTTCGTTTGTACGTGGACGGTGCTCTCCGTCGGGACGACGGTGAGGGCGAACGATTTCTCCACGTTCAGGCCGCGTGTGTCATTTTCAAACGCCAGCACGCCGTCGAGGATGGACAAGCCTGCGAGGTCCGGGAGTTCGAACAGCACTTCTTGAGGTGCATCCGCTTGGATGCCGTCGAGTTTCACGCTTTGCGCGTGGTTCAGCGCGGGGAGACGCAGCGTGAGCGTGCCGTCGACTTTTTTCAAGAGGCGGGAACTGACTTCGGCGCGCAGAGTGTGCAGCGCGGCGTCGCTTGGGAGAAGCGACGGCGAGAGGAGATTCAGTTCCACGCGGTCGTACGTCGGAAGCGTCGGAGCCGTGTGACCCGATTGTGCTTGCCAGAGGCGTTCGACTTCGCGAGCGCCGCCGTAGCCGAGGACGTAGGAGTGAACGGCCACAGGCGGTTGGGTCTTCCAAAACGTCTTGCCCCCCTTGCCGCTCGGGCGACCGTGGAAGGTCAGCGCCGGCATGAAGCGCATGCCGTAATGAACGCTGCGCACATCCCCGTGCCAGAGCATCCCGACGGTGCTCTCCGCACTGTCAAACGCCGTCCAGTTCGCGGCGTATGCATCGGGGTCCGATGGGAATTCAAGATCGTTGACCCATTCGTAGTCGAGCATGCCGTACGGGAACACGGAGTCAAGCACCGTGCTGTGAATCGTACCGCCTTGAAGCGGAACGGAGACCGATGTGTCGCGCAGGAGACAGAACGGATAGATCTTGAGCGGATGTTGGTCCGGTGTATAGTCTTCGATGCGCACTTGGCGGTCTTCGGTGAAGGAGATTCTGCGGACGAGCGTTCTGCCGTCTGCGCGGGTTTCCTTGATGAGAAGTGCTGCTCCGTGTGTATCGTCCATCCACTCCAAGGAGCGGGTTCCCGACTCGCGGATGCCGTTTTGGAACGGGAAGCCGAGGTCCGGCCACGCTTCTTGCACCAACTCTTGCCCAGTTTGGCGGTCGTAGAGATGCAGGTTACCTGTGCGGGTGTCGACTTGCACGGAAAGCCACGCACTGTCGAGAACTTCACGGTTTCCGGTGGCATAGCGCACCGGTTTTTGCGGAGCTGTCACCGGAATTTGCAGTTCTTGTGAGCCGCACTCTCCGCCTTCTTTGGCGAAAAGTCGTGCTTGCAAACGGCCGAGACCTGTGCGCAAACCGGTCACATGCAGCGGAACTTGCACCTGTTCACCCGCCGGCAGCACCACTTGAGCGGTAGAAGCACTCGCGAGCAGTACATGGTTGGGTTCGAGGTTGTCGAGCAAGAGCAGCCCTTCAATCTCACGTGCGGTGTGGTTCGTCAGCAGGAGGCTTCCTTCCAACGCTTCACCGCTGAGGATCGAGCCGCCGCCGTTCTCAATCGAGACTTGCGGGCGAACTTCTACCAAAGTCTCGAAGTCAAAATGGATGACGTCAAACTCCAACTCCGTGCGCAGAGAGACATCTCCCGGCGTGCCGAAGCAGAGCGGTTCGTCCCACGTGATACTCTCACCCGGAGCCAGTTCGCGTTCGGAGAGACCGTTGTGGTAGATCATCTCTTCGCCACCCAGCGTCGTGCGAAACTTCACCGTGGCGGTCTCCTCCGACAAGTTCTGGCACTCGAAGCGAACGGCGCCTTGCTGTCCGACCACGAGTTGCGGCGAATCCACCACGTGGTGGAAGAAGCGAACGTACGGGGAGTCGATCATGACGACTTTTTCCGTGCGCAGGTCCAGCCAGAACGTGTACTTGCGGTCCCCGAACTGGAATTTGTTCTCCATCACGCGCATGCCGTGGACATGCAGTGCGTCTTCCTCGCCGCTGCGGACGTTGTCAGAACCTACCATGCCCTTCCAGCCGACTTGCGCGAACCGCTCGTTGATGTCTTGGCGGACGTGCTTCAAGCCTTCGCGCACGTATTTGATCAAGTACGGCAAGTAACTGCGCAACTTGATCTGGCCGTCGTTGACCATGTATTCCAGACCGCTGCGGTACATCCCGATGCGCTTGTAGAGCGCAAGGGCCGATTGGTTGGTCATGTACACCGTTGCGTCGATGTAGTCGTACCCCATCTGCAACAGGCGCACCGCCGCGTCGGAGAAAAAGCGACCGGTCAGCGGACCTTGGCGGTATTCGGGATGAATCAGCAACTCGACGGCAAAAATCGCGTTGTCTTCGCACATCATCTGGATGTTGCGGTTGGCGAAATAGAGGATGCCGATGATGTCTTGGTCATACTCCATGACCATGAACAGCGCGATGTTTTGTTCGTCAAAAAAGCGCTCGACATCGCTCGCTTGTAAAATTTCACCGGGCGGTGTCGTGCCCGAGCCGACCCGGTTGTGAAACGCAAACTGGTTCATGAACGCGGCGATGCGCGCCGCTTCTTCCCGACCGCAGGGGCGAATCCCGATGCGGTCCTGCGCGGTGGTTTCGGAGGGCGACGCCGTAGACATAGAACCTCTCACCCCTTACGCTTCTTCGCCCGCATCCGGACGCTTGGAGACAGAGATCGTACCTTCGACGACTTTGTCCTTGCCCACGTATGCAGCGACTTTGACCATCGTCAGCAGACCGACGGAACGGCCAAACGAGACTTTCAACTCCAATTGATCGCCCGGCACAACCGGACGCATGAATTTGATGTCACGGATGGAAACGAGATAGCCCACGAGCCCGGCGGGATCGAGCGCTTCGGTGACGCCGGCCGCTTTCGCTTCTTCAATCGCTCCGGTGCCCGAGACGACGGCGATCAATTGAGCGAGCGACTCGATGATGAGGACGCCCGGCATGATCGATTCGCTCGGGAAGTGGCCTTGGAAGTACGGCTCGGAAACGGTGACGTTTTTCAAACCCGTACCGCTCTTGCCCGGATCGAGTTCCACGACGCGGTCCAAGAGCAGGAACGGCCAGCGGTGCGGGATCAGGTTGCGGATCTCATCCGCGTTCATAATCGTTTTCACAGTGAGATCACTCCATGTTCTCCGTGATATAGTCAGCGAGTTTGTTGATCGAGCCCAAAACTTCCATGTTGTCGTCGTACAGCGTGACACCGAACTCGTCTTCGATGCAGACGGTCAATTCCAGCGCGTCGATGGAGTCGAGGCCCAAGCCACGACCGAACAGCGGTTGGTCGTCGGTGATCAGTTCCGGCTCGATGTCGAGGCTCAGACGATCTACGATGATCGCCTTGATTCGGTTGGTCAGTTCACGGCGTTTCTCCGCCTGTTCTTTTACGGATGCATAGGTCAGCAACATCTCTTTTTCGCCCTCTCTTCAATAAATGTAGTGGATGTATGAATCAGCCATTGACCAGGCCGCCGTCTACCGTATACACCTTGCCGGTGATGTAGGAGGCGCGGTCAGAGCATAAAAACGTGGTCAGGTATGCGATGTCTTCCGGCTTGCCGATACGGCGCAGCGGAATCAGTTCCAACATTTTGTTCAGAACGCCTTGGTCCATGCCTTTGGTCATGTCGGTTTCAATGAAACCCGGAGCCACGACGTTGGCGCGTATGTTGTGTTCCGCCACTTCTTGAGCCAGCGCTTTGGTGAAGGCGATAATGCCGCCCTTGGATGCAGCGTAGTTCGTTTGCGCTTTGTTGCCGGAGATGCCGCTCGTCGAGGCGAGGTTGACGATGGCGCCCGACTTTTGCTTCATCATCAACTTCACAGCTTCACGAGTGGTGAGGAACGTGCCGCCGAGATTGACTTTTACCACGTCTTCGAACTTCGCTTCACTCATCATTGCGACAAAGCCGTCGTTGGTCACCCCTGCGTTGTTGACGAGGATGTCCAGCTTGCCAAAGCGAGTACGGACTTCCTTGAACAGATCTTTGACTTCCTTCTCTTTGGAAACGTCGCACTTGATCGCGACGGCCATGCCGCCCTCGGCGATGATCTCTTGCACGGTCTCTTCGGCTTTCGCTTGGTTTCCGTTGAAGGTGAAGACAACGGTTGCGCCTTGCTGTGCCAAATCTTTGACGATCGCTCGGCCAATCCCGCGCGAGCCGCCTGTGACAACTGCGATACGCTCTTGAACCACTCTCTGCTCCCCCTTACCCTTTGAGAACTCCCGCTTGCGTTTTCAACGTTTTGACCGTCCGCATGTAGTTGGAAGTCGAATCGGTTGTACACAGCGTCCATTTGTGCTGCGGCCATGCTTTCATCAGCCCGACCAGCGTGCGGCTTGCCCCAACTTCCACCAGCGTTTCGACGCCGAGTTCCGCCAGCTTGTCCACCGTTTTGCGCCATTGCACAGTCTTGGTGCATTGGCCGCGGATGTCGTCGATGATGCCTTGAAGCGAATCTTCGACTTGCGCGCCGCAGTTCAAGATGATCGGGGTATCCGGCTTCTTGAGCGGGAACTGTGCCACATACTCCATCAGATCGTCTTCCATCTCGATCATCAGATCGGAGTGGAACGCTTGCGAGACGCGCAGCATACGCGGTTTCACACCGGTGATCGTGCCCAGTTCTTCGAACAACGCCTTCATGGTTTCGGCCTCACCCGAGAGCACGAGCTGCGTCGGCGAGTTGTCGACCCCGATGTTGCCACCGCGAAGGGCGACAACTTCCTTGACTTGGTCCATCGTCTCTTCATTGAGAGTGATGACAGCGACCATGTCTCCTTGGCGTTTCACTTCCGACATCAACTTGCCGCGTCGTTTGACGATTTGGAGACCATCTTGGAACGTCATCGCTCCGGAAGCGGCGATGGCGGCGAATTGACCAAGGCTCAATCCGGCGACGATATCCGGGCGGAAACCTTCATTTGTCAACAGGCGATGAACGCCCACGCTGACGGTATAAATCGCCGATTGTGCAACTGACGTGTCTGTCAGCTCCTCAATCGGCCCTTGGAAGCAGAGCTTTTTCAAATCAAAACCCAGGATGTCGTTCGCTTCTTCAAAAAGCGGTCCGAACACAGCCGGATGGCGCGAAGTGAAGTCGCGGCCCATACCGACCGCTTGCGTGCCTTGTCCCGGGAAGATAAACGCCGTCTTCATACGATCCCTCCGAGAAAGTTATCAATTTTTTGTTGCACCTCTTCCGGGATGCGGACGATCAGTTGCCCGGCGGACGAGGTCATCGCGTGTCGAGTTTCTCCGGTCGCCAGCAATTGGCGGCCTTGTTTGCGATAGACACGGTATTTGAACTCCAAGAGAGCTTTGGTCGGCCGCTCGAGAGCCGTCTCCACGACCACGGTCTGGCCGAAGCGTGCAGAGTCTTTGAGTTGGCATCGGAAGTCGATGACCGGCAAGTAAATCTCTTCTGACAATCGCGAAAAGTCGATGCCGGCTTCCCCAGCCAATGCGATCCTCCCGATCTCAAACCATACGAGATAGTTGGAGTGGTGAACCACGTTCATTGGGTCACATTCCACGTAGCGCACGTCCAGCTCTGTTTTCACCCATTTCATGAAGTTCACCCCGACCGTTGTTTAGGATATTTTACATTACCATATCCGTAGTTGTATCATACAAACAATTAAACTTCAATACGATGAAACAAAATTGGAATTATGATTTACAATACCCATAGTTACAAAATAATCACCTGCAGTTACGAACATTTCGAAACTACTCAACCCTTGGTATTCCTACAATGAAGAGCGAAAAGCAAGCAACAAATAAAACAAAGTTACGCCATTTTTAATCAAACACATTTACACAGAGAAGTCTTTTATGTTATATTGAACCGCGAAGTCAAGTTTATTACAGGTTGTAAATTCTGCTTATTAGTAAAATCTACAACCTGATAGTTTTTCAAAAAAACCCCCACATCTCTAGGAGGTCATGGAATGTCTAAGGATCAACTGCTGGAACAGATTGAATTCCTGAAGCAAGCCGCAGAATTGACCGGCGACGCTCGCTTGAAAGCTGCACTGTCGATGATTCAACTCATGCCGGCGGGTTCTCCCCAACAAAAAGGCATGGTCGCGGAAGTGTACCGTCAAGTGAAAGAAGCGATGAACGGCTACAGCCAAGCATCTGCTCCGGAACTTGAATGGGAGCCGACCATTCTGCCGCAAGCCCCGGAGGGCGACGACCAGTATGACGTCATCATCATCGGTTCCGGCATGGGTGGTCTCACCGCCGGTCTCGAACTCGCATCTGCGGGTGCGAAAGTGCTGATTCTCGAAGCGCACTATACCTTCGGGGGCGCGGCTCACAACTACATGCGCAAAGGCAAATACACCTTCGACGCAGGGGTGGAAACGGTCTCCGGCCTCGGCCATCTCGGTTCTGTCAACCATTTCCTGAAGCGCCATGACCTGTGGAATGACATCGAACTTCTGAAAACGAGCTTCCACTTCCGTATGGGTTCGCGCTATGTCGCCATCCCGAACACGCTGGAAGATTGGATCGAAGACCTCTGCCAGCGCTACCCGAACGATGCGGAAGGCATCCGCCCGT
This sequence comes from Tumebacillus amylolyticus, assembly GCF_016722965.1. Lineage (NCBI taxonomy): Bacteria > Bacillati > Bacillota > Bacilli > Caryophanales > Alicyclobacillaceae > Tumebacillus > Tumebacillus amylolyticus. The sequence continues at coordinate 198,320 of NZ_JAEQNB010000003.1, forward strand.
TCTTCCAAACCGCTATCACAGCTTATGAGGAAAAATACTCCTTCTTCGAGCCGGACCGCATCACGCCTCGCCCGCCTACCGACGAAGAGAAGATGTCATACGCACAGCTCCATCCGAACAACTACCGTCTGATGACCACCACTTGGGGTGAGTTCATGGGCGAGTACTTGAAAGACCCGGCGCTGCGCAAGGAAGTCTCGTTGCTCACGCACTTCATCGGCGACCGCAACGAAGACACCCCGACGTCGGACATGCTGCCGTTGCTCGGCTACTTCATCGTCGGCGGCTACCGCATCAAGGGCGGTTCGGCGAAACTCGCCAACGCGTTGATCAGCAAATTCCGTGAGTACGGCGGTGTTGCACGCCACTCCGTCACCGTCAACAAAGTGATCATCGAAAACGGCGTCGCCAAGGGCGTTGAGACGGAAAAAGGCACGTTCTACGCGCCGATTGTCATCTCCAACGTCGACCCGCGCCTGCTCTATGAAAACCTCGTCGGCCTCGAAAACCTCACCGAAGACTACCAAGCCAAAGTCGCAACCCTCGAACCGTCGATGTCGGCGTTTATCTTCCAAGGAGTCTTCTCCAAGCCGTTCCCGACCGATGCGATCGTCACCTACTACTTCGATGAGCCGGTTGAAGCGCCGGAAATCGGCATGACCATCGGCCGTTGCTCCTACGTTTCGGCAGGGACCCACGACCCGGAACTGTTGCCGGATGGCGAAGGTCAACTGACGATCAACTTGAACTACCCGGCGGATGCGGACAAGTTCGCTGCGATGAGCAAGGAAGAATACGCAGAACTCAAAGAAAAACTCGACGGCGTGTTCATGAAACTCCTGCGCAAAATCGACCCGGACATGGCCGACCACCTGCTGTGGTTCGAAATCTCCACGCCGAAAACTGCGCGTCAATACCTGCGCACGTACCAAGGCTCGATCTACAACATCCGCTTTGACAAAGACCGCAAGTTCCCGAACACCAACGCTCCGATTCAAGGCCTGTACCTCTGCGGTGCCGGCGTACACGGACCGGGTGTGGAAGCCGTTGTCATCTCCGGCGGCTATGCGTCTGAGAAAGTTAAATCCCACTTCGAAGCCCGCCGTGAAGCGGCTGTGAAGTAATCTGACACGAGGAGGTTCCACGAATGCAAATTTCTGAACAATTGGAGTTTATCCGCCAAGTCGCCACGTTCTCCGGCGACACCCGTCTGGAAAAAGCACTGGAATTGATCGCTTCTTTCCCGGAAGGTTCTGAAGAACAAGTGAAAATCATCGAGGAAGTCTACACCGAAACCTACTCCGCGATGCAAAAATTCTTGGAAACCGGCCAACCGCCGGAAACCGAATGGGAACTGACCGTATTGCCGGAAGCACCCCAAGCCGAAGACCAATACGACGTAATCATCGTCGGCTCCGGCGTCGGCGGCATGACGGTCGGTGTTGAATTGGCACAAGCAGGCGCGAAAGTGCTGATGCTCGAAGGCCACTCCGTCTACGGCGGTGCAACCCACACGTACAACCGCAAAGGCAAGTATATCATCGAAGCCGGTGTCGAATCCGTCTCCGGTCTCGGCCCGTTGGGTGCGGTCAACCACTTCCTGACCCGCCACGATCTGTGGAAGGAACTCGAGTTCTTGAAAACCGAGTTCCACTTCTCCTACGGCGGTCACTACTGGGAACTCCCGAACACGCTCGAAGGCTGGGTCGACAGCCTCTGCTCGCGCTACCCGCAAGAGGCAGAAGGCATCCGCGGATTCTTCGACTTCGCAGAAAAAGCATACGTCGAGAAATACTCCTTCTTCGAATCCGACCGCCTCACCCCGCGCATGCCGACCGAAGAAGAAGTCATGTCGTACGCGCAGATTCACCCGCACAACTACCACCTCATGAACACCACCTGGGGTGAATTCATGGACGAATACCTAAAAGACCCGATGCTGAAAAAGGAAGTCTCCATGCTCTCCCACTTCATCGGTGACGCCAACGAGAACACCCCGACCTCGGACATGCTCCCGTTGCTCGGCTACTTCATCATCGGCGGTTTCCGCATCAAAGGCGGCTCTTCTCAACTCGCGAACGCCTTCATCACCAAATTCCAAGAGTACGGCGGCAAGATCATGGTCAACACCTCCGTCAAAAAGTTCCTCGTGGAAGACGGCAAGATCGCAGGCGTCGAAACCAGCAAAGGCAATTTCTACGCACCGATCGTCGTCTCCAACGCCGACACCCGCATGACGTTTGAATCGCTGCTGGGTCTGGAACACCTGAGCGAAGAATACCAAGAGCTCGTCAAAGGACTGAAGCCGTCCGCTTCTGCGTACATCTTCCAAGGCTTCATGAAAAAACCGTTCCCGCACAAAGCGATGGTCACCTACTACTTCAAAGAGCCGAAAGAACTCAAAGAGTACGGTCTCACCTTCGTCCGTTGCGCCTACTTCTCGTCTCCGGCCCACGATCCGTCCCTGTTCCCGGAAGGCGAAGGCGGCATCACCCTCAACTTGGTCGCCAAAGCAGACCTCGACTACTACAACAACATGAGCCCGGAAGAATACGCAAAGCTCAAAGAGAAGCTCGGCGAACTCTTCATGGAAATCGTCCGCGAGATCGACGCCGAAACGGCTGACAACATGGTCTCCTACGAAATTTCCACACCGAAATCGGCTTCCCGCTACATCCGCACCTACCAAGGCTCTGTTTACGGCACGAAGCCGGATCGCAAGAACGAATTCCCGAAAACCAAGACCCCGATGCCGGGCCTCTTCATCTGCGGCGCGGGCCACTTGGGCGCCGGTGTAGAAGCCGTTCTGATCTCCGGTGGTTTCGCCGCCGATGCGATCAAACCGCACTTCGAAGCACGCCAAGCAGCCGCTGTGAAATAAAAAAAAGACCGTCGAGATCGTGAGATCTCAACGGTCTTTTTTTGTGGAGAGCGGCAGTCAGATCTGCAATTCCCCGAGTCGCACCAACTCGACCACTGCTTGCGAGCGTCCTTTGACGTTCAGCTTTTTCATCACATTGCTAATGTGGTTGCGGACCGTCTTCTCGCTGATAAACAGTTGGTCAGCGATTTCCTTGGTCGTCTTGTCTTGAACGAGAAGTTCGAAGACTTCTCGTTCACGAATGGTGAGTAGGGATTTTCCTCGCGTGTCCTTGCCCGCTGTCACTCTCGATCCCTCCTTGCTCGGGTCATGAAGTCAAGGTCTAGGGATTCAGTCAGGTTATCTTATGTGGAGGGGGTGCCTAACGGTGCGGGTTTGGGACGGGATGGTCAACAAAAAAAGGCCTTCCACGAGAAAGACCTTTCGCAATGCATCTGTACATACCTTACCCCACGAGCAACTTGATCTCCATGATGCCCATCTCTTGCAGTTCAAGCGGAACAACGTACGCAATCTCCCCAGCCGGTTGAGTGATGGTATCGCCTACCTGCACTTGCGGCGGCGTGATGTCGAAGTTCATCCCACTGTTGGACAGTTGCATACAAGCGTTGCCCGAAATCATGTTGGCCAATTCAGCAACAGCGCTCTGGCTCATCTCGTCAAATGCGCTCAATTCAAAACCGCCCATCATCGCAGAAGCGATCTTGATCGCCATCTCCGGCGAGAGACCGAACGCGACTTGACCGTCCATGTGACCCTTCAAATCGATACGAATCCATACATGATGCGAATGAAGGTCGGGGGTCGCCGGTGTCACCGTTCCCGGATTCATTGCTGCAGGTGTCATCATCTGGAGGACCTGTTGGGCGGACTCAAGAAACGGAACTATGATCTGTGCGTGCATGGAGTACCACATCCCCTTTTGCTCATGCTCACGTAACACTTATTTATGAAGGACACTTATTTTATCATTATAAGCTAAACGAGAGTTTTCGACAAGACTTGACTCTAAAAAAGACCACCTGTCGGCGAGCGGCAGGTGGTCTTCGGTGTAAGTCTCTCGCGGGTCTAGCGTTTCAACCAAGAAGAGATTGCGTGGCGGTTAACCGCCTTGTTCATCGCTGCAATCGACGTGGTGAGCGGGATGCCTTTCGGGCAAACCTGCACACAGTTTTGCGAGTTGCCGCATTCATGGATGCCGCCTTCGCCCATCAGAGCTTCGAAACGGTCTTCCTTGTGCATCTCACCGGTCGGGTGCGTGTTGAAGAGACGAGCTTGCGAGATCGCGAACGGACCGATGAACTTGGTGCGTTCGTTGACGTTCGGGCACGCTTCGACGCAAGCGCCGCAGGTGAAGCACTTGGAGAGCTCGTACGCCCATTGACGTTCACGTTCTGCCATGCGCGGGCCGGCACCGAGGTCGTAGGTACCGTCGATCGGCACCCATGCCTTGACGCGTTGCAGAGCCTTGAACATGCGGGAACGGTCGATGACGAGGTCACGGACAACCGGGAAGGTGCGAGCCGGCTTCAAACGGATCGGTTGCTCCAGTTGGTCAATCAGCGCGGAGCAAGCTTGGCGCGGCTTGCCGTTGATGACCATCATACAAGCGCCGCAGATTTCTTCCAAGCAGTTCGATTCCCAAGCGACCGGTGCAACATCCTTGCCGGAAGAGTTTTTCGGGCTGCGCTGAATCTCCATCAGGCAAGCGATGACGTTCATGTTCGGACGGTACGGAACGCGGAATTCCTCCGTGTAGGCTTGGCCGTCCTGACGGTCTTGGCGTTCAATGATCAGGTGAATTTCTTTTGTGCTCATTTCTGTCTCCTCCTTTCTACTCTATTTCTTAGGAATGCTTGTCGACTGCGTAGTTGCGCAGACGCGGCTCGATCAGGGAGACATCGACTTCTTCGTAGGAAACGACCGGGCCGTCCGGAGTCCAAGAAGCGATGGAGGACTTCAAATAGCGCTCGTCGTTACGTTCCGGGAAGTCCGGTTTGTAGTGCGCACCGCGGGATTCGTCACGGAGCAGTGCGGAGACGGTCATCGCCCGTGCCAGTTCAAGCATGTTCCACAGTTGGCGGGTGAACGGTGCCATCATGTTCTCCCAACGGGACTTGTCAGCCATGCCGATGTTCTTGAAACGTTCCATCAGTTCGACGATCTTCTCTTCGGTTTTCTTGAGGCGATCGTTGTAGCGAACGACGGTCATGTTGTCGGTCATGATTTGGCCGAGCTCACGATGCAGCGCGTACGGGTTCTCCGTACCCTCCATCTTGAGGATCGACTCGTACTTCTGCTCTTGCTTGGTGCGTTCGGTTTCGAACACAGACTTGTCGAGATCGGCGGAAGACTTCTTGAGGCCTTTCGCGTACTTAACAGCCGACGGGCCGGTGACCATACCGCCGAAGATCGCGGAGAGCAAGGAGTTCGCGCCCAGACGGTTTGCACCGTGGTACTGGTATTCGCACTCGCCCGCTGCGAAGAGGCCCGGGATGTTGGTCATTTGGTTGTAACGGCCGTTCTTGTGATCGTCGACGAAATCGACCCACATGCCGCCCATCGAATAGTGGACAGCCGGGAAGATCTTCATCGGGACTTTGCGCGGGTCGTCGCCGGCAAACTTCTCGTAGATCTCCATGATCCCGCCAAGTTTGACGTCGAGAACTTCCTTCGGAATGTGCGACACGTCGAGGTACACCATGTTCTCGCCGTTGATGCCGAGGCCTTGGTCTACGCAGACGGAGAAGATCTCACGAGTTGCGATGTCACGCGGAACGAGGTTGCCGTATGCCGGGTATTTTTCTTCGAGGAAGTACCACGGTTTGCCGTCCTTGTACGTCCAGACGCGACCCCCTTCACCACGAGCGGACTCGGACATCAGACGCAGTTTGTCGTCGCCCGGGATCGCAGTCGGGTGAATCTGGATGAACTCGCCGTTCGCGTATTTGACACCTTGTTGGTAGAGCGCGGATGCCGCGGTACCGGTGTTGATGATCGAGTTGGTGGAACGGCCGAACACGAGGCCCGGGCCGCCGGTTGCCATGATCACAGCGTCGCCGGTGAAGGATTGGATTTCCATCGAACGCAGGTCCTGTGCGGTGATGCCGCGGCAAACGCCTTCGTCATCGAGGATTGCGGAGAGGAATTCCCAGCCTTCATACTTTTGAACGAGACCTTGGGACTCGAAACGGCGCACTTGCTCGTCGAGCGCGTACAGCAACTGTTGGCCGGTGGTTGCGCCCGCGAACGCGGTACGGTGGTATTGGGTGCCGCCGAAACGACGGAAGTCCAGCAGACCTTCCGGAGTACGGTTGAACATAACGCCCATACGGTCCATGAGGTGGATGATGCCCGGCGCAGCGTCACACATTGCTTTGACCGGCGGTTGGTTGGCGAGGAAGTCGCCACCGTAAACGGTGTCGTCAAAGTGTTCCCACGGGGAGTCACCCTCACCCTTGGTGTTGACGGCGCCGTTGATGCCACCCTGTGCGCACACTGAGTGGGAACGTTTAACAGGTACTAACGAGAACAAGTCAACCGGGATGCCGTCTTCACAGCACTTGATGGTTGCCATCAAGCCTGCCAGACCGCCCCCGACGACGATGATGCGTTGGTTGCTCATTGCATTTCCTCCTAACTGTGCGATTGCCTACGACGATTAACCGTGGAATGCCACCAGTGCGGACACGCCGACAGCGGACAGCACGACGAACAAGCCCATCAGCACGTATGCGGATACGCGCTGTGCACGCGGGCCGACAGTGACGCCCCAATGGATCAAGAAGCCCCAGAGGCCGTTCGCAAGGTGGAAGACGGCACAAACGGTACCGATGATCATGAAAGCGTATTGCAGCGGATTGGTCAGGATCTGGTGAACCATGTCATACGTCGGACCATCCGGCAAGATCTTAGCAGTCCAGAGATGGTACAGGATGAAGATGAAGGTGATGACACCCGAAACGCGTTGCAGGGTGAACATCACGTTGCGGCCCCAAGAATACTTGGAACCGTTGTACCCGGAGGTGTACGCCACATACATGCCGTAGACGCCGTGGTACAGGAGCGGCAAGAAAATGAACACCCACTCGATGATCGGCAGGAACGGCATGCTCTCCAACATGCCCGCTTTTTCATTGAACGCCTCTGCACCTTTGGTTGCGAATGCGTTCATGGTCAAATGGATGAACAAGAACAAAGTGATAGGTACTACCCCGAGCAGACTGTGCAAACGACGGAACAGAAAGTCTCGGTTTACTTGATTGTTTGCCACATAGATCCTCCTTCCGAAAATAGCCGTGTGTACACGGCCGTGCTTCCCCGGTACGTGCAATCTATCACATACCCGATTTTACGCTCCCAATGAAACCGATATCATGCGCCCCCCTTTGATGGACCTCCCGGAGGGGCTCCGGCGGCCTGTTAACGCTTTATAAATTGTACTGTTTTGGCAGAAGTCATGTCAAGAAACTGTCACACATACCTTGACACCATTCGACGTATACTGTCGAATTGCTCCGCCAAATACAATCTTTCAACGAATTTGCAGGTTCCCACAGTATGCCTAGTATGGGACACAAAAGGAAAGGTCATGCTCCTGTAGCATGACCTGACAGCCGGGTGTGCTACCATGCATGTCGAACGGAAAGCAACGCTTCGTTAATCGAAGGAACTTGTTGCTTCCATTCTACACCCGGTACAATTTCCCCTTCAACCGGCAGGAGCACGGCTGTACGCTCATTTGCCCCTGTTTTGTAGAGTGTTTGTAAAGTTTGTTGCAGTTCCTGCTCCGACACGCCCCCTACCAGCCAACCTTGGCGCACGAGACCGTTTTTTTGTGCCACTTCTCCGCGAGCATTGAGGAACGCGCCTTGGGTGAGCAGGCTTTCGACCACTTTCACTTCGATTTCCTGCACGTCATCCGGGCGACAACAATAGGACAAGTACCAAGCGTTGCCTTGCGCTTTTTTCGCTCCGGCGTCGCCTGAGATGCGGCGTTTCCACGACGGACGGCGAATGGAGCTCTCTCCGCACAGCAGCGCGGTCAAGTCTTCGATCACGGCGCTGGCCGTCGGGAATTCCCCTGCCCCGCGACCGGAGAACGTCAACTCGCCCACGACGTCCGCTTGGATCGTGACGGCGTTGAACACGTCGTTGATGTTCGCCAGCGGATGGGCTTTGGGCAACAAGCGCGGGCGTACGGAGAGCTGCAAGCCATCGTCTGTCTCGCGCGCGTTGCCGATCAGTTTGATCGAGTAGCCCAGGCGTTCCGCCAGTTCGAGATCGGCCGCTTGCAGAGAGGTGATGCCCACGCGTTCGATCTGCGCGAGGTCAACTTCCGCTTCGTACGCGAGGTTGGTGAGGATCGCGAGTTTGTAAGCAGCATCGAAGCCCTCGACGTCTGAGGTCGGATCGGCTTCTGCATAGCCGAGCGCTTTGGCGTCTTCCAAGATGTCGGCGTACTCGCGCCCCGTGCTGCCCATCTCGGTCAAAATGTAGTTGCACGTGCCGTTCAGAATGCCGGAAATTCCCTTGACACGGTTTGCCGTCAAGTAGCCCTGCAACATGCGAATGACCGGAATGCCCCCGGCAACACTCGCTTCAAACAACAGGTGGGCACCGCTTTGCTCGGCGACGGCGAGCAATTCGGCACCATGTTTTGCCATCAGTTCTTTGTTCGCCGTGATGACGTGGCGCCCGGTGCGCAGGGCTTCCGTGATCACCGTGCGCGCCGGTTCCAGACCGCCCATCACTTCGATCAGCACATCGTATTCGGCGTTCAAAACATCTTCAGGATAAAGCGTCAGCAGCCTTGCGTCGATGTCGAACTGACGCTCTTTTTCCAAGTCGCGAACGAGAATCGACGTGACCTCCACTTCGTACCCGGTGCGTTTTCGAATCGTCTCCCGGTTGCTGTGGAGGGTCTTGAACACACCGCCGCCGACCGTGCCAAGGCCCAAAATTCCTACGCGCACCGTGCCTTTTTTCTCTGCTGTCATATTCATCATCCCTCCACTCGTTGTAAAAAGCGTTTTACGGTCTCCGACGTCTGCTCCGCTTCAATCAAAAACGCATCGTGTCCATGCACCGATGCGATTTCCGCATACTCGCACTTCACGCCCGCTCGGAGCAACGCCTCGTAGCAGGCCCTCTGTTCAACTGACGGGTACAAACGGTCACTGTCGATCCCAACCCACAGCACGTTTGCCGTAATACGCTGCAAGGCTTCCTGCAGGCCCCCACGGTCGCGTCCGATGTCGTGATGGTCCATTGCGTTCAACAAGCAGAGGTAACTGCCGGCATCGAATCGATTGACCAACTTCTGCCCGTGGTGGGCGAGGTAGCTTTGGATCTGGTAGGAAGCGGCGTTCGGTGTCGTCTCCCGCCCGAAGCGATCTTCGAACAGTTCATAGGAGCGGTAGGTAATCATACCGATCTTGCGTGCCAAGGCAAAGCCTTGCAGGGGGCCAGGACCGTCGTAGTAGTCGCCTCCGTTCCAGGCGGGGTCGTTGGTGATCGCGGTGCGCATCGCGTCGTTGTAAGCGATGGCGAGCGCCGAGAGCTGTTGAGCGGAGGCGATCGGGATGCAGTGGCGCACGAACGATGGATAGGTCACCGCCCATTCGATCGCTTGCAGCCCGCCCATCGAACCGCCGATGACGAGGTGCAAGTTCGGAACGCCGAGTTCCTGCAGCAACCGATGTTGCAAGTGAACCATGTCGCGAATCGTCACAGTCGGAAACGAACTGCCGTAAGGGTGCCCCGTCTCCGGGTTCACCGATTGCGGCCCCGTTGAACCGATGCAGCCGCCGAGCACGTTTGAGCAGATGACAAAATACCGCTCGGTGTCCAGCGCTTGCTTCGGTCCAACCACGCCGTTCCACCATTGCGATGCCTGCGCGTCTCCTGTCAGCGCATGACAGACCAAGACAGCATTCGTCCCCGTCTCGTTCAAGGTTCCGTGCGCTTCATACGACACCTTCACTTCGCGCAACAACGCCCCGCTCTCCAAGCGGAACTCAGGCAACACCAACGTCTTCGTACGACACTTCTCCAACACCGTCAACCTCATCCCAACCTTTCTCTCGAGAGCATAAAAAAGACCCCCTGCTTGTGAATTACAAGAGGAGGTCCTGTATGTACAGTCCACCTCTTATCTGTCAGACAGGCGTCTACACGCCGTGTCTGCTGGATTTAGCACCTCTTCGCCTGTTGTGTACAGACGAGGTTGCCGGGCTTCGTCGGGCCAGTCCCTCCGCCGCTCTCGATAAGAGTTTCACGTTATGGTTTTGTTGTTTACTTCTAGTCTTACCATGTTGTAACACGTTTCATTCAAAAGTGTCAAGAATTTTCGTACGTTTCGCGTCGAGTCCCAGCGCGGTGTGCAAGACACGCACCGCTTCGTGGACGTGGCTTTTTTCCACCAGACAGGAGCAACAGGTGACGCTGACGTGCAGGCCGTGCACCGAGATGTCGGCCCCTTCCAGCGCAACTCGAATCTGCGGGTGCAGCTCGGCTCCTGTGGTCAGCGGCGCGGCGACGACTGAGATCTTGGCGAGGTCACCATCGGCTTCGAACGTGTCTCCCGGCCAGCCGGATTGCAGGTCGGGGTCCAGTGCGATCCCGTAGACGGGCAGTGCTAGAGCATTCGCTACCGTCGAGGTGAGCAGCGTCCCCGGATCGTCGTACTCGAAGGAGGAGCGCACGCGCACGGGAACACGGTGTCGGCGAGCCGCTTCAACAGCCCGCGGGTGCAGGACGTTCGCCCCGAGATGCGCCAATTCCCACATCTCGTCGTAGGGAATCTCGTTGATTCGCTGTGCGTGCGGGACGATGCGCGGGTCGGTGGTATAGACACCGTCCACGTCGGTGTAGATTTCGCACAGATCGGCACCCAACGCCCCTGCCAGCGCAACGGCTGTCGTGTCGGAACCGCCTCGACCGAGCGTGGCGATCTCTCCACAGGGGGTCAACCCTTGGAATCCGGCGACGATGACGATCTTGCCCTGCCCCAATTCGGCCCAGATGCGCGTCGGGTCGATGTCGATGATCCGCGCACGCCCGTGGTGAGACTCCGTGCGAATGCCCGCGAGCCCGCCGGTGAGCGAGATGCTCGACGCACCCAACTGCTGCACGGCAATCGCCATCAGCGCGCAGGTGACCTGCTCCCCCGTGGAGAGCAACATATCAATTTCTCGCGGCGACGGATTGTCTGACAGAAGACCTGCCAAGTCCACCAAATGATCGGTGGTATGCCCCATCGCCGAGACGACGGCGACGACTTGGTGCCCGGCCTGTGCCGTCTCAACGAGACGACGTGCCGCTTTTTGAATGCGTTCTGCGTCGGCGACAGATGTGCCGCCGAATTTTTGTACGTAGATCGTCATTGGGAATCCCTCCATCGGATCGTAAAAAACCCCCACTTTTTAAATAAAAAAGAGGGGGTCCTGTATCCAGGATTCCACCTCTTATCTGCCAAGCGTGTACGGTACACACGCTTGCTGGATTTAGCACCTCTTCGTTCGTGTGGGTACGAACGAGGTTGCCGGGCTTCGTCGGGCCAGTCCCTCCGCCGCTCTCGATAAGAGTGAATCATCACGTTTATGAAGTTATTACCTGTTTTATCACGGACTATGCGTGGCTGTCAAGACCTGCCACGACAGCTTCTTGTACAGAATCGAGCCCAAACGAAGTGTGCAGAGCTTGCACCGCTTGGTGTGCGCGATCTTGATCGATTACGGTCGAAACTTTGATCTCCGAGGTGGAAACCATCTTGATCGAAATGCCCGCATCGGCAAGCGTTGCAAACATCTGCGCCGCAACCCCCGGGTTCGAGATCATGCCCGCGCCGACGATGGAGACTTTCGCCAAGTTTTGTTCCACAGAGAGTTGCACATCCGGAAATTGCGATTTCAGCGTCGTCAGCGTGGTGTCGAGATCGTCCTCGCCAATCGTGAAGGAGATGTCCGATTGCTCGTCATGCACAACCGATGTGACGATGATGTCCACGTTGACCGCTTGATCCGCCAATGCTTGGAAGATGCGTTTCAAGTTGCCGGTGCGGCTTTGCACACCCACCAGACCGACTTTGACCACGTTCATGTCGTGAGCGATCCCTCGTACGATTTGTCCTTGTTCCATTGCTGCGACCTCCTCTACCAGCGTACCCGGATTGTGATTGAAGCTCGAACGCACCATCAGCGCGACGTTGTATTGTTTCGCAAATTCGACGGCGCGCGGATGCAGGACGCCTGCTCCCAAGTGCGCCAGTTCCAGCATCTCATCGTAGGAGATCGCCGAAAGTTTGCTCGCTGCTTTCACGACGCGCGGGTCGGTGGTATAGACGCCGTCCACGTCGGTGTAGATTTCGCATAAGTCCGCTTTCAGAGCTGCGGCCAACGCGACCGCCGTCGTGTCGGAACCGCCGCGACCCAGCGTCGTGATCGAGCCGTCCTCGGAGGTGCCTTGGAACCCGGCGACGATGACGATGCTCCCGTCGTTCAGCGCTCCGTGCAGACGAGTCGGGTCGATGTCGGTAATCCGTGCGCGACCATGCACCGCCTCGGTCGAGATCCCGGCCAGACCGCCTGTGAACGAAATGCTTGTATGCCCCAGTTGTTGAACGGCCATCGCGAGCAACGCAATGGAAATTTGCTCCCCTGTCGAGAGCAACATGTCCATCTCACGCGGTGACGGATTGGTCGTCAATTGACGCGCGAGGTCGATCAGGTCGTCTGTCGTATCGCCCATTGCGGAGACGACGACCACGACGGAATTCCCCTCGTTCGCGGACTCCACGACGCGGCGTGCCACACGCTGGATGCGTTCGGCGTTGGCGACCGAAGAGCCGCCGAACTTTTTCACAATCAATGCCATAGGTTTTCTCCACTCCCATCCTGTCTCTGTGCTGTGACTTTTCACATTGCGGGTGAGAGGACTCCGTTCCTAAAATAAAAACAGCCGTAAGAAAGGGAATCCCTTCCTACGGCTGAAAACAGACGTACGGTGTCCCTCTTCTCCCCTGGTTGTGAGATAGTCCTCCACGTGACGACGGGTAAATTCCGTCACGTGACAGTCCTGCACTTGTTCAATGCAGACCCAGCCTGAAGTCACCCGGTGTGTCCTCGGCTTCGGCGAACGTCCCTTTCCCCACGATTCATTGAGATCCCGGTCTCTCCTCGTACGTACTCTTGATCGATTCGCGCCTCTACTCACCTCGTTGAGAGATGAGGTTCCTATAAAACTTTCGTTAGTATATCATGCCTGCGCCAAAAAATTCAAGATCTCTCGCGCCAACTTGTCCCCGACTCCCGCTTTGCGGTATTCTTCGACGCTGGCGGTCTTCATCGCTTGCACGGAGCCGAAGTGTTTGAGCAACGCTTTGCGACGTTTCTCTCCCACACCCGGAATGTCGTCAAGGACAGAGCGGAACGCGTTTTTCCCCTTGGTTTCGCGGTGGAAGGTGATCGCAAACCGGTGAACTTCGTCTTGGATGCGCGTCAGCAAGTAGAAGCCCTGCGACGTGCGGTCGATCGGAATCGGGGCAGGGTCTTCGCCGAGGAAGAGTTGCGATGTGCGGTGACGGTCGTCCTTGGCAAGTCCGCACACCGGGATGTCGAGACCCAATTCGTTCTCCAAGACATCGAGCGCTGCGTTGATGTGGGCGCGACCGCCGTCGACGAGCACCAAGTCCGGGAGGGACTGGTTCTCTTTTAGCAAACGGGTGTAGCGACGGCGGATGACTTCGCGCATCGAAGCATAGTCGTCCGGGCCTTGGACGGTCTTGATCTTGAACTTGCGGTAATCTTTGCGTGACGGTTGGCCGTCGACGAACACGATCATCGCCGCTACGGCGTCCGTGCCTTGGATGTTCGAGTTGTCGAACGCTTCGATGCGACGCGGCGTCGGGATCATCATCGCTTCCCCGATTTGCTCGACGGCGCGGATCGTGCGGTTCTGATCGCGTTCCATCAGTTTAAAACGCTCGTTGAGGGCGATCTTGGCGTTCTCAACCGCCATGTCGACGAGTTGTTTTTTGTCCCCGCGTTGCGGCGTTTTAACGTGGACGCCCTTGAGCCACTCCTCCAGCACTTGCGCTTCTTCGCCTTCGTAGGGCAGGAGAATTTCCTTGGGGAGATCGGCGTTGTCGATGTAAAATTGCGTAACGTATGACAAAAAGTCCTCACGTTCTTCGCCGTGGTACGGGAAGATCTGGACATCGCGTTCAATCAGTTTGCCTTGGCGCATGTAAAACACTTGGACACACATATGCTCTTTGTCAGCAAAATAGCCAAACACGTCGCGGTCAACGGTGTCGGCCATCGTGACTTTTTGCTTCTCCATGACGCGCTCGATGGCTTCGATCTGATCGCGCAGTTCCTTGGCGCGCTCGAAATTGAGGTTCTCCGCTTCCTGCATCATCTGGTCGCGCAAGTTGTCGGCGATCTCGCGATGACCTCCGTTTAGAAAACGGGTGATCTCTTTGACCATGCCTTGGTACGTTTCCGGCTCGACTTTGTATTCACACGGTGCGATGCATTGGTTGATGTGATAGTAGAGACAGACTTTGTCTTTGAGCGTCTTGCATTTGCGCAAAGGGTAGAGGCGGTCGAGCAGTTTCTTGGTCTCGTAGGCAGCTTGCGAGTTCGGGTAGGGTCCGAAATACTTGCCTTTGTCCTTCGATACTTTGCGCACGATGTCCAGTTTCGGATGCTCTTCGCCGGTGATCTTGATATACGGGTAGGTCTTGTCGTCACGCAACATGATGTTGTACGGCGGTTTGTATTGCTTGATCATGTTGCATTCCAGCACCAGCGCTTCGACGACGGTGTTGGTGACGATGTATTCGAAGTCGGCGATGTTCGAGACCATCAGTTGGGTTTTGCCATCGTGGCTCCCTGTAAAGTACGAGCGAACACGGTTCTTCAAGACTTTGGCTTTGCCCACGTAGATAATCTCGCCGCCGGCGTTTTTCATCTGGTAAACGCCCGGTTTGTCGGGCAGGAGTTTGAGTTTCTCACGGATTCGCTCACGCACGTCCATGTGCGATCACCCGCTTTCTAGTAAACTGTCGTACTCTCTATTCTAGCAAAAACGGCGTGATCAACTCTAGTAGCACTTTCTTGCTTTGCAACCCGATGATTCGTTCAACGACATGTCCTTCTTGGAACAAGAGCAGGGTCGGCACGCTCATAATTCCATGATGATGCACGAGTTGACCGCAATGATCCACATCCAGACTGAAAACCGACATCGACTCGCCGTACTCCTCCTCGATTTCGGTCAGCACGTCCTCTTGACTTTGGCAGGGTGAACACCAAGCTGCATGAAAGTAGACGAGGACCACGCCCTGTTGTGTATGGCTTTGGAAGTTTGATTCTGATGTTGGTTTCATACCTTCACGCCCCCCTACTCATACTACATGGCTTTCCTCATCTAGGCAAAAAAGTCCTGCCGCACGCGTGCGACAGGGCTTTTTTTACTTCGGGGTGTCGTCTTGCGGGTGCAAGATCTTCGGTCGTTTCGATTTCCAACCGGCCGGCGGGCGGAACAGGACATGCACGAGAGCGGCGCGATTGAACGGAACCAACGGCCAGAAGTACGGCGTGTCCAACGCTTTGGTGCGCATGAGCAGGACCAGCCAGAGGATGACGCTTGCGACAAAGCCCCAGAAGTTAAAAATTCCGGTTAGGACAAGCATTCCCAAGCGGATCATCTGGTTGGCGAGCGCCAGTTCATAGCTCGGCGTGGCGAATGTGCCAATCGCCGCAATCGATGTGATCAGCACCGCTTCGTTGGTGAAAAACCCCACATCAATCGCCACCGACCCGATCATCATCGCGGCGACGAGTCCGAGTGCGGAGCCCAGCGGGTTTGGCGTGTGAATCGACGCCATCCGCAAGAGCCCAAGGCCGAATTCGGCGGCCATCAGTTGCCAGAACACGGAGAGCGTCAGCGTTTTGTCGGGAAACAGGAACTGGAAGTGATCCGGCATAAATGTCGGTGTGGAGACCAAGCCCAGCCACAACGGACTCAGAAAAATCGACAACATGATGGCGATGAAGCGCAACCAACGGACAAACACGCCGATGACCGGCTTCTGACGGAATTCTTCAGCGTGTTGCAGGTGATGGAAAAAAGTCGTCGGCGTAATCATGACGCTCGGCGAGGTATCGACGTAGACGAGCACGTGTCCTTCCAATAGATGCACGGCGGCGACGTCGGGACGCTCCGTGTAGCGGACGAGCGGATACGGGTTCCAGTTGCGTCCGAATACGAGCTCCTCCACCGTCTTCTCCGCCATGGGGAGGCCGTCGATTTCAATCTCGCTGATCTTGTTTTTGATCAATTCGACGAGGTCCGGGTTGGCGATTCCGTCGATGTAGGCGACGACGATGTCCGTTTTGGAGCGCTCTCCGGCGCGGACGAACTCCATGCGCAGTCCTTCGTCGCGAATGCGGCGGCGGGTCAGTGCGGTATTGAAGCAGATCGTTTCGGTAAAACCATCGCGGGCTCCGCGCACAACGCGTTCAAGGTCGGGCTCCTCCGGGCCGCGGGCCGGGTAGGTGCGGGCGTCCACGGAGACCGCTTGGTCCTCGCCGTCGATGAGAAAGACGAGCGGGCCGGAGAGAACGGCGTTTTTGAGGTCTTCGAGATTGTCGATGGTTTCGACTTCAAGATAGCCGATCTGGGTCTGAAGTAGTTGTTGAATTCCTTGCGTGGTGAAGCTTTGTTGTTGGATTCCGGCGAGATGTTCCATGACGCGGTTCATGATGTCGTCTTTGGCAAATCCGTCGATAAAATAGAGCGCGAAGTCGCGCCCGGCATAGTGAAGTTCGCGGCAGAGCATGTCGAAATTCTTGTCGACTCCGAGCTCGCGGTTGAGGATGTCGAGGTTGTCGCGCAGGTTTTTGGAGATCTTGCGCGGGGCGGTCGAGGAGGCTTGCATGTTCTGTCATCACTTCCCTTTCCTGCAGGCATACTTTCACAGTATGAGTTGGGAGACGGGGGTTCATACTCATGGAGAAAGGGAGGTGGATGGAATGGCAGACACGCCAAAGCGCAAGGAGTTTGTCAATCGCGAGTTGGAGTATGTGCAATCGATGCAAAACACATTGGTACCCGAAGAGTTTCCGGAGGGGCCGTATGCGGCGTCGGTGTATTTGGATCAAAAAATCGGCAAGTCCACGCCGTGGGAGCCGGGTCAGCAGACCAACCATCGTTTCTTCGACGAAAACCCGGAATCCACCGACAGCCTCGCCCATCCGCCGAGTGCAGAACTGCCCGATCTCTAAGAAAAAAACGCCCTGTGCACAAGATGTGCGCAGGGCGTTTTTTTGCGATTGTGTTACTTACCCATTTTCGATTTGAGGGCAGCCAGCTCGTCGTCGATGTCCGAGGAGTTTTTCTTGAGGTTCTTGAACTCATCATCCAGCGAACGGGAGGAGCCGTGCAGTTGCTTGGACGCTTCTGCTTCCGCCTCTGCTTGCAGGACTTTCTCCTCCATGCGGGAGAAACCTTTCGCTGCGTTGTCGGTGCCGAAGCCGGACATGACTTCGTTGATTTGCTTTTGCGCCTTCGCCGCTTCGTGACGAGCTTTGAGGGTGTCTTTTTTGTTCTTCATCTCTTCGAACTGGTCTTTCATTTCGGAGAGGCGGCCGCGCAGGTCGTCAGCCGTGACTTTTGCGTTTTGGTATTGTTGCTTGTAGTCGGCCGCTTTCTCGGCAACAGACTTTTTATCAACGAGTGCGCGGCGAGCGAGGTCTTCGTTGCCTTGCTCCAGCGCCATCATCGCTTGTTGTTCACGCTTGGTGACGAGTTCGGTTGCTTCTTCGAATTGTTGCTTCAATTTCATTTCAACGGCGATTTGCTTTGCAACTGCAACTTCTGCGTCTTGGATGTCTTCCTCCATGTCGCGCAGGTATTGCTCCAACATTTTCACCGGATCTTCTGCTTTATCCAGAAGTGCGTTGATGTTCGACATGGTCAGATCGCGAAGACGTTTAAACAGGGCCATTGTATGACAACCTCCTAAGTGTGAATTACATTTTTGTTTATGCTATGTTTTACGGCTGAACTCCGGATAGGTTTCAGGATTTTGCAAAAAACTTTTTTTATCAACACAACTAGTATCTCCAAGTCCTCATCATCTTCATAAAAAAGGAGCACACCCTTCAGATGTCCATCAAGACTCCGTTCGTCTCCCTGCTCGCTTGCTTGACACTGTTGACATCCATGCTCGTTCCACCTGCGACGGCTGCCGTCCCTCCGGACACGACGCTGCGCCTGTCGCTCAGTTCCACGACCGGACTCGGTTTGCACCCGCATACAGAGAGCGTCGTGGCACACAACGCCTACGAAGGCCTCGTCCGCTACAACCCGCGCGATCCGCAGGGCGGCGTCTTGCCCGGCACGGCATCCTCTTGGAACATTTCCGATGACGGCAAAACGTATACGTTTCACTTGCGCGATGCGTTCTGGAGCGACGGCTCCCCTGTAAAAGCGCAAGACTTCGTCTATGGATGGCACCAGTGGAACCCGCATCTCCCGCTGCCTCAGATCAGCATGTTCGACATCAACACCGCAACGGCTCTCGATGAGAAAACCCTGCAAGTCACGTTCGTTCGTCAAGGTGACGATCTGATTCGCGAAGTCGCCAGCGATTATCTCCAACCGATTCAACAGACGTTCGCGGAGGCAAAGGGCGAACTCTTCGGCTCGACGGCAGCCACCTCGCTGTTCAACGGGCCGTTTGTCGCCCGTGATGTGGAAAAAGGCACCGTCGTCCTTGAGAAAAATCTGAAGTATTGGGACGCTGCCAACGTCAAAATTGAAAAAGTCGTCCTCTACAACGCCCTGGACGACTCGACGTCCGCTCGCATGTTGAGCAACGGGGAACTGGACCAAGCGGAGTTTGCCCAAACGTATGGACGCTTTTTTGACATGTCGTTGCTTCATTCGTTGAACAATTCGACCGGGAACTACTTGGAATTGAACGCCCAATCCGGTCCGACCGCAAATGTCCATATCCGCCGTGCGCTGTTGCTGTCGGCTCCTCTATCCAGCGGGTTGCACGGGTTTATCCCGTACTCCATCGCCGGTGCGAAGGGAGAGTACCGCACGTCCAACCCGATCCCGTTGGCGGAAGACCTCACGAAAGCCAAACAAGAACTCCAGCAAGGTCTGGCAGAACTCCACCTGTCCGAACTCCCGCCGTTAACCCTCATCTCAGAAGAGTCATCCTCTTATCTAAATGCAGTTGCCGCGTGGGAGCAGGGTCTGGGCGCGAACATCCAAGTCCAAACCACGACTTCCTTCGAAGACAAATTGCAGCAGATCTCCAAAGGCAATTTCTCCATCGCTACGATGAATTGGGGACCTGACTTCAATGACCCGATGACGTTCTTGGGTTTGTATCATTCAGGCTACGGTTATTACCAAAATGTCTGGCACGATCCGTCGTATGACGCTCTGCTCGACGACATCAACGCCACCCACAACAACCCGACCCTGCGCGAGCAAAAGATTCGCACCGCAGAGCAAGCGGTGTTAGACAACGCCGTCATCATTCCGTTAAAAAACTTCCGCCCGTACGAGCAACTCATCCAACCTTATGTAGACTTAGGCATCACGGTTTGGAATCGCCTGCCGAACTTCGCCTTTGCAACCAAAACGACGCGCCCGATGCTCCATGTTTCAGACTTCCATGACGCAGCCGATATTCCGGACTATGCCCGTCCGTCCATTGAAAAGATGATGAACGCCGATGTGCTGAAGGGTTCGGGGGGCCTCTACGACCCGAATGGACAAGTCACCCGTGAGCAGTTTGTCAAAATGATCGTCAAAGGGATGGGCATCTCCACCACCACGTCTCCGGTAAAGTTTCAAGACGTGGACAGCGACTCTTGGTCTTATGATTATATCTATGCAGCTGCGTCCTCGAACATCGTACACGGTTCGCAAAATGCCGGGGGTGCTTGGTTGTTTAAACCAACCGATCCCGTAACCCGCGCCGAGATTGCGACGATGATCGTACATGTTTTGAAACTGCCGGCTTCCGGTACAGGCGGAACCTTCCCGGACGTTGCAAACCACTGGGGAAAAGTTGCAATCCAGACCGCCAAAGCCAACGGCCTGTTCAACGGCTACGAGGACGGATCGTTCCGTCCGGACAACAACGCCACCCGTGCAGAAGCGGCCAAGATCATCGACAACACCCTCTCCAAACTCGCCTGGCCCCACGTATACGACGTTCACCAGTAACGACGATTCAGCAAAAAAAAAGCATCCCCACCGCTCAGGCGAAGGGATGCTTTTTTCTCATATCCGATGCTCTTAGTCTTCCATCGTGGACAGGTCGCCCGTCGGCAAGCCCAGTTCCCACGCTTTGAGCACGCGGCGCATGATCTTGCCGGAACGGGTCTTCGGCAGTTTGTCGCGGAACTCGATCTCACGCGGAGCGGCGTGTGCGGCGAGCCCGGTTTTGACAAACTCGCGAATCTCCGCAATCAGCTCATCCGTCGGCTCATAGCCTTCGCGCAACGCGATGAACGCTTTGATCACTTCCCCGCGCAACGGGTCCGGCTTGCCGATGACACCCGCTTCTGCAACGGCCGGATGCTCCACGAGCTTCGATTCCACTTCAAACGGGCCCACGCGCTCGCCCGACGTGTTGATCACATCGTCGATCCGGCCCTGGAACCAGAAGTAGCCGTCTTCGTCCTTGTACGCCGAGTCTCCGGAGATGTACCACGGCTTGAGACCGAAGTACTCCTCGTACTTCGCCGGGTTGTTCCAGATCTTGCGCATCATCGACGGCCACGGGGCGCGAATCGCAAGGTTGCCCATCGTGTTCGGTGGCAGTTCGTTGCCTTCATTGTCGACGATCGCCGCGTAGATTCCCGGGAAGGGCTTGCCCATCGAACCCGGCTTCATCGGCATCGACGGGTAGTTGGAGATCATCTGCCCGCCGGTTTCGGTCATCCACCAGTTGTCATGGATGCGCTTGCCGTAGACTTTCATCCCCCAACGCACCACTTCTGCGTTCAGCGGCTCTCCCACCGAGAGGATGTGGCGGACGGAGCTCAGGTCGAATTTTTTGACGAGATCGTCGCCTGCCCCCATCAACATGCGAAACGCAGTCGGAGCGGAGTACCATACAGTAACGTTGAAGCGTTGCAGGGTGTCGTACCAGTCCTCCGGTGTGAAGCGCCCGCCGCGAATCACAGAGGTAGCGCCCTGCAACCACGGACCCCAAATGCCATATGCGGTCCCCGTCACCCAACCCGGGTCGGCGGTACACCAGAACACATCGTCCGGACGCAGGTCGAGAATCCATTTGCCGGTCTGGTAGTGCTGGATCATCGCATTGTGAACATGGAGGACGCCCTTGGGCTTGCCGGTGGAGCCCGAGGTGTAGTGCAACACGAGTCCGTCTTCGCGGTCTACCCACTCGATTTCCAAGTCCTCAGACGCATCCTTCATCTCTGCATCAAACGAGATTTCCTTCGGTGCCAGTTCTCCCTCGGCGCCGACGAGGAACACATGTTGCAGTTCCGGCAGTTCAGACACCGGAACACGTTGTTGGAGTTTGGGCGTCGTGACGATGGCAATCGCGCCGGCGTCTTCGAGTCGGTCGCGAACCGCCCCTTCCATAAACGCTTCAAAAAGCGGCCCGACGATCGCGCCGATTTTTACAGCCCCGAGCAACGCCGCGTACAATTCAGGAGAGCGCGGCATGAAGATGAAGACGCGGTCGCCTTTTTTCACACCGTATTTTTTCAAAACGTTACCGAATTTATTGGACAAAGCTTTCAGCTCTGCAAACGTATATTTCTCATCGCGGGTGGCATCGCTGTAATAGAGGGCGATGTGATCGCCGCGGCCCGTATCGACATGGCGGTCAATGGCTTCATAAGCAACGTTGATCTTGCCCGTCGTCGACCAAGAAAGTTCCTTCTCGACTTCGGCCCAATCGAACGTGGCATAGGCTTCGTCATAATCCTTCATGTTATACTGGGTGGCCAGTACTCCGATCAGCTCGTGCGTCTTTTCTGACATGAACAAGACAACCCCCTTATTTTGCTAACTTGCAGAATATTGTAACATAGTGAAAGCGCAAACAACAGGTTTTCGACTCCAAATCCTGTATAATAAAAACCATCGAGCGTGGAGGTGAGTCTCATTTGAACCATCCCAAAACGTACGCTTCAAAAACGATCACGACGCCCGCAGGCAAACTGGTGATCGAAGGACCTGTCTCACCGGAACACTTGGCCGCCTTGACGTTTCACGAAGGCTTGAAAGCGTTCCGCCCGGCCCCTCGCCAGCAAGAAGCTTTGGTGGACATCGCAGCACTGCCGGAGGGGCGCATCATCCTCGTGCGCGCCGACGAACTCGTCGTCGGCTATGTCACCTATCTCTACCCCGACCCGATGGAACGCTGGGCCGAAGCCAAGCTTGAGAACTTGCTCGAACTCGGCGCCATCGAAGTGGCGGCGCCCTACCGAGGCGGCGGCGTCGCCAAGGGCTTGTTGGAAATTTCCTTCACAGACGACTACATGAACGATTACATCGTGCTTTCCACCGAGTATTATTGGCACTGGGATTTGGAGGCAACCGGCATCTCCGTTTGGGAGTACAAGGAAGTCATGAAAAAAATCATGGGCTCCGTCGGCATGGAAGTGTTCGCCACCGACGATCCGGAAATCTGCTCCCACCCCGCCAACATGCTGATGGCACGCATCGGCACCCGTGTCGACCTCCCGTCCATCGAGCGCTTTCACAAGATCCGTTTCACCACTCGCAATTTGCTGTGATCCCTGAAGGGAGGCAACTTTTTATGTTAGTCGAATCGATCATGACCCCTGATGTACTGTCCGTCTCCCCGGACGCCACCGTCCAAGAAGCGTTGGAGATCACAAAAAAGCACCGCATTCGTCATCTGCCGGTGCTTCTGGGCGGCAAACTGACCGGCCTGATCTCCGACCGCGATCTGCGCGATGCCGCACACGCCCCTGAAACCCGCGTGGAGCAATGGATGGTGCGCGACGTCATCACCTGCCATCCACTCGATTTCGTCGAGGACGCGGCCGCCACGATCTACAGAAACCGCGTCGGCTGCTTGCCCGTCGTCTCCAAGGGCCAAGTCGTCGGCATCGTCTCCGAACGCGACATCTTGAACAACCTCGTCGAGATGATGGGCGTCAACTCTCCGACGACTCGCGTGGAAGTAGAAGTTCCGGACAAGCCGGGAATGCTTGCCGAAATCGCCGACCTGTTGCGGGCCCGCCGCCTCAACGCATCGACCGTGATGGTTTTCCCAAGTACAACCGAGGGCTACAAAACGCTGGTATTCCGCGTCGGAACGATGGACCCGCGCCGTTTCATTCATGACATCCAGAATGCCGGGTACAGCGTCGTACAACACCCGTCCGCCCTCGATGACGGCGAGGTGTGATCCCATGTCCCAAGGTATCGAAACCCCGACGGGAAAAAGCGCCTTTGTCTTCTCCGAAGACTTCACACGGTACAAATTTGCAGAAGACCATCCCTTCAACCCGAAGCGTCTGGTCATGACCCTCGAATTGATCAAACAACTCGGGCTCTTGGAGGAGCAGCATCTGTTCCAACCGGCTCCGGCGACCGATGAAGACCTGTTGCGCGTTCACGACTCTCGCTATCTCGATGCTGTCAAACGCGCTTCGCTCCCGACGGCCGACCCCGACCATTTCGCCGCGTGGGGACTCGGAACGGAAGACACACCGATTTTCCCCGGCATGCACGACGCTTCCAGTCTCATCTGCGGCGGAACCAAGTTGGCGGCAGAATTGGTCATGTCAGGACAATACCAACACGCTCTGAACATGGCGGGCGGCCTGCATCATGCCCACCGCGCTCAAGCGTCCGGATTCTGTGTCTACAATGATATCGCCGTCGCCATCGCGCATGTACGAGAGAAATACGACGCCCGCGTCGTCTACATCGATACAGACGCGCACCACGGCGACGGCGTGCAATGGCTGTTCTACGAAGACCCGAATGTGTTGACGATCTCCTTTCACGAAACAGGCAAGTACCTCTACCCCGGCACCGGGGAACTGACCGAACGCGGTGAAGGCCGTGGCTATGGATATTCGCTGAACGTTCCCTTGGAAGCATTCACCGAGGACGACTCTTGGATGCAAGCCGTTCGGGACGTGCTCGTCCCGGTGCTCAACGCTTTCCAACCCGACTTGATTCTGCACCAAAACGGCTGTGACGCACACCGCTTTGATCCGCTGACCCATCTCGCCGCAACTACGCGCATCTACCGCGACATGCCCAAGCTCACGCACCAATTGGCCCATGAACTTTGCGAAGGTCGGTGGGTTGGAGTCGGCGGCGGCGGATACGACATCTGGCGCGTCGTGCCGCGCGCTTGGACGATGCTCTGGGCCGAGATCCTGGACGCCGAACTGCCGGAGAAAGTCCCGACCGACTGGTTGGAACGTTGGCAGGTTCAAGCTCCGTTTGAGTTGCCCACCACCTTCCTCGATCCGGTCGATCTGTTCGCTCCCATCCCGCGCCGCACCGAGATTACGGAAAAAAACGAGATCACCGTTCGCCGGGCATTAAATGGCACCCCCTTTCTTTTTTGAATAAGAGTGTAGTGGAGTGAAGGAATTATAACGCTTACGGCGAATTCCATTCCTTGAACCTTGAATCGGACTCCTGAGGGGGAGCTCAACATCATGATGTACTTGTCCTTTTTTACCTTCGCTATCTTATCTGTCTTTGCACATCAACAATATTTCGTGATTCCGGTCGGAAACCAGAGCCGGTTCCGCGAAGACGGGCACGTCTTGCTGTTCGCCGCTTCGATGTGGGTGGGCGGCTCGGTGATGCTCGCCTTCACCGCCGCATGCTACATCGCGGTCTATTCGTTCCAGCGCCTGCGTTACAAGTGGCCTTATAAACCGTTGAACTTGCTGCTTGTCTTCTCACAAGCGATCACGGTGCAACTCGTTCTGAGTTCCTTCGAACGCTGGTTGCCGGCCCAGAAACCCTTGGCGTTGTTTGTGATGATGTTTGCGACGGTGCTTACGACCCAGTTGGTCACGCTGTTTGTTTCCAGCCTCCTGTTCCAGATTTCTCTGCGTACCGGCGGTTGGAAGCGCGCCTTGCTAAAGTTCACGTTGATGGACTCCATCTATTTGACGCTCTACGTGATTGCAACCGCCTACGCTGATGTCGTAGAGGACACGCCTTGGCTTCGCATCTGCGCCCAAACGGTCATCGTCGTCTCCATCATCGGCCTCTATTACTGGCGCACCGTCGGGATCAAGCAAGACCGAACGGTCGAGATGCAAGTCCGCAAGTTGCAAGACCTCAACGCCCGGATGACCGTCGCCAACCAGCAAGTGTTGCTCGCCTTCGCTTCTTCGCTTGAGAAGCGCGACCCCTACACCGCCGGCCACAGCGAGCGGGTTGCCCAGTACGCCGTTGAGATCGCCGGCGAACTCGGGCTGACTGACGACGACTTGAAGGTCATCCACCTCGGCGGGCTTCTGCATGACATCGGCAAGATCGGCATCCCCGATCATGTCCTGAACAAGCCGGACCGTCTCACGGCAGAAGAGTATGACATCATGAAGCAGCACCCTGTGATCGGCGAAGAACTGCTCCGCCGCGTCTACACCACCTCTGAATTGCTCGACGAAGACCGACGCGAACGGATGCTGGAGATCGTGCTGTCTCACCATGAGCGCCCGGATGGCAAGGGCTATCCGCAAGGTCTGGTCGATGAGCAAATTCCGCTCTACGCCAAGATCACCGCCGTCGCCGACGCCTATGACGCGATGACCTCAAACCGCGCCTACCGCAACGCGATGTCGCAGGAACAGGCAACCCGCATCCTGCTCTCCGGACGCGAGACTCAGTTCTGGGCACCGGCCGTCGATGCCTTCGTGCGCGTTCTCGAACGCCGCCAATTCACCGCCGAATCGGATGTGATGCGCGAAGTCTCTTCGGCACTCGACCAACCCGCTTCCTAATCTAGCAAAAAGAGCACCTGTACGCCCCAAGGCGTGCAGGTGCTTTTTTTTTACGGATTTCGTCCGCCCATCGCTTCGTCCATGTTCGAGACCAGCGCCTCCACCGTACTTGATCCGATGATTCCGTCCACGACGAGGTCTTTGTCAGCTTGAAACGAGCGCACCGCCGCCGCCGTCACCGGGCCGTACACCCCATCGAGATCGCCTTTGTAGTAACCGAGCGTTTGCAAGATTCGCTGGACATCGATCACGTCCGTGCCATAGGAAACTCCTAAACGCAAGATGCGAGACGTGAAGGCTTTGCCCGACACTTTGACCAATGTGCCAAGTGGAATCAAATCATAGAGTTCCTCCACGTCTTTGTTCTGCATGCGGATGCAACCGTGCGAGACCCCTTTGCCAATCGAATGTGGATTGTCTGTCCCGTGGATGCCGTAGCCGCCAAACGGAATGTTCAGACGCATCCAACGCGTGCCGAACGGTCCTCCGGGGTTGATCGCTTTTTGCGTGATCTTCCAATCGCCCAGCGGTGTGGACGTAAGCGTTGAGCCGACGCCGACGCTGAACGTTTTGACCAGATGCCCCGACTTGTATACATAGAGGACACATCGCTCCGTGTCCACGTGCAAACGATGCTCACCGCTGGCGGCAACGAGCAAGCTCACCGCTTCTGAAGCCCCCAGTGCGGTCCATGTTTCAGGGCCGACCACTCCGTCCTGTTGCAGCCCTTGCAACTCTTGAAACCTCCGTACGGCCGCCGCCGTTCCCGGACCGAACACCCCGTCCGGCGGGTCTGACGCAAGCCCGAGCTCAAGCATCCGCTCTTGCAACGACGCCACGTCCGGGCCGCGCAGATAGGGGCTGACCAGCCGCAAAAAACGCGACGCGTAGATCATCTCCGAATCCTCCTCACGATGCCGATTGTGCACCATCCCTACAACACTATGTCCTGAATACCTTTGACATGCGCAGGGAACATCTAAAAACAGCACCAGTTCTCGGCAGACTTGCATGTGAAAGGAGATTCCCCCATGGCTCAAAGTGCCGTCCAAGGCGTTCCTGCCCAGACCCCCAAGGGCTCGACGACGGTCAAGATCTATTTTTACACCTCCATCTTCTACCTGTTGGCGAGCATGATTCTCGGATTGATCGTTGCGCTGAAAGCGGTCAATCCGGAATTTCTGACGTCCTCCCGGTTTTGGCAGGAGTATTTCACGTACGGTCGTCTGCGTCCCACCCATACCAACACGGCGTTGATCGGGTGGCTGACGACTGTGTATTTTGGCGTTTTGTACTATGGAGTCCCGGCGCTGTGCAAGAGAGCGCTGTGGAGCGAGAAGCTCGGCATCTTCACCGCTGTTTTCTGGAACATCGTCTACATCGGCGGTGCGCTCGCCCTGCTTGCCGGCTACCAAACCGGTGTCGAGTACGCGGAATTGCCTCTGATCTTTGATATTGGGGTTGTCATCTGCGTTGTGTTGACGTTCTGGAACCTGTTCCAAACGGCCCGCTACCGCCAAGAGCGCGTCCTGTACGTCTCGATGTGGTACTGGCTGGGATCGCTCCTCAACCTCGCCATCGTCTACATCATCGGCAACATTCCGGCGGGATGGGTCGGTCCAGGCTCCATCCAGATGGGTTATTACTACTTCTACCTGCACAACATCATCGGCCTCTGGTTCACCGTCGTCGGGGTCGGTACGATCTACTACCTCCTGCCAAAACTTGTGCAACGCCCGATCTACTCGCACAAGCTCTCCCTGATCGGCTTCTGGATGATCGTGGCGTTCTATTCGTGGAACGGCCCTCACCATCTGATCAACGGCCCGATTCCGGTCTGGCTGATGAAAGCCGGAATCATCCCGTCCCTGCTGCTCCTCATCCCCGTATGGTCGGTGCTCGCCAACATCATCGGGACGATGAAAGGCGTCTGGTACAAAGTCTCGCAGAATCTCGCCTTGAAATTCCTGATCACAGGGGCGCTGTTCTACGGTCTCGCCTGCATCCAAGGACCGTTCCAAGCGCTGATGGGCCCGCACGCCATCTTGCACTTCACGTACTGGACGGTCGGACACGCACACATGCCGCTGTTCGGCGGATTCTCGATGGTCGCTTTTTCCGCGGTCTACTACATGTTGCCACGCCTGACCTACCGCCACATCTATTCGCGTGCTCTGATGAACTGGCACTACTGGCTGTCGGTCATCGGCTTCCTGATTTTCGGCTTTGCGATGTGGACGGCCGGGATCATCCAAGGTTTTGAATGGATGGACGGCAAGCAACTCGGCGCCGGTTTCTTGCAAGTGTTGGAATCCCTGCACATCTTCCTAATCTCCCGCGCTGTCGGCGGTTCCATGATGTTCCTCGGACAAATCGCCTTCGCGTGGAACGTATGGCGCTCGGTCAAAGCCGGACAAATCGTCTCGGCGGACGACCCCATCCTCGTCTCTCGCTGATCCAACTATTTTGTAAAAAAAGAGGTGAAGCAACATGGCGAACGAAGCAGAGAAAAACCCAGGGATACTGTTGGTCGGCGCGGGCCTCTTGGTGTTGCTCGGGGTCTTGGGCACCGTGTGGCTCCCTTACTTTGACTCTTCGGTAGTCACCCCGACCGACACCGCCAAATTGCGCAACTACCCGACCGACTCGGCGGAAGCGCGCGGACGACACGTCTACATACGCGAAGGCTGCATCTGGTGTCATTCGCAACAAGTCCGCCCCGTGCGCGCCGACTCCAAACTCGGCCCTGTCACCGTCCCGGGCGATTACTACTACGACAAGCCGGTCATCACGATGACCCAGCGGACCGGGCCCGACCTGATGTGGGTCGGCTCCCGCTACAGCGCCGATTGGCAACATGAGCACTTGAAAAATCCGCAAAAAATCGCCGGTCCGGCGTCGATCATGCCCAAATACAACTACCTGTCGGAACAAGACCGCAACGACCTCGTCGCCTACCTGCTCTCCCTGAAACCGGCACCTCAAAAGAAATAGGAGGAACTCAACATGAACCCAGCCGCATGGATGCTCATCATCGTTTGCTGCTGCATGACCGGCGCAAGCGCGCTGGTCGTCTGGTGGTCGTGGAAAACGGGTCAGTTTGACGACACCGAAGGCATCAAATACCGCATGCTCCAAGACGAATAAGCAACAGCAGAAAGGAGGAGCCACGCATGGCGGACCCACGCGATCCGAAAACCCCCGCCCCGACCGACCTCTCACAGAAATTCATGTCAGAGGAAGAAGTGGAAAACCATCGGGACGACGGGCATTACACGGTCGTCTCCGATATCAAGGTCGCCCACGGCAAGGTCCCGAAGTTTCTCAAGTTCGTCTACGTAGGACTGGCAGCTTGGGGTTTGTACTACGCGCTGGCCGCAAGTCCGATCAACGACCGCACAGAAGCATCGCCCAGCGCTGCCCCCACGGCGGAAGCGGGGGCAGAAGTATTCTCCACCACATGCGCAGGTTGCCACAATCCAACGGCAGAACGCAAGATCGGCCCGGGGTTGCTCGGCGTCCAACAACGCCTCGGTGACAAAGAACTCGAAAACGTTCTGCACAACGGCCGCCCGGACAAGGGCATGCCCGCTCCGCCCAGCTTGAACTTGAACGACAACCAGATTCAATCCTTGAAACTCTACCTCACATCGCTGAAAAAATAGCTGAACCCAAGGAGGTGAGCTCTCATGTCCGCACAAGCCCGACACGTCTTCGGCGTGTTCGAGACCACCGAAGCGGCCCGCGCTCTCATTACCGCCCTCAGCCCGTATGTCCCGCAAGACCGCATCTCCGTCGTTACCAAGTCGGACCAACTGCCCGACTATGCCACGAAGCAACAGGAAACGGATAACATCGTCGACGGGACGCTCATCGGAGCGGCAATCGGCGGCGTGCTTGGTATCGGAGCTGCGATGGCAACCGCGTTGTACCCGACCGCAGGCAACTTGCTGATCACGTTGGGTCCGTTGGCCGGTGCCGCCTATGGCTCTTGGAGCGGCGGTGCGCTAGGCGCCCTGATCGACCTCGGCATCTCGCCGCCAAACGCTCGGTACTTCCACGACGCCGTCGAACGCGGCAACTTGTTGCTCAGTGCTGAAGTTCAGGACGACAACCAACGCGTGGTTGAGCAATTGTTTCACGACTACGGTGCCGACGCCGTGCTCACCCGCTGACATCTCTACGCAGACGAAAAAATCCCCTTGCCGACAAGGGGATTTTTTGCTGGGTTTCAGAAGGATTTTCCGTAAAAAATGTTGAACTATTCACTCATACCCATTTAATACAATGTAAGAAGGAGGCACACAAACATGAGTTTTGCCCGCATCTATAAAATTTGGTGCCTCATGTTGACGCTTACGATCACGATTACCGGACTTTATCAGGCATTCTATCAAGACTTCCCCTTCTTCTGGACGATCGAATGCAGCGTCGGAGTTTTGCTACTGCTCATGCTGACTCTACCAAAACGCTTTCCACAAGCGGGGATTCCCATACTGTTTGGGAGCCAGATGCTGGTAACCCTGGGCTTTTATGCGGTTATCTCCATCAACCAGATCGGTACAACCGTTCTGTTTTTCCCCGCTCTCTACACCCTGCTCTATCCAAATCGGCGATACTTCTATGGGGGACAGATTTTGGTCTCGATCGGCTACTTGCTCTGCTCATGGGACAATCCTTTGCAACAGCACGTGATCTTTTTTAGTATTTTCGCCTGCTACTCCACCCTGCTGGGATTCGTCTCCCAGATCATGGTTCGCAACGCTTCGGAAGTCGCCAAGTTTCAAGAGCGAGTCGAAGTGTTCTCTCATGCCATCGAGGCTCGCGATTCTTATACGCAAGGCCACTCCCGACGCGTGTCTCGCTATGCGGTGGAGATCGGCAAGCTCGTGCCGGGCATCGATATCGAATTACTGCGCATGGCGGGCGATTTGCATGACATCGGCAAGATCTCCACGCCCGACGCCGTTCTGCTCAAGCCCGGGCGTTTGACCGATGAAGAGTACGACGTGATCAAACGGCACCCCGTGGACGGAGCCAATCTGTTGCGCCGCTTTGACGTCGACGGCCCGATCCTCGAAGGTGTGCTCTACCACCACGAACGCATGAACGGCACCGGCTATCCCGAGGGCCGCATCGGAGAACACATCCCGCTCTACGCCCGCATCCTCGCCGTGGCCGATACGTTCGACGCGATGACCACCACCCGCTCCTACCGCATCGCCTACCCGCCGCAAGTTGCGTACGACGAGATTCTCTCGCTCAAAGGCTTGTACTATGACCCGCTCGTCGTCGATTGCTTTGTGAAGTGCTACGATACCATCCTCGCCATCTTCTTCGAACATCAAGAGTCCGAATACCTCCCGCTGGAAACCGCTCGTTGAGGGTTGTATACTGAGAAGAAAAACGCGAGAGGACGACCCACCCCCTTATGACCTATTCGAGACTGCAGTGGTTCTCCGTGCTGTTTCCCACGTTGTTGGTCGGCGGCATGGAATACATACGCCATGCCTACCTGCTCCCGTACTTGTCGATGGCGCAGGGGAATTATGTGATTACGTTTTTGGTGCTGGTGCTTTCCTTTTTCTATGCAACCTGGGTGTTTCGCACGATGCGGCGGATCAACACCCGACTCTCGGAGGAGGAAGCCCGGCGCGCCGTTTATGAAGAGCGTGAGCGGATGGCCCGTGAGTTGCATGACGGGATCGCGCAGACGCTTTTTTTCTTGAACGTGAAGCTGAAAATGGGCCGCGTCGAAGAGGCGCGCACAGCCGTTGCCGCCATCGACAACCACGTGCGGCAGGCAATCTTCAACTTGCGCGACTTGCCGGAGGAGGGCGACACCCTGACCTGCCGTTTGGAAAAATGGCTGAGCCAGTGGAGCGCTCTGACCGGGATCGAGGTGCAGCACGACTTTCAGACGCCGCCGGAGCATTTTTTTAACGCCGCGCAGGAAGTGCAGATCTTCGGCATCGTGCAAGAAGCGTTCAACAACATCCGCAAGCACGCCCGTGCCTCCCTTGCTTTCAGCAAGTTCACCTGGCAAGAGAACGGTCGATGGCAGTTCACCATCGCCGACAACGGCAGCGGGATCGACGAAGAGATCACCGCGCACCCCGATCCGAAAAAGTACGGCCTGCGGATGATCACCGAGCGGGCCGAGAAACTCCACGCCGACTTCCAACTCACAAACCTTGCAGACGGCGGCACGGAACTGAAACTGACGGCACGAGCAGGAGGCACGAAAGCATGACCCCATACAAAGTTCTGGTCGCCGACGACCACCCCTTGGCTCGGGAAGCCATTCGCTCGCTTTTGGAGGACGATGATTCCTTTCAGATCATAGCGGAAGCGCGAGACGGGCGGGAAGCGGTCTCGCTGTGCGAAGAACTGAAACCCGACCTCGTGTTGATGGACATCAACATGCCGCACGTCGACGGATTGGAAGCGACACGACTCATCAAAAAGTCTCGCCCTGAGATCAAACTCGTCATCTTGAGCGTGTCCGACAACGTCGCCGACTTGTTCACCGCCATCCAGTTCGGCGCACAAGGGTATCTGTTGAAAAACCTCGAACCTGACGACTGGCTGACCTACTTGCACGCCCTCCTCGACGAAGACGCCGAGATTCCCCGCGAGATGGCGGGCCGCATCCTCACCCGCTTTCAAAGCGGCGGCGAAATCTCCGGCGATGTCTTGCCCGACGTGCTGACCCCGCGCGAACGAGAGATCCTCGCGCACGTCGCAGTCGGCGCCACCAACAAGCAGATCGCCGAGAAACTGGTCATCGCCGAGAACACCGTCAAGAACCACATGAAAAACGTCCTCGACAAGCTTCACTTGCAAAACCGTGTTCAACTCGCCGCCTACGCCGTCCGACACGGTCTCAAAACCGAGTGATTTGAAAAAAGACACGCTTCGGTCATCCGAAAAGTGTCTTTTTTCGTACATACTATTTATAAAAGATAGCCCGGGTGAGCCATTCTACCTAGCACCCTCCAAAGGGTATGATGAATAACGTTCGGGAGACCGAGAAGGAGTGACACATGAAAAAACTACGACCCTTTGGTTTTGCCCTTATCCTGCTCTTCCTGTTCGCATGGCAAGCTCAACCTGTGTTCGCACACGCCAACCTGATCAAAACCAGCCCTTTTAACGGCGGAGTCGTCGCCACTTCGCCGGAACGGGTGACTCTTGAATTCAACGAACCGTTGGAGCCCGACTTGATTGGCTTGAAGCTTTACGATTGGAACGGCAAGCAACTTTCGCTGGAGAAGCCGCATGTAACTTCCGGCAAGCCAACCGAGATGCAATCGCCGCTTCCACAATTGGAACAGGGCACGTACACTGTGGCTTGGAGCGTGATCTCGGAGGACGGACACCCCGTCAACGGGTCGATTTCGTTCTCGATCGGCACCCGCTCCGCAGACATCGTCGGCCCGACGAAAGCCTCGCAACTTTTCCAGCACGGCTTCGAGATTCTGCTGATCGTCCTGCGCTATGCGGTGGAGGGGATTGTGTTGCTGGCAGCCGGTTTCTATGGACTGGCGTTTGTGGCTCGCCGTTTCCAACTGCCTTCGGTGGACGCTCTGCTCACTTCTAAAGTTCGAACGCTGATGTGGGGTCTGCTGTTCCTGCTGACGATTGGCGAATGGTTCGTCTATTCAGCCGGATTGCCCGGCGGCGGGATGAACGCCGCGCTTTTGCAAGGTCATTGGAACATCGTGTTCGAAAGCCCGTTTGCGACGATGCTTCTCCTTCAAGCAGTGTTGTTGCTCTTGTTCGCCCTGCGCGGTATGCAGAGCGTCTGGTATCCGCTGATCGGGGCTTTGCTTGTCGCCAACTTCGCGTTTGGCGGTCATGCACGAGGCATTACGCCGGAATGGCTGGGGTTGTCTCTGCGCGTGTTGCATTTGCTCGTCATCGCACTCTGGCTTGGCGGACTCAGCTATCTCGGCTTGACCTTGCGCCATGAGCAACTGACAGAAGAAACGCTCGACCGAACGAAATTCCGTCCGTTCTTTGTCCGCACAATGGCTGTCGCTGCGATTCTGACGACGATCACAGGGATTGCGATGACAGAAGTGCAGACCGATTGGTTCTCCGTTCTGCTGTTCAAAGGCGGGATGTGGGGCAATCTCCTCTGGCTGAAAGTCGGCTTCCTCGTCATCATGCTGGTGCTGGCTTGGTTTCAGACGATGCGCTGGCGAGACAGCGACCGCAAGTTGAACTTCGATCTGTTGCGAACGGAATGGCTCGTCGGCATCCTCGTGATCCAAGTGGCGGTCTTCCTCAGCCAGATGCCGTATCCGTCTCCGGTTCACCCCTATCGTGAAACCCTGCAAGCCCAACAGATGCAAGCAGAGGTTCGAATTCCGAAGTTAGTCTTGGGCGAGCAAACCCTCTCCGTCACTCTGCCGCAAGCACCGCAGGAAGTGAAAGCCACGCTCAAGATGATGGACATGGAGATGGGCGACCTCGACCTGAAACCTGTAAAGAAAGACGCTACCCATTACGACATCCCCGTGCCGTTCGTGATGTCCGGACACTGGAAGTTTACGATTACAGCCGTATACCCTGATGACAAACGAATTTCGTGGTCGGATGAAGTGCTAATCCCCCAAGGAGGACAACTCTAATGAAAAAACTCACCACCGCCCTGCTGCTCACCGCCGCTTTGACTTGGACAACCGCCGCGTCCGCTCACGTCACCGTCTGGCCGAAAGAAACCACGACGGGCGCTTATGAAAAATACACCGTCCGAGTGCCGGTCGAGAAGGACCTCAACACCACGAAAGTTCGTGTCGAGTTCCCGACCGGCGTCAAAGTCTCCACCGTGCAACCGATGGCAGGTTGGGACTATGCCTACGAGACGAACCCGGACGGCACGAACAAAGCGATCACGTGGACAGCCACTGCCGGCGGGCTCAAAAAAGGCGAGTTCGCCGAGTTCAACTTCATCGGGGCCAACCCGAAGGAAGTCGGAAGCGGCAAACTGGCGTGGAAAGCCTACCAAACCTACGCAGACAACTCCGTCGTCGAATGGACCGGCGAAGAGGGCTCCAAGACACCTGCCTCTGTGACCACGATCAAAGCGGCAAGCGGCACGGAGACCGGCAATCACGATGACGAAAAAACGACCACCCCGGCAACTCCGGCTGCAGACAACTCCACCCAAACGTCTGACACCACCTCAACAACCAGCAACACCGTCCCTTACATCCTCTCCGGCGCCGCACTCCTGCTCGCCCTGATCTCCCTCTTCCGCAAACGCGCCTAAGTAAAAAAAAGCCCTGCAACCTCTCGGGAGGTCGCAGGGCTCTTTTTTCATCACCGTGGATTTACTTTGCTTCTACGGTATCTTTGAGGTACCCGCTCTCACGCAGTTGCTTGAGCAGAGTACTGAATTGGTTGAGGTCGAGTTGTTGCTTCGCATCCGACAGCGCAACTGCCGGTTCGTTGTGGGTTTCGATGATCAAGCCGTCTGCACCAACCGCCAGTGCGGCTTTGGCAATCGGGAACATGATATCTTTGCGCCCGGTCGAGTGCGCGATGTCGACGATGACCGGGAGATGGGATTCCTGCTTGAGGATCGGCACCGCCGAGATGTCCAGCGTGTTGCGCGTGGCTTTCTCGTAGGTACGAATGCCGCGCTCGCAGAGGATGATCTGGCTGTTGCCGCGAGATGCAATGTATTCGGCCGCGTAGAGCAATTCCTCGATGGTTGCGGAGAGTCCGCGCTTGAGCAGGATCGGTTTCTTGACGGAACCGGCTTCCTTCAACAGTTCGAAGTTCTGCATGTTGCGTGCGCCGATCTGGATCACGTCGAGGTACTCGCAAGACATCTCGATGTCTTCCGGACGAACGATCTCCGAAACACAGGTCATGCCGTACTTCTTCGCCGTCTCGCTGAGGATCTTCAGACCCTCGACGCCGAGACCTTGGAAGTCATACGGGGAGGTACGCGGCTTGTAAGCACCGCCGCGCAGCAAGCGAATGCCTTCGGTTTGCAGGTGAGCACCGACTGCGTTCATCTGATCGACCGTCTCCACGGAGCACGGACCGGAGATGATCAGCGGTTGGTTGTTGCCGCCAATCGATACGTTTCCGAATGTAACGACCGTGTCGGCCGATTGGTTTTTGCGGGAGATGAGAAGCGATTTTTTCTCCTCTTCTTGCAGGCCAAGCGATGCTTGGAAGATCTGCTTGAACAGATGGCGAATCGTATCGCTCGGGAACGGACCTTCGTTCGAAGCCACGAGTTTATCCAACATTTCCTTCTCGCGGATCGGGTCGAAACGCTCGGTTCCTTTCCCCGATTTCAGTTGACCAATCTCCTGTACCAGCTCAGCTCGACGGTTCAATACCTCCAGAATGTCCTGGTTCACCGCATCCAGTTGGCGGCGCAGCTCTTCAAATCTCTCTTTGCTCATGCTCAACTCTCCTCTCCTCATACGAAACCAAAAAAATGAATATCTCTAGAGTTTACACCTTTTGTCGAAGTTTAGAAACCACCAATTCCAACGCATTCAGGAAGAGTTGGTTCTCCTCCGACGATCCGATCGTCACACGCAGATACCCCGGTGCGCCAAGCGCCGTACCGCTGCGGGCGATGATCCCTTTTTCCAACAACAACTGGAACAGCTCTTTGTCGTTCAACTTGGTGTCGAAAATCAAAAAGTTTGCCTGCGTCGGGATATGCGAGAACCCAAGAGCTTCTAAACCCTTCGTCAACTGCTCATATCCGGAAGAATTCAGCGCACGGGACGTCTCCACATGCTCTTCATCGCCCAGAGCAGCCACCGCCGCCACTTGAGCCAACGTGTTGACGTTAAACGGTTCACGCACGCGGTTGATCTCGGTCGCAATCTCTTCCCGACAGAAAACATACCCGATCCGAAGCGCCGCCAGCGCATACATTTTCGAGAATGTGCGCATGACAAGCACATTGTACCCTTCCTTCAGGAAATCAATTCCTGATGCGACATCGTCGGCGGTTGCGTATTCAATGTACGCTTCGTCGAGGATGACAAGCACGTGACTCGGAACTTGGTCGAGGAAGTGTCGCAACTCGTCCTTGCGAATGTACGTACCGGTCGGGTTGTTTGGCGAGCAGAGATAGAGCAGCTTGGTCTTGTCCGTCACCGCCGCCAACATCGCGTCGAGGTCGTATTGGAACCCGTCAAGAAGCGGAACTTGCACCGACGTTCCCGCCATCACTTGTGTACCGAACCAATATTGGGAGAAAGACGGACTCGGCACCACGACTTCGTCGCCCGGGTTCAAAAACGTTTCCGAGATCATCTTGATGCATTCGTCCGACCCGTTGCCGACGAGGATCTGTCCCGTCGGAATGCTATACTTTGCCGCCAGAGCTGCTTTGAGATCAACCGCACCGCCGTCCGGATAGCGATGCAAACTCCCCAGAGCCGTGAGAATCGCCTCTTGGGCCTTTTTGGAAGGCCCTACCGGGTTTTCATTGGACGCAAGTTTAATTACGTCCTTCAAACCGTATTCCCGCTTCACATCGGAGATCGGTTTGCCGGGGCTGTACGGAGTGATCGCCTGCAAGTTCTTGCGGACGTTGTTCAAAATTTCATGGGTCATAAGGACAACTCCTCCCGAACACCTGATAGTCATGGTAGAATACAGATATATGCCTACCACTATCCTACTTTACAGCGATAAAGAAAGGCAAGACCTTTTACGCTGCTTCTTCTGCAATTAACAAGAATAGTAGCATAATTTAAAATAATTGACAATGGTAATAAAAGAAAGGGTGGCTCATTTTTGCTGACCGTACAAGACTTCCTGGAAGCCCGACATAATCTCCAACAAGTTATCCACTGCACGCCTCTCGACTACTCGAAGACGTTCAGTTCCCTTTCCCACAACGAAATTTATCTGAAGCTTGAAAACCTGCAAAAAACCGGCTCCTTCAAAATCCGCGGAGCTTTTCACAAAATCGCCTCGCTCTCCGAAGACGAGAAAAAACGCGGCGTCATCGCCGCGTCTGCAGGCAACCATGCCCAAGGCGTCGCCATGGGGGCCGCGCATGCAGGCATTCCTTGCATCATCGTCATGCCGGAAGCCGCACCGCTGACCAAAGTCGAAGCGACCTCCGGCTATGGCGCACAAGTCATCCTCTACGGCAAAAACTACGACGAAGCCTACGCCAAGGCGCTTGAAATTCAACAAGAGCGCGGCATGACCTTCGTCCACGCCTTCAACGACCGTGCGGTCATGGCGGGCCAGGGCACCATCGCGTTGGAAATTCTCGAACAACTTCCGGACGTCGACGTCATCGTCACTCCGGTCGGCGGCGGCGGTCTGGTCGCCGGTGTCGCAATGGCAGCCAAATTGATGAAGCCCGACGTGATGATCGTCGGCGTCGAAGCAAGCGGTGCCGCTTGTATGAAGGAATCGCTCGACAAGCAACAGATCGTAACGCTTGAGCAAGCGGCGACGATTGCGGACGGGATCTGTGTGCGCACGCCGGGCGACTTGACCTACCAAGTCACCCGCGACTTTGTCGACCACATCGTCACCGTCGACGAAGACGAGATCGCCCGCGCCATGCTGATGGCGCTTGAACGGAACAAGATGGTCGTCGAAGGGGCGGGAGCAACCGGCCTCGCCGCCGTCCTCTACGATAAA
Source organism: Tumebacillus amylolyticus (assembly GCF_016722965.1). NCBI lineage: Bacteria > Bacillati > Bacillota > Bacilli > Caryophanales > Alicyclobacillaceae > Tumebacillus > Tumebacillus amylolyticus. The sequence goes on from NZ_JAEQNB010000003.1 coordinate 236,891, forward strand.
CTGCCTGTGAAAAACAAAAAAGTCTGCGTCCTGCTCTCCGGCGGGAACGTCGACGTCAACTTCCTCTCCCGCATCATCGAGCGCGGCCTGGTCGAATCAGGCCGTTATCTGCGCATCAACACAACCGTTTCGGACAAGCCGGGCGTGCTGCAAGAAGTTCTGCGCATCTTCGGCGACGAGCGAGCGAACATCATCGGCATCCAACACCATCGTATGGGCTCCCGCGTCATGCTTGGCGAAGCTGAGATTGAAGTGGACGTTGAGACGCGCGACCACGCGCACCAAGAGCGCATTTTGGAGCGCCTGCAAACTGCGGGCTTCTCCGTTTTGACGAGATAGGAGTTGGTGACTTTGAGTCAACCGCAAGACCTGATCTTCGCCCTCGACATCGGCACGCGTTCCGTCGTCGGCCTCGTGGCGGACCACCTGCAGGATGGCAAGCTCCAAGTCGTGGCGACCGAAGTTCAAGAACACACCACGCGCGCGATGCTCGACGGGCAGATTCACGACGTCGTTGAAGTCGCCGAGATCATCCGCCGTGTCAAGGAACGCTTAGAAGAAAAAGTCGGCCCTCTGAAAAAAGTCGCGGTGGCCGCCGCCGGCCGCGCCTTGAAAACGGTGCGCACCCGCGTTGACCGTGAACTGGTGAACAACCAACGCTTGACCAAGGAAGACGTCATGGCGTTGGAATTGACCGCCGTCCAACAGGCGGAGAAACAATTGCAAGACATCACACCGGACGCCGCCCGTTACCATTGCGTCGGCTACACCGTCATCCACTACTTGCTCGACGATTCGCAGATCGGGTCTTTGGTCGATCAATGGGGCCTTCAAGCGTCCGTCGAGATCATCGCGACGTTCTTGCCCCGGGTCGTCATCGACTCGTTGCAAATTGCCTTGGAACGTGCAGGTTTAGAAATGGCCGCTCTGACGCTGGAGCCGATTGCGGCGATCAACGCGCTGATTCCGCCCACGATGCGCAAACTCAACCTTGCGCTCGTCGACATCGGCGCCGGCACGTCCGACATCGCGCTCACCGCCGAGGGCACCGTCACCGCCTATGGCATGGTGCCGGTCGCAGGAGACGAGATCACCGAAGCGCTCTCGCAGAAATACCTGCTCGACTTCCCCGTTGCCGAAGAAGTCAAACGCAAACTGCTGGCTCACGAAATCGTCACCTACACCGACGTGCTGGGAATGCCGTACGAAGTGCCGGCTCGTGAGATCACAGAGTCGATTTTTGAAGAAGTCACCCATCTCGCCCAAATGATCGGGCGTGAGATCAAGAACCTCAACCAACGCGGTCCCCAAGCGGTTATGCTGATCGGCGGCGGCTCGCAGACTCCGATGTTGCCGGCCCTGCTCGCCGCAGAACTGGGCTTGCCGAAGGAACGGGTCGTCATCCGAGGCACAGACGCGATTCAACAACTCGCCGCTCAACACGATTCCCTGCAAGGTCCGCAAGCGGTTACCCCGGTCGGCATCGCGCTCGCCGCGATCTTGACGCCTGTCTCTTCGGTCGCCGTGCGCGTCAACGGCTTGCAGCATCGACTGTTTGAATTCCGTCAGATCACCGTCGGTGACTGCTTGCTCGCCGCCGATGTGGACATTCGCAAACTGCACGGACGTCCGGGGCTTGCGTTGACGATTGAAGTCAACGGCAAGATGAAAGTCTTGCGCGGCACACACGGCACGCCGGCAGAACTGTTGCTCAACGGCCAACCGGCGAAGCTCGACGACACCGTCCAACACGGCGATGAGTTGGAAGTCATCGGAGGCACGTCCGGCGTCGATGCCAGCGGCACCGTCTCCGACGTGCTCGACCCCCATCCGCCGCTCGTCGTCTACCGCGGTGCGAAGCGTTTTTCGCTACCTCCGCTGATCTTCATGAACGGGCAATCGGTTGCACCCGAGACACCGCTTGTCGATCGCGCGCGAATTACTTCTACTTCCCCGCAGGTTATGCGAGACGTGCTTACCTTGCTCGACCTTCCCGAGGAAATAGGCGAGGTACTCGCCAACCCGCCGCAGTTGACCGTCACTGTGGATGGGCACACGGTCTATCTGCCCTATGACAAGTACCGCTTGTTGCTCAACGAAGAGACGGCCTACCTCGACACGCCGATTCACAGCGACGATGTGATCGACTACGACGAACTGCAGCCGCCCGTCTACCAAGTACGCTACTTCTACGACGAGTCGCTGCATCCGCTCCTGTCGGTGAACGTGATCTGCAACGGCGTTCCGTACACCATCGAAGGCCCGCGCCCGCCGATCTACCGCAACGGCGAGAAGTGCCTCTTGGACGACCTCGTGCTGGACGGCGACTTCCTGCATTTCGCAACGGCTCCGTACAACGCAAACCCGTTGGAGAGCAACTGGCAGCCGGTGCTGAGCGACCTCTTCCGCTACATTGCAATTGAAAAGGAACGCCCGCCGCACTGCATGGAGCTCGTACTGACCGTCAATCATCAACCTGCCGCCTTCACGACCCCGCTCCCGCCGGGCGCGATCGTGACGATGGAATGGAAATAATCATAAAAAAGACCCGATCGCTCAGGCGGTCGGGTCTTACTTTTGTATTTGTTCGTTTCGGACATTCCAAGCATCCACTTTCGAATTCAGAAACAGCTCGAACCCGGCTCCGGCCAGACCGACTGCAAACACAGTGAAGATGATCACTTTGTCCCGTACACGCATCCTACGCTTGGGCTTGTTCTCCAAGGGCACTTCCTGCCTCCTTCACACGCAAGATCAGGTAACTGCTCACCAATATCAGCGTACCCCCAATCCACGTGGTCAATCCCGGAATTTCACCCAAGAACAGGAACGCAAACAAAATCGCGCTCACAGGGTCCAGATACCCCAGTACCCCGACATGCTGCACCTTCACCCGACGCAGACCGAGGAAGTACAGCGTCAACGCCAGCGCAGTGTGGATGACCCCAATCGCACACATGACCAGCAGCGATGCAGAACTTGGCACGGGAAGCCCCTGCCAGAGCACATACGGCGTCAACACCACCACTGCAACGCCGGTCTGCCAGTGCGTCAGCGTCGTCGCTTCGACGCCGCTGACTTTTTTCCCGGCGATGGTGACCAGCGCGTAGAACACCGCTGCCGTGATGCCCGCCCCGATCCCCAGCAAGTCATGCCCGGAGACATCGCTCAGCGGGTTCATCACAATCGTTCCGAGGAACGCAAGCCCCACGGCGAACAACGTGCGGCGCTCCAAGCGTTCCTGAAGCAGAAGCGGGGTAAGTAGCGTCACGATCACCGGCGCAAGGTAGTAGGACAACACCGCATTGGCCACCGACGTCAACTGAACCGCCGTGAAAAAGAAAATCCAATTCAAAGCCAACACCACCCCGCCGAACATCACCCAGCCCCGCCGGCCCCGAGTCTCCGTCCAAGCGCGGCGCATGTTCCCGCGCACCATCTGATACAAAGTCAGTACCACAAACGCCGACAAGACCCGGAAAAACACGATCACCGTCGCGTCCTGATGCGCCCAGCGTCCAAAGATTCCGACACTTCCCCAGATCAACATCGCCGCAATCACAAACACATAGCCCACAGCCATCCTCCCTCTCTCTTCTGTACAAAAAAACGCCCGTGGTCTCCACTGGGCGTCTTGCTTACGAAACTTGATGTCGGCAACCGGAGCAGAGTCCGTAGTATTCCAATCGCAAGGACGTCACTTCATAGCCAAGCGCTTCGGTCTCGTCCGTTTTCGTCGGCAGTTCCGGCAGGGCGATGTCGATCACTTCCCCACACGATTCGCAGACGACATGAGCGTGCTCCGTGTCGTTGCCGTCATAGCGGCTGGACATGTCCCCATAGGACAATTCCTTGATCGCGCCCAGTTCCTTCAAACGATGCAACGTATTGTAAACGGTCGCCATGGAGATGCCGGAGAACTCCTGACAAACCTGCTTGTAAATCTCCTCGGCGGTCGGATGCTCATGCGTTTCCTTGAGGAACTTCAAGATCATCTGTCGCTGCGGAGTGAGTCGGACACCGCGCTCCTTGAGGTCCGCGAGGGTCTGTGTAAACGAACTTCTTTGCATGAGAATTCACCTCCTGTCAACAATTGTACTGATTCTTATTCTTGCCTGTCAAATCTTTTAGAGGTGAAAAAAAGGCCCCAACGCCGCATGCGACGTTGAAGCCCTTGCTCTCTCATGGTGTCGATTCTCAGGAAGCGTCCGATTTGATAGACTGTGCCGTTTGGCAAGCCGGGCATGCACCGTAGTATTCCAAACGGTACGAATGCACTTTGAAACTGTGTTGCGCAATGTCAGGCGTTGCCAACATCTCTTGCGGCGGGCACATGATGTCGATTACATGGTTGCAGGATTGGCACACGAGGTGCGCATGTTCGGTGTCATTGCCATCATAGCGGCTGGACATGTCCCCATAAGACATCTCACGGATGACGCCGAGTTCCTTCAGCATGTTCAGGGTGTTGTACACGGTTGCCAGCGAGATCCCCGGGAACTGTTCCCCAATTTTCTGATACACTTGTTCAGCTGTCGGATGCTCGTCCGTCTCTTTCAAGAACTGCAAGATCACTTGACGTTGCGGAGTCAAACGAATACCTCGGGCTTTTAGATCTGCTAACGATTGACTGTACGACCTTTTTTGCTGCATCATTGTAACTCCCCCTCCCCATTGAAACAAAACAGACTAACAAAATCTTTCGCTTCATTTGTCTTAAATTTTACTAACTAGAAGGGTCGTTGTCAATTGAGTATTGTAATAATTTGTCGCGTTTATCTGAATTTCTTTTATTTTTATGTCGAAATGAGAGGAAAATCGTTAAAATAGGCAAGATCCACAAGAAAAATGCATACGGCAACAACGTCGTCGTCGCGATTCCGATGGCAGTCGACGTGAGGATGGCGTGCAAGTTCCACGGAATCAGCGGCGAGACCACGACACCGGAATCGGCGAGCGAACGAACAAGCAGTTTTGGGGAGGCGCCGAGCCGGTCGTACGTCGGCCGCAGGGTGCGACCGGGCACGATGATGGAAAGGGCTTGGTTACAAGCGACAGCCGCCATCGTGATCGAGACGAGCACCGTTGTGAAGATGAGACTCTGCGTGTTGTTGATTTTTTTCAAGAGACCGTCGAGGAGCGTGCTCATCATGCCGCTCTCTTCCAACACGCCGTTTAAAGCTCCTGCCGAGAGAATTAACAGCACTTGATGGAACATCGGCCAAATTCCGCCGCCGTGCAGAACGGCATGCAGATCATAGCCAAACCAAACGGCGCGCAGAACTTCGGCGAGTGGCTCGCCTTGGACGAATACGGCGAGGACCGCTCCGAACAAGATGCCCACGCTTAAATTGCGCAAGATCGGCACCCGCAAGGCGGCAAGCACCAAGACGAGCAACGGCGGGAGCATCACATACCAAGGAAGTTGGAAATTCTCTTGAATCGTCCGAAGCATGGGAGAATTCAGCGCGTCAGTTCCTTGAGCGCTGTTCGCTGCATGTCCGTAGCCAAGCCAACCGTACAGGACGAGGCAAAGCAAGAGCACAGGCAATCCCGTCTGCCACATCGGTTTGTAATTGTCTTCAGCGCGAGTTCCCGTCATGTTGGCAACGAGGTGGAACGACCCCGAAACGGGCGACGTGCGGTCGCCTACCATCGCACCGGAGATCAATGCCCCGCCGACCAGCGCAGGGTCAAGCCCGTAGACTGCTCCCATGCCGGCAATCGCCGTCCCCATCGTTGACAGCGTCCCGACCGACGTGCCGAGCACCATCGAGGTGCCCGCCGCCAAGAGAAAGGCCGTGACGACGAGATAGGACGGCTGGACGAGCTTCAATCCGTAATGAATGAGCGCGGGCACCGTACCCGACAGAAACCAAGCCGAGATCACGCCCGCAATCAGCAACAGAATTCCGATGACGAAAAATGTATTTCTCGCCCCCGAGTAACTTCCACGTACTAGCAGAGCGGGTCCCCGTCCATACGCCAACGCGATTCCTACCGCTACGGCCCATCCAAACACCAACCCATAATACAACGGCCAATCAAGCAAAAAAATCACACTCAATAGCCCGACAATCGACGCGACAAATGGAACAACAGCCACCCAAACCGGAATGGGCTTCCCTCCTGTGCCTTTTCCCTCGATCATGAGCCTGAAACCCCACCGGAGAGGATGAAGCGCATCGCTTCTTCCGGCGTGATGTCGAGCAGTTGCACATGCTCTTTGGGAATCAAGAACGTCACCCCGGCCACTTGGAACGTCTGCGGCACATAGATGGCGATGTGATCATGCAACGGGTCGCCCAACGCATCCAAGTTCTCCACCGTCACGAAGCCGAGCATTTTCATCGGGTTGTTGGGCATCGTGACCAACGCAACTTTGGAGAACGACTTTTTCTCACCGAAAATCGAACCGATCGTTTCTTTAATGATTGAATACAGCGACTTCACAAACGGAATCTTCTGCACCTGCCGCTCCAACCATTCGATCAAGCGAGCCGAGAACCAGTATGTTGCCAACCATCCGACGAACGTAATCAACACAATCGTCACCAAGATCCCGAATCCCGGCACATACAACCCGTCGCCGATCTCCTTGCGCAACGTTTTTCCAAGCAAGCCGTCCAAGAACTGGAACACCTGCACGACGACATAGATGACCAGCCCGATCGGCACAATCGTCAAGATGCCATTGACAAAAAACTTCACTAACTTTTTGACCACGTACAGACCTCCTCCTTTTCTTCCAGTTTACCGTTCTCCCAATATCGAGTAAACTAGACGGAGACTCTTTCTAATCAAGAGGTGGACCATGGACGTTAAAATGCTAGCTGCTATGATGCGCACACAGATGTACACCAATACGCTGTCCGGGTCGTCCGACGACAGCAGCGACGACGGAGATTTCTCCGCGCTGTTGAACGCCGTTCTGGCACAAACAGCATCCACCGCCCAAACGGCTCAGACCGCACTCAACGCACAGAAGTCCGGCATGACAGGCACAACGCCTGCGAACTTGCGGCTCCTCGACCCTGTCGCGCAGCAACGCTTGGCTTCCCTGATCGGACCGTCCCGCTCCACTTCCTATACCTACACGATGGGACCGTCCGCTTATGACGATCTCATCACTTCGACTTCCTCCCGCTACGGAGTGGACCCCTCTCTCGTCAAAGCGGTCATCCACCAAGAATCCGGCTTCAACGCGTACGCCACCTCGAAAGTCGGCGCCGGCGGCCTCATGCAATTGATGCCGGCCACAGCCAAGGGCCTTGGTGTCACCAACGTCTTCGATCCCGCGCAGAACGTCGACGGCGGCGTTCGGTATCTGAAATCGTTGCTCGACCGTTACGACGGCGACACGTCGATGGCACTTGCGGCGTACAACGCCGGCCCCGGCAACGTCGACCGCTACGGCGGCGTACCTCCGTTCGGTGAGACACAGCGCTATGTAAGCAACATCATGTCATCGCTCGACGCCTGACGAAAAAGACCCGCACCGGACACGGCCAGCGGGTCTTTTTTTGATTTGGGCTCGTCATTTGGACTCCTGTCCCTTACAGAATGTCCGCTGTGCGCATGTACTAGGGGTGTGAAGTGAATCCCACAAAACACTCTGAGGAGGAATTTGGTATGAATCAACCTGTTGGTGGTTTCGGTTACGGCGTGTTCGGTGGTTACACTCGTTGGGCGGTTGTCTTTCTGATTATCTTCGTGCTGTTCTTCCTGCTCGTGCCGGGGTATGTCGGCGGCGTTCAAACCGGCGGCTGCTAGTTTTGATGAAAAAAAAGCCCGTCTCCCTTTGCGGAGGCGGGCTTTTTTCTCAGGTGGCAGGTTTAGAGGAAATAGAAGCCGATCCCGATGATCACATAGGCACCGAGTGCCATCGCGCCCTCCAACCAGTTCGACTCGCCGTCTTGCGCGAGGAAGTTGATGAGGAGCACGGAGAGCACCATCGCGCCCAATTCCGGCCACGAGAAGACCAGCGACATCGGTTCTGCGAAGAACAGCGAGGCAAATACCAGTACCGGCGTAACGAACATGGCAATTTGCAGCGACGACCCGACGGCGATCTCGAGGGCGACGTCCATTTTGTTGCGCAGCGCCATGAGGATCGCCGAGCTGTGCTCCGCCGCGTTGCCGATGATCGCGACGATGATGACACCGATGAAGACTTCCGACCAGCCGAGTTCATGCGAAACCGTCTCAATCGTATGAACGAGCAATTCCGATTCGAACGCGACGGCGGCGGTGGCGAGGGCGAGGATGAGCAGGGCTTTTTTCATGCTCCATTCCGCTTCCTCCTCCTCCAGTTCCTCGGTGTAGTTGAAGAGATTGCGGTGCGTGTACAACGAGAAGAACAGTCCGAGCAAGTACAACAGCAAGACGACGACAGATACGCCGATCGACATCGAGTTGGATATTTTCGGGTTGGTGGCGGTGAAGATCGCCGGGATGACGAGCGCGATGACGACGCCGAGCAACATCATCGCCGAGTTGGTGCCCGCAATCGTGCGGTTGAACTTCTGCTGAGGGAATTTGATTCCGCCGACGAGGAAGGACAACCCTGCAACGAGCAACAAGTTCCCGATAATCGAACCGGTCAGCGAGGCTTGCACGACCCCGATCAGGCCCTGCTTCAACGCAAACAGGGAGATGATCAATTCGACCGCGTTGCCAAATGTCGCGTTCATCAGCCCGCCGATCTTCGGTCCGCTGTGGATCGCAATCGATTCCGTCGCGCGGCCCATCACTCCGGCCAGCGGGATAATCGCGGCGCAGGCGATGGCAAACAGCGCCACATCACTCCAATGGAGGTACTTGCCGATCACACTGAGCGGAAATGTGATCACCAGCAAGATCATAAGCAAACGTTGCATATGAAAATTTCTCCTTTCTTTCCATCCACATTTGAATGTACCAAGCACGAGCGCTAAAAGCAAGACGGACGATCTCCCTATTTTCTAAGCATAGTCATATAGAAATTTACTTCTCGGATCTTTATGTATATACTGATAGTAGCATTGAAATAGGAAAGGGGGATCGCGATGGCAACCCAAGAAACGAGCACACGCCGCTTGATCATCACTCTCCTGCGCACGGAGGGACCCATGAGTGCGGGTGAACTCGCGGAACGGATCGGGATCACCGAGATGGCAATCCGCCGTCACATCGCCACGTTGGAGCGCGATGACCTCATCTATCCGACGACTGTGCGCCAACCGATGGGACGCCCAGCCAAAGTGTATGGGCTGACCGAGGAAGCCGATGAACTGTTTCCCAAAAATTATCATACCCTGACGCTTGATCTTTTAGAGGACATTGCGAAAGTTGACGGGTCGGATAAAATCAAGCAGTTGTTCGATCACCGTGAAGAGCGGTTGGTGCAGGTATACAACGAACTGCTCGAAGGCAAGACCTTGGAGGAGAAAGTGGCGATTCTCGCAGACATGCAGAACCGCAAGGGCTACCTCTCCAAGTGGGAGCAGAAGCAGGACGGCACGTACGAGATCGTCGAGTACAACTGCCCGATTGCCCAAGTCTCCAAGATGTATCCGCAGACCTGTTCCTGCGAGACCAATGTGTTCCGCCGTGTGCTTGGCACCGATGTGAACCGTTCCGAATGCCTCGCCGAAGGCGGCAAGTGCTGCGTGTTCAAGATCTCTGGCAATCTGAATATTGAAGCTTAATCCCACTCCTAACACCTCAAATGCGCCCTCCACAGGGCGCATTTCCTCATGTCTTCCCGTGGGAAGGCAACCTACTCGACTTGAGAGTCAGCGCATGGCAGCAGACATGCGTTTGCGATCAGCTTGTCTTTTTGCTTGCGAGTCAATTTCTTGATCTCGATCTCCCGCCTGAGCGCATCCGGTTTGTCCAGTTGAACTTCCACGTAGCGCAATACCAGCGGTCCACGCCCGCGCGTGTATTTGGCGCCTCGTCCGGAGCGGTGCTCTTGGATGCGCTTGTGCAGGTCTTTGGTAATTCCCGTGTAGAGAGACCTGTCCTTGCATTCTAGTAGATACACATACACCATACAAATACCTCGTGTGTGGTCTGTTTTCAAAATACTTGTGAAATTACGGCAAAAGGAAGATGCACATGAAGAATTTTATCACGCTCAAGGAATTCCTGTCCGCTCACAAAAAGGAATACTTCCTCGGGATCTTCTGGGTGTTCTTCGTCGACTTGATCGGCATGATCACTCCGAAAATCCTCGGACACTTCACCGACGACATCAAAGCCGGACTGCTCGACCGCGCCGGCGTCTGGAAGTACGTCGGGATCATCGTCGGCGTCGCGGCCCTCACCGCGGTCTCACGCTACTTCTGGCGAATCTACATCATGGGCACCGCCCGCACGTCCGAAGTCTACATGCGCGACAAACTGTACTCGCACTTGCAGAAGCTGTCCCCGAATTTCTTCAACCACAACAAAACAGGTGACCTGATGGCACACGCCACCAACGACCTCAACGCCATTCGCATGGCGCTTGGCCCGGGTTTCCTCTCGTTCATCGACCCGATGTTCGTCCTGACCTTCACCGTGTTCATGATGATCTACACCGTCGGATGGCAACTCACGCTCTTCGCACTCGCTCCGATGCCTCTGCTCATCGTCGTTTCGCGGATGTTCGGAAAAGTGATTCACAAACGCTTCACCGAAGTCCAAGAATCGTTCGGCACCCTCTCCGACCGCGTGCAGGAATCGTTTGCCGGAGCCCGCGTCGTGAAAACGTTCGTCCAAGAAGACGCCGAGATCGAAAAGTTCACCGCGCAAAACCGCGTGAACTACAAATCCAACCTCAAGCTCGCCCGCGTCAACGGGATTTACAACCCGCTGGTGCAACTGGTCTCCACCCTCTCGTTCCTGATCGCGCTCTCCTACGGCGGCATCCTCGTCGTGCGCGGCTCGATCACACTCGGGGAATTCATTTCGTTCAACACCTACTTGGCTCTCATGACCTGGCCGATGATGGCCATTGGTCAAGTCATCAACATTTGGCAACGCGCTTCTGCTTCGATGCAACGGATCAATCACATCATGACCACCCAGCCGGAAATTCATGACGAGCCGGACATGATCGCAGACAAAACCGACCTCGACGGCGCGATTGAACTGCGCAACTTGACGTTCACCTACCCGGGCAGCCAAACCCCGGTCTTGAAAAACCTCAACGTCACGATCCCCGCCGGAAAAAAAGTCGCCATCATCGGACGCACCGGCTCCGGCAAAACCACGTTGCTCAACCTGCTCTTGCGCATGTACAACCCGGATCGCGGGCAGATGTTCGTCGACGGGGTGGACATCAACCGAGTACCGCTTGAGACCTTGCGCGAGAACATCGGCTATGTGCCGCAAGAGAACTTCCTGTTCTCCAAGTCGATTCGTGACAACATCGCATTCTCCGGCAGCGGGTCGTACACCCAAGCCCAAATTGAAGCGGCGGCGACGCTTTCTCAAGTACACGGCAACATCGTAGACTTCACAGAGGGCTACGACACCATGCTCGGCGAACGCGGCGTCACCCTCTCCGGCGGACAAAAACAGCGCGTCTCCATCGCGCGCGCCGTCATCAAGAACCCGAAGATCCTCATCCTCGACGACTCGCTCTCCGCCGTTGACACGCACACCGAGGAGGAAATCTTGCGCGGGCTGAAAGACATCATGCAAGGCCGCACCTCGCTGATCATCGCACACCGCATCTCCACGATCAAGGACGCAGACGAAATCCTCGTCCTCGACGACGGCGAAATCATCGAACGCGGCACCCATGACCAACTCCTGCAAGGCGACGGTCTCTACCACGAACTCTACCAAAAGCAACTGCTCGAAGAGCAGATCGCACAATCGAACGACTGAAAGGGGTGGGAGCATGGCGAACATCCATGAAGAAGAGAAATTAGAAAAAAGTTACGACAGCAAGCTCATGAGCCGCCTTCTCTCCTATGTGAAACCCTATTGGAAATGGGTCGCTCTCTCTATCGTCATCCTGCTCGTGATTACGGTCGCCGACCTGGCGCGCCCGTACCTGATCAAGATCGCGATCGACGATCATATGAACGTATTCGACACCACCTACGTGGCGGTGCAAGCGAATGAAGTGCCGGACGTCCATCATTATTCCTACAACAACCAAGACCTCGTGCGCGAGTCGGAGTTCACCGGCGACGACGCGAAGTCCCGTGATCATTTCAAGATTGAGAAAAGCGGCGATGCCTACACCATCGTTCAAACCACGGCGGCCGGGGCGGTCACTTCGAACCCGATGGCGCCGGATGCAGTCGACGTTTTCAAAGACACGGAGACCGGCGCTCTGCTCAAGATCGGCTATCTCTATCTCGGCTTGATTCTGTCGAGCTTTGTCCTGAACTATGTGCAGACTTTGATCTTGCAATGGACGGGGCAACGCATCATCTTCAACATTCGTCAGCAGTTGTTCTCGCATTTGCAAAAACTGGCGATTTCGTTCTTCGACAACAACCCGGTCGGCCGTCTCGTCACCCGCGTCATGAATGACACGGAAGCGCTGAACGAGATGTACTCCAACATGATGGTGACGCTGTTCAAGGACATTTTCATCATCCTCGGGATCATCATCGTCATGTTCCAAGCGAACACGGAAATGGCTTGGGTTTCGCTGGTCTGTCTCCCGCTGGTCGTCGTGGCGACGCAAATCTACCGCAAATTCGCTCGTGCCGCGTTCCGCGATACCCGCGTAAAATTGGCGCGGATCAATGCACAGCTCGCCGAGAACATCGCAGGGATGCGCGTCATCCAGATTTTCCGTCGCGAGAAGCAGATGCACGCTGAATTTGAAGAGATCAACCAAGAGTACTTCCGCGCTTCGTGGCGTGAACTGATGGCGTTCGCACTGTTCCGTCCGGCGATGGAGACGCTCTCTTCGCTGGCTCTTGCGATCATCATCTGGTACGGCGGGGGCAAAGTACTCGACACGACGCTTCAATTCGGTGTTCTGTACATGTTCATCTCCTACATTCAGCAGTTCTTCCAACCGATCAACGACTTGACAGACAAATACAACATCCTGCAAGGGGCGATGGCTTCCTCGGAGCGTCTCTTCCAACTGATGGACACCGAAGACGCGATCAAGAACCCGACGAATCCGGTCACGCTTCCGATGATCAAAGGCCGTGTGGAATTCCGCAACGTCTGGTTTGCGTACAAGGGCGAAGATTGGGTGCTCCGCGATGTGTCCTTCACCATCGAACCGGGTGAGACGATTGCGTTCGTCGGGGCGACCGGGGCGGGCAAGAGTTCGATCTTGAACCTGATCTCCCGCTTCTACGACATCCAGCGCGGGGAGATTCTCATCGACGGTGTGAACATCAAGGATTGCACCAAGGAAGACCTTCGTCGTGCGATCGGGGTGGTGTTGCAAGACGTGTTCCTGTTCACGGGGACGATTCGCGACAACATCCGATTGGCGGAGATGTCGATCTCGGATCAGAAGATCGAAGAAGCGATTCACTACGTCAACGCAGACACGTTCATCAACCGCTTGCCCGGTAAATTGGAAGAGCCGGTGCTTGAGCGCGGGACCACGCTTTCTGCGGGGCAGCGCCAACTGATCGCGTTTGCGCGGGCCTTGGCGTTTGATCCGGCGATTCTGGTGTTGGATGAAGCGACGTCGAACATCGACACGGAGACGGAGAGCCTGATCCAAGACGCGCTGGTGAAGCTGACGCGAAACCGCACGACGATCGTCGTCGCGCACCGACTCTCCACGATCCAGCACGCCAACAAGATCATCGTCATGCACAAAGGCCGCGTCCGCGAGATGGGAACCCACCAAGAACTCCTCTCCCAAGGCGGCATGTACTACAACCTCTACCAACTGCAATACAAAGAAGCTTTCCACCAAGAAGCTGCAGCCACATCGCAGTAACATGAAAAAAAAGACCACGTCCGTTGCTGAGACGTGGTCTTTTTTATGGATCTAGCTTTTATCAATCGGCAGCCTGAGCATTTGGCGGTCTTGCCACTTGCTGAATGCGACCAAACCGATGACGGCCCCGAGCAGAGCCATTGTCATGTCCCATTGGGTGTCCCAGACGTCTCCTTGGGTGGCGAGGAACTCTTGGGCTCCGGTTCCGGTGATCTTGGCAACGGTGAACTCCAGCAGTTCGTACACCCCTGCCGACGACATCACCAGATTCAGCGCCAGAAACACCAACCACTTCGGATGCGTATCCCGCACCGGCGACTTGCGCACGAGAATCTCCCGCGCAATCAACAGGGCCACCAGCCCTTTTACACAATGTCCGAAGCGGTCGTAATAATTCCGCTCCCACCCAAACTTCTCCCCCAACCACTGAAACCACGGATTGTGCGCATACGAATAATGCCCGCCCACCGCCACAATAATCGCCGACAAGCAAATCCATACATACGTAAGCGTCGTGAACGGAAACTTTCGATACGTCACAACCAACAAGATCATCCCGACCACAATCGGTCCCAACTCCAAACACCACGTCTGTAGGTCCCTCGGCTTCACCGCCGACCACACAAACACCGCCAGAAATACAACAAGCAGAGCAACATGCAACCCTCGCACTCGCATTTTCGACATTCCGCCCCTTTCTATCGTCATAGTCTCTCCAAATTCCCGATCTTGCCAACAAAAAACACCCGACTCCTGCCCGGATCGGGTGTTTTTTTGTGGTATAATGAAGTTTCTGTAAACGAAAGGAGGCGCGCACGATGACGATGCGACGTTGGATGTGGCCCTTGTTGCTTCTCGCCACCGGGGGCGTGCTCTACGGAATCACCGCCGTTCAAAACTGGGGGATCGGATGCATCCTCTTCATCTTGGTCGCCCTGCTCGGTGTCCAACACGATCAAAAAGACATCCCTTGGAAACGCTACTTGCCCCTCGGCTTCCTCGCCCTGCTGTTTCCGTTTGTCATGTACAACTACGCAGGCAGCTTTTGGGAGCATGTCGCAGGCTGGCAGACCAAGAGCGTCCACCATATCTTCAAATGGAACGACCTGTTCAACTCGATCCCGTTTAACGACGGCTCGTTCCTCTGGGTCTGGCAACCGGACTGGTTGACCCGCTTCATCGGCTGGGTCTATTGGTACGGGTTCACGCTCTCGTTCTGGGCGTGCATGATCCGCAGTTTCTTCACCAAAGATGTGAAAAAAATGCTCCACTACGCGTTCGCCGGTTTCGTTTTGCAAGTCCCGTTGATCTTGCTGTTCTACAACACCGTGTTTCTCCAAGAAGTCT
Organism: Tumebacillus amylolyticus; assembly: GCF_016722965.1. Classification (NCBI taxonomy): domain Bacteria; kingdom Bacillati; phylum Bacillota; class Bacilli; order Caryophanales; family Alicyclobacillaceae; genus Tumebacillus; species Tumebacillus amylolyticus. The sequence goes on from NZ_JAEQNB010000003.1 coordinate 252,147, forward strand.
GGTGGGTTAAAGGCTTGCCCGACATGCTCAACCCGTGGTACCGCGACTACACGCAAAGCGAATACCTCGTCTGGGTGCAGAACTGCTTCCCGAGCATGCACACTTCAATGGCGTTTGCGATGCTGTTGATGGCGATGCGTGAAAAGTCCAAAGCGTTCCGTTGGATCATGGGCACGTACTGCACGTTGATTATCCTCTCGACGTTGTACCTGAAAATCCACTGGGTGCTCGACGTCTTGGCGGGCATGCTGTTCGCCTACTTGGTCGTCAAACTGGCAGACGGGATTCTCAAACTCCCGAACCTCCTGTCCCGCTCCAAAACCAAACCGTCCGGTCTCGCCCACGCGCAATACGCAGCGGCGCCCGAGCCGATTGAGAAAAGCACGCCCTCGAAGTGAGGAGCGTGCTTTTTTAGTCTTCGTCTTGCTTCCAGAGCGGGTGATGTTCGTCCGACCATTCCTTGGACACCTTGCCGTGCAACATCCCTTGCAAGGCATGGCGTGTCGGCTTGTATACAGCTGCCAAAAAAACATGCCCTGCCACTTGCGCGGTCAGCAGGTAGAACAGCAGTTTGTGCCAACTGTACAAAAACTCCCGCAGGTCAAGCGAGATCCACTGGCTCTGCCAGACGAAAAAACCGGTCACCGACATCCCCAAGAACAAAATCATCGCGATCAAAAAATTCGCTTTTTGACCGCCGTTAAACTTGTGGGCGAGCTTCGTGCGCCGGTAGAGGAATTCGATCTCGACTTCCCGCCAATGCGTCATCTCTTTGAAAAAAGCGGCCAAACTTCTGCGATAGACCCAAATCAAGAGCCACGGCACGACCATCAACAAAACCCCCGCCCAGTCATGCACCATCCGAACTTCAAACTTCCAAGCTCCGAGCCATTCCCGCAACACTTCGAGATGCAAACAAAGTCCCGTGATCAACAACACGAGAAAAAGCGCAGCGACAACGCCGTGCAACATCCGTTCCGGCCTGTTAAACCGCTCGACCCATTTCATCGCACCGTCACTCCGTCCACGTTGTAGCCGTACTTCTCCCAATAACCCATGTGCTGTCTGTCGGTGAACTCGATACGATAGACCCACTTTGCCCCTTTGTACCCGAACATGCGCGGGATGATCACCCGCAGCGGATAGCCTTGCTGGGGAGGTAGGTCTTGCCCGTAGATTTGATACGCGAGCAAGGTCTCGTCTTCTTGCGCTTCGGCGAGAGTCAGACTTTCGGTGTACACGCCGCCCAACGAGTAAAACGTGACATGCGTTGCGGTTGGCAGGGGTTGCACCCGTTGGATCAACTCCCGCAATTTCACGCCTGTCCAGCGGACGTTTTTGATCCCCCAGCCTTCGACGCAGTGGAAATTGGAGGTCTGCTCCACTTCCTGCAACGCCTGTTTCATCTGGTCAAACGCCCACATCACCGGATTCGCAACCAAACCGTCCACCTGCAACCGATAGTCTCCGATCTTCACCTCGGGGGTTGGTTCCACGCTGTTGATGCGAAAGTTCTCAAGTGCCCGAAATCCGTCCGACCCTTTGCTGCCGACAGCCATCTTCCACACATCGGACACGCTGGTCCCGCCAAATACATACACCATATATCCAGACAGCGAGAGCCCTGCCATTCCCAGTCCCAACGCTTTTAGAAAACGTCGACGTGTCATGTTCTCCTCTTCGCGCATCACGCGACACCTGCCTTTCATGAAAAAAGAGCGGAGACATCCCCGCTCTTTTTTTCTGTGCGTTATTGCTCTTGGTCTCGCTCTTCCTTCTCGCGCCTTGCCGCTTCTAGTTGCAGACGAATCGTGCGGCGCAACGGGTCTTCGGGGATCGTCACTTCGGCGTCCCCCGTCACTTTGCATTGGCAGCCGAGACGGAACCCGTCCGCCACCATGCGGTCGCTGAGCATGTGTTTTTCCATACGGCTGAGTGCAGAGAGCGGGACGTCCGACTTGATCTGGACTTTGCAGGTGGTACAAGCCCCCCGCCCCCCGCACTTGCTTGGCAACATCACTTTGGCCGCTCGGGCAGCCGAGAGAATCGTCACGCCATCCCTCACGTCGGCCGTCTTGCCATGCGGTTCAAATCGAATCTTGCTCACTCGTCCTCCTCCTCATCCAACGGAACCACAGGTTCAAGCGGCAACTCCGTGCCGTCTTCGAGCCACATGTCGATCGGTTGGACGCCGAGCGCACGCGCATCTGCCGCTTCCATCTCGATGACGTTCGGGATGAGCGCGAGCGAGTCGTCGATGTACGTCAGCACCCGCTGAACGTCGACCGCCCGAAACTCCGGTGCGTACGGGGTCAGCAATTCCCGCGCCCGTGTGAACAGAGCCCGGCACCCTGCGATATTGCCGGTGTTCAAGTGGTACAACGCGACCGCCACTTGAATCAACCCTTTATAAAAATCAATGCGCTCTCCGTGCCAATACCCTTCCAGCACTTCATGCGCCTCAAAATACTGTCGTCGGTTCATATACAGCAGATAATCCAGAACTTCCTCCGGATGCTGTTCCGTCATGGAGCCCACCTCGCTTTGCTTTTAGTATACACCAATTCGCCGATGCAACCGTTTGTTTGATCAAATTCCAAAAATATATTGAATCTTCACTGTTCGTTTGTTATATTGTGATCATCAAGTTGTGCAAGCGTTTTCATCACGTACCAGAGAGAAAAGGGAGGAACTACAACATGAACTTGAAACAGAACTTGAAGAAAACTTTCGGGGTGTCCTTTGCCGCCATCTTCATGGCAACGCTCGTTCCGGCGGGCGCTGCGATGGCAGCAGACAACGGCACGATGATGCAATATTTTGAATGGTATCTGCCCAATGACGGTACGCTTTGGACCAAGATGGGCAGCGATGCGACGCACTTGAAAAACATCGGCATCACCGGCGTTTGGTTCCCGCCGGCGTACAAAGGCCAATCGCAAGCTGACGTCGGGTACGGCGTATACGACATGTACGACCTCGGCGAGTTTAACCAAAAAGGCACCGTCCGCACGAAGTACGGGACCAAAGCTCAGTTGCAATCGGCGATTTCGTCCTTGCACACCAACGGCATTCAAGCCTATGGAGACGTCGTGCTCAACCATCGCTTGGGCGCAGACGGCACCGAATTGGCGAACGCGGCGGAAGTGAACTCGTCCAACCGCAACCAGATCACGTCGGGCACGTACCAAATCTCCGCTTGGACCGACTACAACTTCCCGGGTCGCGGCAACACGTACTCGGCGTTCAAATGGCACTGGTACCACTTCAACGGCGTGGACTATGACCAATCCCGCGGTTTGAACCGCATCTACCTGTTCCAATCGACCGGCAAGGCGTGGGACTGGGAAGTGGATTCGGAGAACGGCAACTACGACTACTTGATGGGCGCTGACATCGACTACGATCACCCGGATGTGCAAGCGGAAGTCAAGAACTGGGGCAAGTGGTATGTGAACACCCTCGGTCTGGACGGCGTGCGCATCGACGCGGTGAAGCATATCAAGTTTGACTATATGGCGTCTTGGCTTGCGAATACCCGCTCCACGACGGGCAAATCGAACCTCTTCGCAGTCGGTGAGTACTGGAACAACAACCTCGCGGCGTTGGAGAACTACGAGACCAAGACCAACTGGAGCATGTCGCTGTTCGACGTGCCGTTGCACACGAACTTCCAATCGGCGGCGAACGGCGGCGGCTATTATGACATGCGCAACATCTTGAACGGCACGATGATGAAAAACCATCCGGTGCAAGCGGTGACCTTCGTTGACAACCATGACACCGAGCCGGGCCAATCCTTGCAATCTTGGGTTTCGGACTGGTTCAAACCGTTGGCGTATGCGACGATCCTCACCCGCCAAGAAGGCTATCCGTGCGTGTTCTACGGGGACTACTACGGCATCCCGGCAAAGGGTGTTTCGGCGAAGTCTTCGTGGCTTGACAAGCAACTCTCGGCACGCAAATCCTACGCGTACGGCACGCAGCACGACTATCTCGACAACGCTGACGTGATCGGCTGGACTCGCGAAGGCGATTCTGCACACGTGGGCTCGGGCCTTGCAACCGTCATGTCTGACGGCCCTGGCGGCTCCAAGTCGATGTTCGTGGGCACCGCGCATGCAGGTCAAGTTTGGAAGGACATCACCGGCAACCGCACCGACACCGTCACGATCAACTCCAGCGGCTACGGCACTTTCCCCTGCAACGGCGGCTCCGTCTCGATCTGGACCAAATAATGAACGAAAAAAAGACTCGTCCCTCAAGGGAACGGGTCTTTTCTCGTACTGGCAGTACCGAAGCGAATCTCATGTCATGTGCTTTTCCCCCGCGCGTGCTCTTGGTGCTCACAAGCCTTCGAGCGTCAGGAGCTCTTTTTTCATCGGGAGTCCTCCACGGTAGCCGGTGAGGTGGCCGGAACTGCCGATGACTCGATGGCAGGGCACGAGGATCGGAACGGGGTTGGCTCCGTTCGCCGCACCAACTGCACGCACGGCGCGCGGTCTGTCGATTTCGCGGGCGATCTCGCTGTAACTGCGCGTCTCCCCCATCGGAATCTGTGCAACCGTTTGCCAGACTTCACGCTGGAATTCTGTCCCCCGCAAATCGAGCGGGCTCGCAAATACACGCAACTCCCCGCGATAGTACGCTTCCAATTCCCCGATCACCCCCGCCAAACTCTCGGCGTCCTCCACCAACTCCGCCCCCGGCAACTGTTTGCTCACCCACGCGCGCAACGTCTCCCAAGACTCGTTGGGCAATGTGATGCAACAGACCCCCCGGTCTGTCGCCGCCACGAACAGGTCTCGAAACGGCGTCCATTTTACGATCATCGCTCTCCCGCCCCTCCCCGATATTGCGTCGGCGTCTGCCCCGTCTGCTCATGAAACACCGTCGAAAAGTGCGACAGATTCACAAATCCAACCTGCCCCGCCACCTCCGTCACGCTCCACTCCGTCGTCCGAAGCAACTCTTTCGCCGCCCGCATCCGCACCTCCAACAAAAACTCCCCCGGCGTCTGCCCCGTCTCGCGCTTGAAAACTCGGTGCACATGATGCGGGCTCATCTTGACTTCCTCCGCCAGCAGCTCCAAACTCAGCGCCTCTGCAAACCGCGCTTGCATCAATCCCTTCACGAGCGCCACCACTTCCTCCCCCGCCCCGCGCCATGCGAGTTCCTCCGGTCGGCAGCGCTTGCACGGGCGAAACCCCTGATTCACCGCTTCATCCGTCGTCCCAAACACCCGCACATTCTCCCGCTTGGGCGTTCGCGACTTGCACGAAGGCCGACAATAGACCCCCGTCGTCCGCACCCCGTAATAAAACTCCCCGTCACTCCCGCTGTCACACGCCTCAATCGCTTGCCACTGTCGCTCCTCCATGCTTCCGTCCCCTCCTTCATCTGTCCTCTAGTGTAACGCACAGAAGCCCCGCCGAGTACCCTCTGCGAATGAAGAGTCAAGAATACAAAAAAAAAAGCCCCCGCAACCACGGCGGAGGCATCTATGTGTATGTCACATTGTATCCGTTTACATCAAGGAACTGCTTACGCCGCAGCGAGGAAGTTCAACGCCACATACCAGTCGTACTCTTCCTCCAACCCATGAGACTCCAGCTCGCGGTAGTACGAGAGGAATTCTTCGCTCGTCATACCGAAGCGTTGCTCACACTCTCGGATGTAGGTTTTCAATTCGGCATGTTTGCGGTCGATGTAGTCTTGCATTGGTGGTCAATCCCCTCTCAGAAAGATTCGTTCGTAACACTGACCTCAGTATATCATATATGCTTCCTCACGTCGATATATGACATACTATTTACCTAAAAATACAACTTTGTCACACCTCTGGGCCCACGCCCATACACTGCAACAACGACAGATATGGCTCCGATGGGAGGTCTAGATCATGTTGCATCCGCTCGTGCAAGAGAACTACTACTTACAACGGCGAGTTCAAGAGCTGGAGCGCGAGATCCAGCACATCCGGCTGATGTTGGCGGCGAAGACGTTGATGATCGGGAAGCTCGAAGTAAAATTGGAGAACATCCAGATCGAGACGCTCTCGGGAACGCTTACGGTAGGAATCGCCCATTCGGCGGAAACGGACGAGAGCAAGGACGGGTGCGTACGCCTCCCGCACCTGCCGAAGCGTCCGATCATGGAGATCTGACCCGCCATGCCCGACTCTCTACAAAAATCCCTGATCGCGCTTGGCGACTCCATCACGGCGGGAGTTGGCGGCAAATGGGGCCGCGGCTACCCGACCCACCTCGCCAAACGCTTAGAAGAGAAATACCCCGACCTCCTCATGGTCAACTGGGGCATTCCCGGCCTCACGATCCCGCGCCTGACCCAAGCTCTGCAAAAAGGCGACCACCTCTACGACAAACTTGCCGCCGCCGACTGGATCGTCATGACGATCGGCGGCAACGACATCATCAACCACTTTCCCAAAAACTTCTCCGAAACGGCGAAGCTGAATCTGCGTGGGGAGACGCTCGCCCGCGAACTCGATCTCCTGTTGACGACTTTGATTTCGCTGACGAAGTGCCCGATCTACCTCGGCGATCTCTACAACCCGTTTCCGCAATCAACGGCCGCCGAGCAGATCATCGGGGCTCTGAACGAACATCACCTCGAACCGCTCTCCCGCCGATACAAAAACCTGCACCTCGTGCGCCTCTCGACCGTTCTGCGCGGTCTGGAATCCCGCACGATCCAATACTACAAGACCGGCACGATCCAAGACATGAAGCGCTTCTTCCGCCGCCCGATCCACCCCAACGACGAAGGTCACGAAAAAATCGCCGACGCGTTCTACCGTGCCCTCACGGCCCCACCACCACCAGCCCCCAAAAAGCCTTGACAAAAACGGCGACCCTCGCACGAGGCCGCCGTTTTTTCCATGAAAAAAAAGCGGGCATCGCTGCGCCCGCTTACTTGGAGTTTCCGAACATGTTCATCATCATCTTGGCAATGCCGTCCATCGAGAAGTCACTGCCTTTGTCTTGCGCCGGTGCCTGCGCTTGTGCTTGCGGTGCATGCCCCATGCCCGGCATTCCCGGCATCATCATGCCGTGTTGCGTCGGTCCGTGCATCCCCTGCATCCCAGGTCTTGGCATTCCTTGCGGCCCGCCGTGTGGCCCGCCGTACATCGGAGGTCTTGGCATCATCCCCATGCCGTGTTGCGGAACTTGTTGCACGGCGCTCTGCTGCGACGGGCTCGACGAGTCTTTGTTAAAATACTTCGTGACCGCGTTCCCGATCATCCCTTTGATCATACTCATAATCATCGGATTCCCCAGAATTCCGGTCAAAAAGCCGCCGTCCAACAACCCCGCCGGTACGGCCGCCGTCCGAATCGCTTCTGAAAAATGCACCGCCAGCCGCAGATAATCTTCCTCCGACATGTTCAGCTTGCGCGCCTCCGAACGGATCATCCGCCGCAAGTCTCCGTCAATCACGATGGCTTGGCGGTTTTTTTTCATCGGCGCTTTCGATACGCGTTTCTTCCGAATCAAATCCCCCATACCCTCACCCCCTTTGCAACAAGAGACCGAGAGGCAACCCTCTCGGTCTCTCGCATCCGCACCTATACGTCCTAGTACCCGCCAACACCAGGGACAAGCAAGAAGAACAGAACAAAGATGATCAGAAACACAACTGCCCACCGCGTATAGCCACCGAAAGTACCAAAACCGCCGTACCCTGCTGCCGCTGCTACGTTTCCAGACATTGTATCTTCCTCCTTCGCTTTGATACCGTATCCTATGGGACGACGCCCCGATTCGAACTGGACACCTGTCTCGAAGCCTTGCAAAATGGATACCCGCCTACCATAATGAAAGAAGCAAAACCGAAAGGAGGCACCCCCATGCCGTTTGTACATATCGAAATGGTCGAAGGCCGCACCGTCGAGCAGAAGCGTGAACTCGCCAAGCGCGTCACCGAAGCGGTTGCTGAAATCACCAACGTCCCGGCTGATCGCGTCCACGTGTTCTTCAATGACATGAAAAAGGAAGACTACGCCAACGGCGGTACCCTCGTCCTCGACAAATAGAGCGACGTGGAATCAAAAAGAGCCTCTGTCCGCACCGTGCGGTCAGAGGCTTTTTTCTCAAATCCATTTGCGCTTGAGGAAAGTTTTCATCATCCAATACGAGATGGCCACGAGTCCAAGGGTGATGGCGATCGTCGACCACCACGATTCGTGGAACGGAAGCGGCACGTTCATCCCGAAGAAGCCGGTGATAAACGTCAGCGGCAGCATCAGCGTCGAGATGACGGTCAGCACGCGCATCGTGTCGTTCGTGCGCGCCGTGACAAGCGAATAGTACGTCTCCAGAGCACCGGAAATCAAATCGCGCTGCGATTCGACGGTGTCGGCGAGGCGTTCCAAGTGGTCGACCAAGTCGATGTAATACGGAATGTTGTCTTCACTGATCTCAAACGAATACCGTCCGTTGACGTTGGCGAAAATCCGCTTCTGCGGCTGAATGACGCGTCGCACCAACACGATATTGCGCTTCAAGGCGAGGAACTCCTCGGTGATCTCTTGGGCCGGTTCGACGTACATCTCGTCTTCGAGTTCGTCAATCCGGGACGAGAGACGCTCCATGATCGGGAAGTACTCGTCGGTAATCCCGTCCACCATCGCGTAGAGCAGATAGTCCGGACCGCGGCTCATGAACTGGGACGTTCGCAAACTTGCGGCGGCTACACGGCCGATGGATTGAAGCGGTTTTTTGTGAATGGTGACGATGTAGTTCTTGCCGAGGAAGATGTTCAGTTCCTCGGTCGTGATCTCGATCTCACGCTCCTCGTCGTACCGCAGGGCATGAAAGACGAAGAAATAATAGTCATCGTATTTGTCAACTTTCGAACGCGGAGAGTCGTGCAGACAGTCCTCTATAGCGAGCGGGTGGAAGTCAAACGTATTGCCGATATACTTCAGTTCTTCAGCCGTACAGTTGTAGAGGTCGATCCACAGAAGGTTCTTGGGGTCTTGGAGCATGGCATGCCGGCTCTGCAGATCAACGTCATGGTACATTTTATTCTCAACAAAATTATAAAAATACGTCTTGATCATCGCGCGGCCCTCTCATCTCTGTCGAATCGTCTATTCGAATTATAGGTCGCGAAAGCAGGAGCGTCAATGCGTGAATGTTCATCTTGGGCACTTAATGGATCATTCCGGTCTGTAGGATGTTCATTTTGACCTTGACATCGAGCTCCGCTTTTTTGTACAGGTCTTCTCCCGTTTTGTTGTCCAACTTGGTCACATACCCTTTGGAGCGGTACAACTCGATCAACCCGAGCGGGTCGGAGCCGTAGTCGTGCTGAAGTGTGTGGAGGAGGTGTTTCATCGAGGTCTCCATTTTCTTTTGGATCGCCAGTTCTATTTTTTTGATATTCGGTTCTTCCTCCAAGTTGGAGTCCCCGGAATACTCCGTGACCGCGCCGTCGATTTCATAGTGCATCACGATCTTGGGGTGGCCCTGCACTTGGCTGATATCCAGCTTGCGTTTGACTTTCATATACATGACCACCGCATGTGCCGGTTCGCCGCTGCGGGTCTTCTCTTGCAGCGTCACATCGACTTCGCCCATTGAATTCCCACCCCCCAGATAGGCGAGATAGCGTGTTTCTTCCGGATCGAGTCGCCCGACCATGACATCGTCTTTGAACACCGCCACCCCGTCGATGATGATGTCCTCCTTGCCAAGCCGCAGGTACGGCAACACCGGGTCGCTGCCGTGATCGTACACATCGTGCAAAAAGTGGTGCAGGTTGGAGCGAGGCAGGGTGTTCTGCTCCATCTCTTTGCGCAACATGCGATACAGATAGATATCCACACTCGGTTTGTCCGGATACCGCTTGGCGAAAAAATCCACCGCCCGCCCGTCCACAACCGCCAAGTAGATCTGCGACCCGATCTCCACATCGCGAAACAGCGTGTCGCTGTAGGGCATGATGCCCTCTCGCGCCAACTTGTCTCCGTAGAGCACGACGCGGATTTGGCCGGAGACGAGCTTGCGTTCACTCATGCGGGAGAGTGCGAAGCGCAGTTCTTTGGACGAGCCGCCCGTGCCGGTCAACACGTCGATTTTTTCCTTGCCGGTGTCGGTGAAGTTCGGGATGACGACGGTGCCGGTGATGTTTTCATGTTCCGCTTGGTCGTACCCGACGGCGGAGATGACCCCGAGTTGTTCCAACTGGCGCTGCTGGCGCGCTCCGCAGCCGACGCCTGTACTGCCGACGGCGAGAGCGAGCGCGAAGAGCCACGCTCTTTTTTTCATGACGGCTTCTCTCCTTTTTTGCGCAGGATGAGGCTTAGGAGCCAGAGCAAGAGCGGATAGGCGATCATGACGCCGAGACCGATTTTGGAGAGAAGGTTCAAATTCGTGTTGATGATCGCTCGTCCCTTGACCTGCATCGTCAAGACGAGGAATGCGGCGGCAACCACCAGGTAGAGATAGGGTTTTTTCAAGGGCAAAGACTTTTGCAAACCATCCATCCCCGCCCAGAGGTAAGCGCCGCAGGTATTGACGATGCGCATCACCCAGACCGCGATGACGATCGTTTCGAATCGTTCAATGAACGGGACTTGGACGTGCTTAAACATCGTCAGCATCGGCCAGATCGTTTTTTCCAATTGCGGGAGGGAGAAGAACATGATCGTCACGATGGCGTTGAGCAAATAGATCAGCGTCATCCCCCACGACGCGATGGAAGCGGCGGGCAGCACGTCTTGCTTGTGCGCGACGTAGGGGTACATCACCAGCAACAATTCAAAGCCGAGGATGGAGAGCGCGGACAGGAGACTGCCTTGAAAGATCGACGACATCCCGTTCTGCCCGATGGGAAACAGATGAGAAAGCGTAGCCTCCTTGGTCGGAAAGTAGGTCAGCAACAAAATCCAAACGGTGAGAAAAAACGTCGTGGTTGCATAGCGCCCCAGCAAGCGAACTCCGCAGTAGCTCGCATAAAGCGTCGGCACCAATAAGATACACGTGAGCACCATCGGCGAAGTCATCGGGTACAACCATGTGTTGATCAACTCGATGAAAGTTCGCATCGTCATAAAGCTCGCATACAGGCAATAGGAGATGAACGCGAAGTTGAACAGGAACCCCAGCCATTTCCCGAACAGTTCCTTGTGAATCTCATAGACCCCTAAGTTTTGAAAACGCCTGAGCAGCAACCACATAAACAGGATTCCAATCTGCGGGTAGAGCCCTGAGAGCAACACGGCCAGCGGTGCGTCATGTCCGGATTTGTCTGCAACGAAGCGGACCAGCCCTAAGATGCCGACCCCAATCGGGACCGTGTGCAAGAGAAACAGCAATTCGATGCTGTTGATCGAATGCTTTTGTTCACTTCCCACTTGGGTTTGGTGACGCACGGCTTTTTTCCCTCACTTTCGTTTCAAGGTTGGCGAGTTGTTCTTGCGGTTGCGCCGTGCGCGACTGAGCAACGGTCGAAACGAAAGCAATTGCGTCGGCACTCGGATGATCGTGTCTTTGAGGTCCCCGAGACGAAGCGGAGCCAGAGGTGTCATATAGGGTGCATGCAGGGACGACAAATTCAACATGTGCAGGAGAATCGTCACCAACCCGACCATCAAGCCCATGAAGCCATACATGCCCGACAAAAAGATGATCGGAAAGCGCACTACGCGCACGGCGTTGCCCATCACATAACTTGGGGTCACAAACGAAGCCAACGCCGACAGCGAGACGACGATGATCATGACATTTGAGGTGAAGCCCGCCGACACCGCCGCTTGCCCGATGACGATACCGCCTACGATCCCCATCGTTTGACCGACTTTGGTCGGCAAGCGGGCGCCGGCTTCGCGCAGAACTTCCAGCGTCAGTTCGAGAAACAACGCTTCGTACAACGGCGGAAACGGAACTTTGGCCCGGGAGAGCGCAATCGTCTTCAACATGTTGGCGGGGATGATTTCATAGTGGTACTGAAGGGTCGCCACATAGATGCCCGACAGCGTAATCGAGACGAAGACGCCGAAGACGCGCAACATGCGCACGAGAGACGTCGACAACCAGCGGTTGTAGTAGTCCTCGGGAGATTGAAAAAACTCAATGAAAGAACTCGGCCCCGTGAACGCATACGGGGAGCCGCCGGCGATCACGGCGACTTTGCCCTCAATCAACGCAGCCACCACGTTATCAGGACGTTCGCCCAAGTTGAATTGTGGGAACGGAGACAAGGGCTGGTCATCGATGAGTTGCACCAATTCCCCCGCCCCGAGCAGTCCGTCGATCTCGACTTCACGAATGCGTTGGATGATCATGTCCATGTACTTCTCGTTGACGATGCCCCGAATCCCCATCACCACCACTTTGGTCTGGGTCAGGTCCCCGATTTTCATCGTGACAAACTCCAAGTCGGGCGTCTTCAACCGCTTGCGAATCAAGGAGATGTTGATTTCCAGCGATTCGCTGAACGCTTCTTGGGGTCCGATGACGATCGACTGGTTCTCCGCTTTTTCCACAGGACGGGATTGCTCGTGATCGGTCTTGAAGCAGAGAAAGCCGCTGACTCCCGGGAGCCCCACCAACGTCCATCCGTCGAGCAAGTAGTGAACGGCGTCCGATAACTTGTCCACGGCTCTGCGTTGTCCGACCACGACATAGTCGTTGATGCGATCCCACGACTTGCCGTGCAGGGCGAGAGCTTTCATCGGGCGGATGATGTCTTGTTGCAACATCTTGTAATTGGTCATCGTCTTCAGATACATCACTTGCGGCGAATGGCGGTCATCGGTCAATTGGACGTTCGCCACATCCATGGCGTGCAACACCGTGTCCATGATCCGACGTGCGTTTTCCTTGGGGTCGTCCGTCAACGGCACGTCGGGCGTTTCAAGATCCCCGCCCTGATCGTTCAGTCCTTGCCCAAGGCTTAGTGACTTGATCAAACCTTGCAACCATTTGGTTTTCATGTCGGCTCACCCATTCATTTCGTGCCTTGCCAATTTTCTCATAGTGTTTCCAGACATACGAAAAAAACCCGCAAGGCCGGGTGCGGCTTGCGGGTTTTTGCAACATTACGCGTGATGTTGGACTTCTTCCTCATCGACCGACTTGAGACGTTTGACCGTCAAGCGGGTGACACGAAGCGAATCCATCTCCGAGATGACGAATTGGTAGTTGTCGACGTTGACTTTCGCACCGACGTGCGGGGTTGTGAATTGCGCGTACACCCAGCCGCCGATCGTGTCGACATCCTCCGATTCGATGCGCAGCGAGAAGTACTCGTTGACCTCGTCGATCAGCATACGTGCGTCGATGGAGAGGTCCTCGCCATGCAATTCGAAGAACGGACGTTCCTCGTCGAACTCGTCCTGAATTTCGCCGACGAGTTCTTCCAAAATGTCCTCCGTCGTGACAATCCCGGCGGTGCCGCCGTATTCGTCGATGACGATGGCCAATTCGGAGCGGTTCTTCTGCAAGATGCGGAGCACGTCTTTGATCGGCAACGATTCCGGAACGGTGACCGGCTTGCGGGCGATCACTTCCAGAGAGAGAGTCGTGTTGCCGTTGAGCGCCACGGCGTAGAGGTCTTTGATGTGGACAACACCGACGATGTTGTCTTTGTCCTCCTTGGCGAGCGGGAAGCGGGTGTGCTTCTCCGTCTCCGCCTTGCGCATGTTCTCGTCAAACGAACGATCCACATACAGGCAGGTCATATCGGTACGCGGCACCATGATCTCACGTGCCACGCGGTTGGAAAAGTCAAAGATGTTGTCGAACAAAATGCGTTCCGTCTCGTCAAGCACACCGCTTTCATGCGATTGTGTGACGATCATGCGAATCTCTTCTTCGTTGTGCGCCAGCTCCGCTTCGGTAGCCGGACGGATGCCGATGATGCGCAGAAAGCCGTTGGCCGTTCCGTTCAACAGCCAGATGAAGGGATACATGACTTTGTAGAAGAAAGTCAACGGACCGGATGTCCAGAGCACAGTGCCTTCGGTACGATGAATCGCCAGTGATTTCGGCGCCAGTTCCCCGAGAACGATGTGCATGAAAGTGATGACGGCAAAGGAGACGACAGCAGCAATCGTGTGAACGGTTGCGGCCGATAACGTCAGATGCAGGTCGTGAGCCCACGTCGTCACCAGTGTTGCCAGGGTGCTTTCCCCAACCCAACCAAGGCCAAGCGAGGCAAGCGTGATACCAAGCTGGGTCGCCGACAGATACGCGTCCAGTTTCTCGGTGACACCTTGGGCATATTTCGCCCGCTTGTTCCCTTCCAAAACCAACTGTTCAATCCGAGTGGAACGCACTTTGACCATCGCGAACTCCGCCGCGACGAAAAAGCCGTTCAGGAACACCAGGAAAAAAATCAGGGCAATATCCAAAAAGGAAACAGAACCTAACGGGTCCTCCAAATTCAGGCTCCTGTCTGAAACAACGCGCCGAACACGCGTCTCTTCCAGCAGGAATCCACCTCCCAAGAGTAGTATAGTTGAGGATTAGTATAACATACAGGCGTGTGCCCTTCCAGTTAGCTTATACCCAGAATATGCGCCATATATCCCGAAAAATGACGGACAGTTGAGAACAGTGCTTCGTCTCGTTGTCATCGTCGGGCTTCCTTGCTATAATTGGTACTGATTTACTCATTCGTTAGGAGGTTGACCCCATCATGGCAGATTTGATCGTAGACGTTCTGGTCGAAATTCCGACCGGTTCGCAAAACAAGTATGAGTTCGACAAGGAGAAGGGCCGTTACATCCTCGACCGCGTCCTCTACTCCCCGATGCACTACCCGACCGAGTATGGGTACCTTGAAAACACCCTCGCAGAAGACGGCGATCCGGTTGACGTGCTCGTTCTCGCAACCTTCCCGACCTTCCCGGGTTGCATGATCGAATCCCGCATCATCGGCGTTCTGATGATGACCGACGACAAAGGCAAAGACGAGAAGCTTCTCGCGGTTCCGACCAACGACCCGCGCTTCAAGGAAGTACATAGCCTCGACGATGTAGCTCCGCATACCTTGAAGGAAATCTCGCACTTCTTCCAAGTCTACAAAGACCTGGAGAACAAATCCGTGCAAATCGACGGCTGGGAAGGCGTGGAAACCGCTGCTCGCCTGATCGACGAAGCTCGCGTTCGCGTTCAAGGCTAATCCCCCATCGTGATACAGAAAAAAATCCTGAGTCCACCGACTCAGGATTTTTTCTAGCCGAACATTTTGAAACCGCGGCGTTGCAGGGTGCGGATGGTCATCGTCGCGACGATGCCGCCGGCGAAGACCGGCAACGACGTGATCAGTTTGCTGGAGACGCTTTCTAAGCTGAGCAACAAGTAACCGCCAATGACAACGGCGACAACCGTCGAAGTCCACGGGAATTTTTTGGTCAGCATGTTCACGATGAAACCAAAGCCGAACGAAGCGATCAGCAGCAACAGGAACAAGACCGTATACATGGCTACGAACAATGCAGGTCACCTCTTTACACGATAGATGCGAACATATTGTACCACTCCGCCTGAAACGGAGCAACTTGTCTCCAAGGAGAGAGGGGGAACGTTTTGTGACACAACGAATTGTCTCGATCTGCCCGAGCAACACGGAATTGTTGCATGCTCTGGGGTTGATGGACCGCGTGGTCGGCGTCGATGATTACTCCGACTGGCCGACCGAATGGGTCCGCGATTTGCCGAAGCTGGGGCCGGACTTGAACATTGATATGGAGAAACTCCAAGCCCTGAAACCGGACCTCATCATCGCCTCGCTGTCGGTGCCCGGGATGGAGAAGAACATCGAGCGATTGGAAGCACTTCATCTGAACTACCTCGTCCTCGACCCGAAGTCGTTCGAAGACATCTACCGCGATGTCGAAACGCTCGGCAAGGCCTGCGGGGTGGAAGATCGCGCCGCAGAGGTCATCGCAGAACTGCGAGGTCGTGTGACACGAGTGGTCGAAGCTGTACAAGCGAGAAATTCCACCACGGAATTGAAATTGTACTGGGAGTGGTGGCCGCGTCCGCTCATCTCTCCGGGGTCGCTGAACTGGCTGACGGAACTCTCCCGACTGGTCGGTGCCCAGAATTTGTTTGCAGACAAGCCGGGCGACTCGTACACGGCCGAGCATGAGGAAGTCATCTCCCGTGCTCCCGACTTTGTATTCGCCGTCTGGTGCGGCGTACACGCCGACAAAGTAAAGCCCTCGATGATCACCGAACGCCCCGGCTGGGACACCGTCCCCGCCGTTGTCCAAGACCGTGTATACGTGTTGGAGGAAGGTCTCTACTGCCGCCCCTCCCAACGCCTCTTCGACGGCCTCGAAGACCTCGCCCGCCTGCTCTACCCCGACATTCAACTTCAACGCACACACCCCTAAGGAGGTACTCCCATCATGGCAACTGAACGTGGCGACGTCTGGCTCGCCGTCGCCGGCATGGTGATCCAAGACGGCAAAGTGCTCGCCGTCAAAAAGTCGTACAGCGCCACCAAGGGTCTCTGGACCCTCCCCGGCGGTTTCGTCAACGCCGACGAAACGGTCGACATGGCAGCGGCGCGCGAAGTGCTCGAAGAAACCGGCGTGCAATCGGTCGCCGAATCGATCGTCGCCGTCCGCTCCGGCATCTTGCGCAAGGGCAAGTCCGACACCCTGCTCGTCTTCAAACTCCGCCCCACCGGCGGCGAGGAACTGCGCTGTGAACGCGAACTCGAAGAAATGGCGTGGAAGACCCCGCAAGAACTGCTCGACGACGAAACAACCACCGAATTCCTCGCCGCCCTCATGCGCGAAGCGGTCCACAACCCCGGACTTCTGCACCAGCGCGAGTTCACCTTCACACGGGATTACGGCTACTCGACGTTCCAAGTCTTCATGTAAGAACACCCGCAGACAGCAAAAAGAGACGCCGCCACGCGTGTGGGGCGTCTTTTTTCATTGCGGGTGTCAGCCCACGGTCACATCGAGGTTCTTGAGTTCACGGCGCAAGATCTTGCCCGTGGTGTTTTTCGGCAGTTCGTCGAGCAGGACGACTTCATGTGGGACTTTGTACGGAGCCAAGTGTTCCTTGCAGAACGCAATCAGCTCGTCGGGCGTCGTGAGGCCGGGCTGCTTGAGCGAAACGATGGCGCGGACTCGCTCCCCGTACTCTTCATCCGGGATGCCGACCACCGCCGCTTCGGCGACGTTTGCGTGGGTGAACAACAATTCCTCGACTTCACGCGGGTAGACGTTGAAACCGCCGTTGATGATCATGTCCTTTTTGCGGTCCACGATCGTGTAATAGCCGTCCTCGTCGACCGTCGCGAGGTCGCCCGTGTAGAGCCAGCCGTCACGCAGCGTCACCGCCGTTTCTTCCGGACGGTTCAAATAGCCGAGCATCACGTTCGGGCCGCGACAGATCAACTCTCCGACTTCTCCTACACCGCGCGTCACGCCGTCCTCTCCTGCGAGACGCACTTCCACGTCGATGATCGGCAATCCGATCGTACCCGGTTTGCGCTCACCGTCAATCGGGTTGAAGCAGACGACCGGAGACGCTTCGGACAGGCCGTATCCTTCATTGACTTGCACGTTGAATTTTTTCTCAAACGCTTGCATCACCGCAACCGGCATCGCCGAACCGCCGGAGATCGCGATGCGCAACGATTTCAAATCTTCTGCATGCACTTCCGGGTGCTGCACGAGGAAATTGAACATCGTCGGCACGCCGGCAAACACCGTCGCTTGCATGTCGATCACCGTCTTCGCCATCTCGGTCGGCGAGAACTTCGGGAACACGATCAGGGTCGCCCCCCGCGAGATCGGCGCGTTCAGAGAGACGGTCATGCAGAAGACATGGAACATCGGCAATACGGTCACGATGCGGTCCGACTGCGAAATCCCGAGGAACGTCCCCGATTGATACGCGTTGGAAACCAAGTTGCGATGGGTCAGCATCGCACCCTTGGGCTTGCCGGTCGTGCCGGAGGTATACAACACCACCGCCAAGTCGTCTGCGTTGACAACGACAGGAGGCAGTTGAGACGGATCGACCGCCACTTGCGAGAATTCGACAGCTCCTTCGCCCGCTCCCCCGACGAGGATCACGTGCTTCAAAGTCGGGAGCGTCGGACGCATCATCTGGAACATCGGAGCCATCGGAGCGACGGCGACGACCGCTTCCACACCTGCATCTGCGAGGATGAATTGCAACTCACCCGGCTTGTACAGCGGGTTGACCGGGACGGAGACGCCGCCCATGCGGGCAATCGCATAATACGCAATCACGAACTGCGGGCAATTGCCCAGCAAGATCGCGACTCTCGAACCCTGTTGCAAACCGAGATGAGCAAGCCCTGCGGCAAACGCGTCGACAGCGGCGTCCAATTGCGCGTACGACATCTCGGTGCCTTGAAAGTGAATCGCCGTCACATCCGGGTATTGGGCGGCCGATTGACGCAATGTCAAACTGAGATTCATCGGAATCCCCCCTTGGTGTTTTCCTCCAACCGAACAGTCGGTCGGAACTTGCGCGTAGAGAAACACCGGTGGATCACCGGTGTTTGAACTTTGGTTCGCGCTTTTCTAAAAATGCGTTGCATCCTTCGTGAATGTCCTCCGTCTGGAAGACCTCGTCCAGCAATTCCGCTTCATAGAGCACGCCGTTGGTCAAGTCCATCTCCAAGCCCTTGTCAACCGCTTTCTTGATTCGAGAAAGCGCTGTCAACGTGCGCGTCGAGAGTTGCTTGGCCATCGCGAGTGCCGCTTCCATGACTTCGCCGTCAGGAACGACTTTGTTCACCAGCCCGATGCGCCACGCTTCTTGGGCGTCGACCGGGTCACCGAGGTACATCAGTTCCTTGGCACGGCCTTCGCCGACCAAGCGCGGCAAACGTTGCGTGCCGCCCGCCCCTGGGAAGAGGCCGAGTTTGATCTCCGGAAGTCCGAGTTTCACGCTCTCTCCCGCGATGCGAATGTCGCACGCCATCGCCAACTCCAAACCGCCGCCAAGCGTGATGCCGTTCAATGCGGCAATCGTCGGCTTCGGCAGATAGTCGAGCTTGTTATACGTGTGGAAGTGCTCCAGCGCCATCTTCTTCGCTTCGCCGCGCGCCATCTTGGAGGGAAACTCCTTGATGTCTGCGCCCGCCATAAACGCGCGTCCGGCTCCGGTCACGATCAGAACGACCACGTCGTCGTCCATCTCCACTTCATGTACGCAGTCGCGGATCTCCATCCCCACCGCTTCGCTCAGGACATTGACCGGCGGGTTGTCGATGGTCAAGATCGCGATCCCGTCTTCCTTCGTCCAATTGACATACTTGCGAGTGCTCATGCTGTATGGGCCTCCTTCAACTCTTTCGACACCAGAAGGTGAGTTCCTGCCGTTTTTTGTACTGACTGGTCATTTTTTTGAATTCTTGCTTTTTACAAGGCGCGAGAAGTAGATGACCAAAAACCCTGCCGCCGCGACCCCTGTAACCGCCATCGACGATTTGGTCGTCCACAACATCCCGTAATGCTTCCATAAATAATACGATAATTCCCCAAGACCCACGACAATTGCCATCAGTAACCAGTTTGGTAGATTTTTCTCGTCCATGTTGCGCCTATACCCCGTAGTATGAATGATTGGTTGTCGTCTTTATTTTCGGTCATTCCTCAGTAGTTTGACAAGTAGGAAAAAGCGGTTTACGACAAAGAAAAAAAGAACTATAATACCTATATACTTACTTGGATTTATTCAGGAAAAGGGGGAGAACGACCTTGGCTACGACTTTGAACAAAGAAGAGCAGCTGAAGATCGAGAAGGACGGACTCGACGTCCTCGCAGATATCCACCGCTATGCCAAAGAAGGATTCGACACCATCGATCCGAGCGATTTCATTCGTTTTAAATGGTATGGCATCTACCAACAAAAGCCGAAAACCGATCCCTACTTTATGATGCGCGTAAAAATTCCGGGCGGCATGCTCACCAATGAGCAAGCTGTAACCGTTGCACAACTAGCAAACGACTTTGGCCGTGGTCTGGCAGACGTCACCACCCGCCAAGCGATTCAGTACCATTGGTTGCAAATTGAGCATATGCCGGAAATTTTCGACCGTTTGGCGGCTGTCGGCATGTCCCCGATCCAAGCGTGCGGCGACGTCGTCCGCAACGTCATCTCGTCTCCGGTAGCAGGTCTTGACGCCAAGGAACTGTTCGACGTGCGCGATCTGGTCTTCCAAGTCGAGAAGGAATTCCTGAGCAACAAGGAATTCTCCAACCTGCCGCGCAAATTCAAGATCTCCATCGCAGCAGACCCGCGTGACCTTGGTCATCCGGAAATCAACGACCTCGCACTCGTCCCGGCCTTGCTTGGCGACGAAGCGGGCTACCACATCCTCGTCGGCGGCGGTCTCTCCGCGAAACCGTACCTCGCGCAGAACCTCGGCATCTTCCTCCGCCAAGATCAAGCGCTGGAAGTGATCAAAGCGGTTGTTTCCATCTTCCGTGACCACGGATACCGTGAAAAGCGGACGCACGCACGCGTGAAATTCCTCATGGCAGACTGGGGCCCGGAGAAATTCCTGGAGCACGTCGAAGCTGTGACCGGCAAAACCTACACGCGCGGCGGTGTTCGTCAAACCGAAGAATGGAACGGCGCCTACCTCTACGGCGTTCATCCGCAGAAACAAGCGGGCCTGAACTTTGTCGGACTCTCGCTTCCGGTCGGTCGTATCTCCGGCGACATCTTGCTGGAACTGGCGCGCATTGCCAAGAAGTACGGCAACGGCGACCTGCGCACCACCAACACCCAGAACATCATCATCCCGAACGTGGCAGACGAGAACGTCGAAGCCCTGCTCGCCGAGCCGCTGCTGCAGACGTTCTCCCCGCAGCCGAGCAACTTCATCGGCCGCGCCGTCGCTTGCACGGGGAACGAATTCTGCAACTTGGCACTCGTGGAGACCAAGGAGCGCATGAAGTCGATCGCCACCTACCTCGACGAAACGTTCCCGAACTTCGACACCCCGATCCGTCTGCACGTCAACGGCTGCCCGAACTCTTGCGGCCAACAGCAGATCGCAGACATCGGCCTCGCCGGTGCGCTCGTGCGCATCGACGGCAAGATGCAAGACGCGTACGACATCTCCATCGGCGGCGGTCTTGGTGTAGATTCCAAGTTTAACCGCAAAGTCGTCCTGAAAGTCCCGGCGGACGATGTGAAATTTGCGATTGAAGCGATCGTCTCCTATTATTCGGAGAACCGCACGGCGGGCGAATCGTTCCGCTCCTTCGCAAATCGCGTCGAGGACGACGCCGTCAAAGCGGCAGTCGAAGCGGCACAACAAGCTCGCGCGTAACTCTTGTTCGGCAAAAGAAACCCTGTCCTCGCATTGCGGAGACAGGGTTTTTTTTCTACAATGGGAAGATACGTTTCACGGAAAAAGGTGATCGCAGATGATCCGAACTTGTGCGGTGACACAAGACCGCCGGCTGGTGTACGACATCCCGCCGGAGCAATTGAAAGGAACGCCCAACCTGCTGTGGTATTGGGTGGATTTTTCGGCACCCACGGTGGAGGAGGGGCAGGCTTTAGCCGATGTGTTTCTGTTTCACCCGTTGGCGATTGAGGACTGCTTCCATCACATGCAACGTCCGAAGGTGGATCAGTATGAGGACTATTTTTTCTTCGTGATGCACCAGTTGGATCAGCTGACCCTGCATCCCAATGAAGTGGATGTGTTCGTGGGGAAAAACTTCGTGGTCTCGTTTCATCTGAAACCTTGCCGCGAGATTGAGAACGCGTGGAGCAAATTCGCGGGCGGCACGAGCAAGATGTGGGAGCGGGGCCCGTTTTATGCGGCGTACATGATCATGGACCAGTTGGTGGACCACTACTTCCCGGCCCTGTACCAAATTGAGGAGCACTTGGACAACATCGAAGAGAACACCCGCAATCAGAAGATTCGGCAGTTGATGAACCAAGTGTTTGACATCCGCGCCGACTTGTTGCAATTGCGACGGACGGTCGTGCCGATGCGCGACTTGCTGTACCGCATCTTGCACGGGGAGCCGATCGAGGAACTTCGCAAGCAGAAAGCCTATCTGACCGACGTGTACGACCACCTGCTGCGACTCGCCGAGTTGATCGACTCCAACCGCGAGATGACGGCCGACCTGCGGGACTCGTACATCTCGCTTACGTCGAGCCGACAGAACGCCGTGATGGTCGTCATGACGGTCGTGACCACGATCTTCATGCCGCTGACGTTGATCGTCGGCATCTACGGGATGAACTTTGACAACATGCCGGAGTTGCACACGAAGTACGGGTATTTCGTGGTGCTTGGGGTGATGGCTTTCCTTGCGGTATGGATGACGTATTGGTTCAAGCGCAAGGGCTGGTTCGACTGACATCTTATACTAATGATAAAAAAAGCCTCTGATCGCATCGTGCGGTCAGAGGCTCTTTTTGCTGCAAGTGTTACAGCATGCGTTTTTGCGCGAACATGAAATCGGTGAGGGTGTCTTTGAGTTGAGCGAGTTTCTCGTTTTCCTTTTTCAGCGCTTTGTAGAGATGCTTGTTCTTGCCGACGCCGAGTTTTTCCAGATCGGTGCCGGTTTCCGACCAGCGTTGCGCTTGTTTCCTCAGCTTCGACATCTCGCGTTGGTTCTCGATGACCGAGTGTTGCAACGCCGTGTGAATCTGTTGAATTTGGTCGGTGGAGAGTTTCAGTGTCCACGTGTCGTCCTCATCGCTGACCCGCGTGATCTGCAGGTCGACGACGTACTCGCGCTTGCCGTCCGGAAGCAGGGGGTTGACCCAAACTTCCTCGTCTTTTTTGATTTCGTCCGACATTCCAGTCACTCCTTGTAAAAAACTCCCTCCGGCTTGGAGGGAGTTTTGAGGTCGTACTATCATTCAACCTGCGATCTTACTCTTCGTCCCAGTCTTCGAAGTCTTCTTCGTTGAGGCCGAGGTTTTTGCCGGATTTCTTTTGGTAGTCGAGCAGAGCCGCTTTGAGAGCTTCTTCTGCGAGGACGGAGCAGTGCATTTTGACCGGCGGCAGGCCGTCGAGTGCGTCTGCAATCGCTTTGTTGGTCAGGGAGAGCGCTTCGTCGATCGACTTGCCTTTGATCATTTCGGTGGACATCGACGAAGTTGCAATCGCCGCGCCGCAGCCGAAGGTCTTGAAGGTAACGTCTTCGATGACGTTGGTGGAATCGTTGATTTTCAGGTACATCTTCATGATGTCGCCGCACTTCATGTTGCCAACTTCGCCGACGCCGGAAGCGTCTTCGATTTCACCCACGTTGCGCGGGTTGGTGAAATGGTCGAGTACTTTATCAGTGTACATAGGGAGAGTCCTCCTTAGGATTGTGGGTTCTATTGTTTCTTCTTACGCGATCGGGAGGCCTTTTTGGAAACGCTCCCAGACAGGAGACATCGCGCGAAGTCTTTCTGCGATCGGTTGCAGTTCACGGATGATGTAGTCGATGTCATCTTCGGTGGTCGATTTGCCCAGCGACAGACGCAGCGAGCCGTGTGCGGTGGTGTGGGTCAGGCCCATCGCCATCAGCACGTGAGACGGATCGAGCGAGCCGGAGGTGCAAGCGGAACCGGAGGATGCCGCCATGCCTTTCATGTCGCAGGTCAACAGCAACGCTTCGCCTTCGATGTACTCGATGGAGACGTTGACGTTGTGCGGCAGACGACCTTCGCGCGGACCGTTCAGACGGGTTTCTTCGATGTTTGCGAGAACGCCGTCGATCAGTTTGTCACGAAGTTTGGAGAGTCGAGCCGACTCTTGCTCCATTTCAGCAACTGCGAGTTCAATCGCAACCGAGAGACCGATGATGTTTGCGATGTTCTCGGTGCCCGGACGCAGTTTGCGCTCTTGGCCGCCACCAAAATACAGCGGCTGGGTGCGAACGCCGCGGCGCATGTACAGTACGCCGATGCCCTTCGGGCCGTAGAGTTTGTGACCGGACAGCGCGAGGAAATCGCAGTTGATCTTGGTCACGTCTACCGGGATCTTGCCGACAGATTGTACAGCGTCGGTGTGGAAGAGAATTTTCTTCTCACGGCAGATCGCGCCGATTTCTTCGACCGGCATGATCGTGCCGACTTCGTTGTTCGCGTGCATGACAGACACGAAGATGGTGTCGTCGCGCAGGGCGTTTTTGAAGTCTTCTACCGAGATGCGGCCGACTTCGTCAACCGGGAGATAGGTAACTTCAAAGCCTTCCTTTTCCAGTGCTTTGAAAGCGTCGAGAACCGCGTGATGCTCCACAGAAGTGGTGATCAAGTGGTTGCCTTTTTTCTTGTTCGCGCGCGCGCCGCCGAGGATGGCAATATTGTCTGCCTCGGTGCCGGAGCCCACGAAGATGATCTCACGCGGGTCTGCGTTGATCGCCTTTGCGACTTTCTCACGGGCTTCTTCCATCATTTTGCGGACCGGACGGCCGAATTGGTGGATGGAAGACGGGTTCCCGAAGTTTTCGCGGAGGACTTTCACCATCGCTTCGATGACTTCCTCACGAACCGGGGTAGTAGCTGCGTGGTCAAGATAGATGCTGCGCACTTCTGGTCATCTCCTTCTGGACAGGGGGTACATGTCGTGTTGTTTGTATTATGTGCTCTCAGAGTAGAGCTTGGAGCTTTTGTTGACGATGTCGTGCAACGTGATGTCGTCGAGATAATCGACGATCGTGTCGCGCAGTTTCTCCCAGACGATCTTCGTGGCACAATGCTCGGTTTTGGAACAGCAGAGAGTCGGATTCTCCTCCTCTGCGTGCAAGCATTCCACCGGTGCAATCTCGCCTTCGAGGACTTTGACGACCTCTCCGACTTGAATCTCCGCCGGGGGACGGCTGAGCTTGTAGCCGCCGCGAGCGCCGCGTACACTCGTTACTAGTCCTGCGCGACGCAGTTCAACGAAGATCTGCTCCAGGTATTGTTCGGGAATGTCTTCGGCAGCCGCGATTGCCTTGATGGGAATCGGGCCCGATTCGGCCTTTTGCGCCAAGTAGGTCAAAGCCATCATTCCGTAGTGCCCGCGCGAGGATAACTTCATGTGTACGCACCTCCTTCTGGGACACCGCACATCTCCCACTCGCACTCAGAGTTTAATCTTGACTGAACGAGTCAGGATTATGTGCAAAAGAGAATCAGGAGCCCGATGGAATCCTGATTGTTTTGGTCACCTTTATTATAGCCATGGGAAACTTCCGATGTCAAGAGCATCCAATGTGTGCTGTCTTGCATTTGTCAAGAGGTTGATGAGTTATTTTCAAACTATTCCGCACAATTTTTCGGTTCAACGGGCGTGGTGTGTTTCATTTTCGGACGGTTGTCGATGATCACCGGAGCGGCGACCGCCTGCGGAGCGTCGACTCGGTTTTCGTACCGCTGCAATTTTTCAACGGCCGGTTGAGCCAGCGTTTCAATTTCGTGCTGAACGATGCGGGCGAGATCGAAGCGACCGGAGGATTCGCAAAACTTGCCGACTTCCCACAGGTTGTTGTAGCGATCCATCTCTTCACGGCTGAACAGGCCGCGCACTTGCACACTGATCGGTCTCATAGTCAGGTACGTCCTCCTCTAGAGTGACAGTTAAAAAAGCTCCAGTTGGTTCCCCGGCAGCTCGGCGCGTTCAAACGGCTGTCCGAGCAACTCCATCATATCAAATGCATTGCGAACTGCGAAGTTGGAATGGTTGTTGTTCCATAATAAATGCACTTGCTCCGCTTCTCGGCTCAAGTTTTGGACCTGCGGAATCCACTCGGCCAATTCTTGGCGGCTGTAGTGGTACTTGAAGCGCTCTCCGGCGTGCTTGGCTCCTTTTAGATACCACGTATCGGTGTTGCGTCCATGAAAGCGCACGAGGGCAAGTTTGGGATCGGTGACGACGGGGAGAGTCGGGATGCAGGCGTCGCCCACTTGCGGTTCGTCCACGATGGTGTTGACGAACTTTTCCTTTTTCAAAAACTCCAGCGTGCGGTCGCGAATTTCTTCGTCGTACCAAGAACGATGGCGAAATTCAACGGCCACCGTCAAATCGTGAAAAAACTCGCGACACCAGCGCAGATAGTCGACGTTTTCACGGTTGAGGGTAAACCACGGCGGCAGTTGGAGGAGCAAGGCGGTCAATTTGCCCGCGTCCACCATCGGTTGAATGGCCTGACGATAGGCGGGCGCAAATTGTTTGCGGTCTCCTGCGGAGAGATGTCGTTCGTGTCCGGTCATGCCTTTGAAGATCTTCATATTGAAGCGAAATTGATCCGGCGTCTGGGCGGCCCATCGCTCGACGTAGGCGGGGTTTGGGATCGCGTAAAAACTCGAATCCACTTCGACCAAAGGAAAATACTTCGCATAATAGGGCAATCGCTCCGAAGCTTTCACGCCGCGCGGGTAAAAATCCTCATGATCTCCCCACGCGCAAGTTCCGCATAAAATTGTGCTTGCGCTCACCGAACCCACCTCCAGACACCATCCTGCCGTTCCAAACTCTCCCTGTCAAGACCTATCGAAACGAAAAAACGTCCTGTTCGCTTGAACTTTGCTTCTGCCCGTTCGCTCCCGTTTTGTCGTCGATTAGGCGTTTGCGACCTTGGCATGCCCTTGGCTTTCCGACTCTTCGCCGTCTTCGTTGATTTCCTTGAGCCCTTTGTTCTCGCGGTCTTCGCGGAGGATTGCCCATTGGTTGCGGGCGAGTTTGACGTACTTTTGGGCGGCGTTGCGGTCTTGGATGACTTGGTTGAAGTAGAGCACCGCCAATTTGTCATCGCCCAAGCGACGAGCCAGTTCCCCGATCAAGTACGGCATCTTGCCCTCGTCGTCCAAGCGCGAATCATGTTCGTAGCAATCAATATAGAAGTCAAGGGCATTCTGCATAAACCGCCGCTCGTTCTCACGGTCTCCCGATTCGCGGTACAACCAAGCCAGATGCAAACAAAGCCCGCCAATCGTCCGCGACGGCTCCCCGACGAACTGCGCGCAAAAAATCGCCAATTTAAACGAAGTAATCCCCTGCTTCAACGTCCTCACGCCGGTCAGATCGCGCGTCGCCCAACGGGTTGCCACTTCATCCACATAGCTCTGCCGACGCAACGAAGTAACCTTCGGCTGTGTCTTCTCCAAAAATGAGAACCCGCACGTCGAACACACGTTGATCAAATAATGAACAGGGTTAGGACCTCCGTACCTTGCAAAAAAATCACCTTGCGTTTCCACTATTTTAACTGCCCGAGTCAGGACTTTTTTCGTATTATAGGTCTCCTCGCACAGCGGACACCGTACTTTTCGATCATACAAACCCTCTACAGTCGTCAATCTGTCCTACCCCATTTCACCGTTTTCTAGGTCTATATCCTTATACTCGCATGATATGCAGAAAACGACAATATACTGTTTTCGTTGACAACGAACTGGAGCAAAATTCTCTGTTGATATTCGGCAAGAGATGGGGTAAGATAAGAACAAACGTTCGTATGAAATTACGCAAGGGAGCGATTGTATGAATCGTGGAAACAAACTTTGGGAAGGCCACCGCATGATCCTGCCTGAGCACCGCGCCCGCATGCTTCAACACGAAGTCGAGTCTTATGTCGTCCCGGTCTTGCACGAAGACGCCAGCGAAGACATCGAGTACCGCGTTCAAGAAGCGATGATCCGCCGCCAACTCCTCACGATCGTTGTTGGCGAACAGGACGGCGAGCACACCGTTGAGGGACGGATCGTCTCCTACCGCACGGAGACGCGCAGCCTCCAAATTCACAACGAATGGGGTCGCTTCCAAATTCCGATCCAGAACATCGTTCGCGTCCTGTAAGTCAGCCTGACAACCCGTTGGAACGTCCCGTTCCCAACTCACATACGTGAAGCTCCACCGGGACACGAGCCCGGTGGAGCTTTTTCATTGCTTTTTCCAGACAAGCTTTGGGCCGAATGCGAGGTAGAGTTCCTGCTGCGGCCCCACGGCGAAGTCGGTCAGGAGCCCGTCGTCTGGCATCTGTTGTTTCGTCCAGACGGCGTCCTCTTCCAGACTTCGCGTGTACAGTTGATTGTGGGAGAGCGCGTAGAGCCGGTTCCTTGTATACGATACGCGCTCGACGTACGACCTGTTCTCCGGATTGAGAAATGTCTTGATGCCGTCCGGCGTGGGCAGGTAGAATTCCGTTTCCTTGGCGGTGACCACCTGACCCCCGTTTTTTTGCAAAAAGCGTCCGGGGACTTTCTCCCACGTTCCGCCTCTGAGCCGTGCGATGCCCGTTGCTTCTACATAGAGAGTGCCGTCTGCGTCGAAAACCGCCTGTCGTGCGGTGCCTTGCACGTCGAGAGGATGCCAGGTGCGACCTTCGTCCTTGGAGAATTGGACCCCTTCGTCTGTGAGCAGCACGATTTGCGACTGGTACGAATCGGCGCTTTGCAGTTGATTTTTTCGCGTGCCCTGCCAAACTGTGCTCCACGTCTGTCCTTCGTCGTTCGACCGCCAGAGCTCGCGGGTTCCAACTCCATAGAGTTGATGGGAGCCCTGCCACCAGAAGCGGCGCACAATACCGGGCAAGCGGATGTCGTGCCAATGCTCTCCCCGATCTTGGGAAAGCTTCGCAAACGGCTTGAGCTGTTCGGCGGGGTCCGGATAGCCCCAAGCCACCATCGTCGCTTTTTCGTCCGGTGCCAACTCCACGCCGTAGATCGACCAGTGCTTCTCTCCTTCGGCTCCAAGCAATGGCCGATCCCCAACGTAGAGGCCTCCGCCCGTAATGTCTTTGCGATAGACGGTGAGTGAGCGCTTGTCCCTGAGGAAGACATGGACTTGCAGGGGCCGACCTTTCGAATCGCTGCCCAGTACGGCAAGTCTTGCTTGATTGGCTTCCCCGATTTCCAACCGATAGTGATAACCGAACGAAACCCCTTCACTTGGACGAAGCTGCGCTTCCGTTTTCGCTCGTTTCCACGCTTCGGGGCTGTCGATGGCGTTCCTGTTGTCGAGGTAGCGGTCCTCCCCTTTCGTTTCGCGCACGGCTTTGATCTCGCCGTCCTCCACGGTGAGACGCAGATGGTCCGTCGTGCCCGGCACGCCGAATTCTTCATGCCAGAGCCTGCGTCTGCCCTCCTCCCCGCTTTCTCGCTCCATCGGAAAGTCCCCGCTCATCGCCGTCGCAAGCTTTGCCTTCGGATTCCAATCCACCGCCCGCTTCATGCCGATCTCAAGAGCCTGTTGCAACGTCAACGGCTTTTTTACAGCGCCGGCCCCGGCGTTTGGCGTGTACAGGGTGAGCAGGCAAAGCCCGACACAAACTGCTCGTCTCCAACCCTTCATCCTCTCTTGCCTCCCTCCACGCGCTTGTACTACAATAACCATGACCGAAAGGAGTCCTGTCCACCATGAAGAAATCGACCGTTCGCATCGTCTCGATGGTTCTCGCCGTCGTGATGGTGGTATCGTTGCTGTATTCGCTGGTTTACTCGCTGTCGTAAGCGAGATTATGATTTGAACAACATCGCGTAGGAGATGCCGATCAGAACGCCAAACCCGATCAGATCGGCCACGTCCATCCCCCATCGGCGGTAGACGAGCAGGAGGCCGGCGGAGGCTACAAGCGATGCAACGAAAGAGATGTAGTGGTGCTTTTTCGTCTTGCCATTCATCCCGGAACTCCTCCCTTCATTGGGATATTATCGAAAAAAAGACTCGTCCGCATACAGGCGGACGAGTCTTCCTTTTAACGAGTACATTTACTTGCCTTGTTTCTTCTGTTCGTGGAGACGAATTCGACGAGCGACGCGTTCGTAGTATTCGTCGGTGTTTTTCTCACCTTCGTGCCATTCGGGATCGTCCCGGTAGCGCTGTTCCAGCCACGGGTCGGCGTAGAGGTGGTAGCCGCGCTCTTCCCAGAACCCGGCCTTGTCCTCTGCGACAAATTCGATGCCTCGCACCCACTTCGCCGATTTCCAGAAGTAGAGTTGCGGCACGACGAGACGCAGCGGCCACCCGTGGTTCGGCGTCAAGGCCTGACCGTCGTGCGAGTGCGCGAACAGAACATCGTCCATCAGCAAGTCTCGGAGCGGCAAGTTGGTCGTCCAGCCCTCTTCGGCATGGATGACGACGAACTTCGCTTCGGGCTTGACGTTGACTTGCGCCATCACGTCCTTGAACGAGACGCCGTCCCACGTGTTGTCGAGGCGGGACCATGTCGTCACGCAATGGATGTCAGACGTCGAGCGGTACTCCGGGAGTGCATTGAATTCCTCCCACGTCAGTACTTTCTCTTGATCCACCAAACCAAAGATCCGAAAGTTCCATGTCGCCAAATCGATGCGCGGCACGGTGCCGGCATGAAGCACCGGCCATTTTTCTGTCAGATATTGACCGGGCGGGACACGGTCTTTGAGATTGTCGCTCATGAGGGGCCTCCTTATCGAGTCGATTCGAACAGCTCGATCCACTCGCCGTCCGGACCGTTGAAGAAGAAATAGCGGGAGCCGTTGGGCAGCGTGGTGATCTCTGCGTCAATCGCGTTGACGCCCAGCGACTTCAAGCGGTCGACTTCCGGTTCGAGCTTGTCCACGGTGAATGCGATATGATGAACTTTGCCCTCCGTCGGGAGGTCGGAGTTGTAGCCGTAGATCAGTTCGAGTTCCGTCTCGTCCTTGCCGGGGAAGCCGAGAAACGCCAACTTGATGACGCCGTTCGTATGGTCGAGCGTGCCTTTGAGATCCATTCCGATCACATCGCGGTAGAATGCGATGGAAGTTTCGATATCGCGGCACTGGATGCCGACATGTTCGATTTTTTGAATCGCCATATGTATTCCTCCTACCTTGTCTTAACATAGAATGTCTTTTTCTATAGTACCATAAACAGGAGCGCACACGGCGGAGTTATGGTATCATGGCTGTACTCAACACGGGAAACCAGAGGTGTATGAAATGAAGAGAAAAATCGTCCTGACAGGCGGCGGCTCCGCAGGCCACGTCACAGGGAACTTGGCTTTGCTGCCCAAATTGGAAGCGGCAGGCTGGGAGATGGAGTACATCGGCTCACACGACGGAATCGAACGGGAGATGATCGAGCGACTCGACATGCCCTATCATCCGATTGCCGTCGGCAAACTGCGCCGCTACTTCGACGTGAAGAACCTCAAAGACCCGTTCAAAGTCATTCAGGGCGTCTTGCAAGCGTACGCAGTGCTTCGCAAAGTCAAGCCGGACATCGTGTTCTCCAAGGGCGGCTTCGTCGCCGTTCCTGTCGTCATGGGGGCATGGCTGAACCGCATCCCGGTCGTCATCCACGAATCGGACCTCACCCCCGGACTCGCCAACAAACTGTGCGCACCGTTCGCTGCCAAAGTCTGCGTGACGTTCGCCGAGACCTTGAAGCATCTCCCGGACGGCAAAGCGGTCCACACCGGCTCCCCGATTCGCGAAGAGGTCTTGCAAGGAAACGCCAAGCGCGGATTCGCGTTCACAGGCTTCACACCGGGCAAACCGGTTCTGCTGATCATCGGCGGCTCCCTGGGTTCGGAAAAAATCAACCAAGCGATTCGCGCCAACCTCGACGTCTTGCTGGCGAAGTACCAGATTCTCCACATCTGCGGCAAAGGCCATCTCGATCCGGCGCTTGAGGGCAAGACCGGCTACCGTCAATTCGAGTTCGTGAGCTCCGAACTGCCGGACTTGTTTGCGATGACCGACCTGTTCGTCTCGCGTGCGGGTGCCAATGCGATCTTCGAATTCCTGGCGCTGAAAAAGCCCCACGTCCTCATCCCGCTCTCCCGTGCGGCCTCGCGCGGCGACCAAATTCTGAATGCGAAGTCTTTTGAAAAAGCGGGCTACTCCCGCGTCCTTTTCGAAGAAGACCTCACCACAGAAACGCTGCTCCAAGCCATCGAAGAGGCTCAAGCCATGAGTTTCGACTACATCGCCGCGATGGAAACCTCCACCGTCAGCGATGCAGTCGGCACCATCATGGGCTTGATTGAGAAGAACGCGAAGAAACGGAAACGCAAGTAAACAAACCACCGCACCAAAAAAAGAGACGGTCCCTCCACGGGCACCGTCTCTTTTTTCCAAAACTCGTTTTCCCAAACTCTATTGCTCCCCCTCAAACTGCTGCCGGTACAGACTCGCGTACAACCCGTCCACCGCCAGCAATTCCTCATGCGTCCCCTGCTCGACCAACTTCCCGTCCTCGATCACGAGAATCTGGTCGGCGTGCAAGATCGTCGAAAGCCTGTGCGCAATCACCACCGACGTCCGCGACTTCATCAGCTCTTCCAACGCCTGCTGGATGTACGCCTCCGAGTGCGAATCCAGCGCAGACGTCGCTTCGTCGAGGATCAAAATCTTCGGGTCCTTCAAAATGACGCGGGCCATCGCCATCCGTTGCTTCTCCCCGCCGGACAACTTGTGCCCCCGTTCGCCGACCACCGTATCGTACCCGTCGGGCAAACTCACAATCAAATCGTGAATATACGCCGCCTTCGCCGCCGCGACAATCTCTTCCTCCGTGGCAGACGGTCTCCCATACCGCAAATTCTCCCGAATACTCGTATGAAACAGGAAGGTCTCCTGCGTCACCATCCCGACCTGCTCCCCGAGCGACTTCAACTGAACGTCGCGCAAATCCACGCCGTCCAACTTCACCGACCCCGCAGACGGGTCGTACAACCGCGGGATCAAATTCGAGATCGTCGTTTTCCCCGAGCCGCTCGGCCCGACCAGCGCCACAATCTGTCCGGGCTGGATCGCAAAATTCAATCCCTGCAACACCGGACGCTCCTGCTGGTACCAGAACGACACCTCCTCAAACTCGATCCGCCCCTGCACGTCCCGCAGTTCTACTGCGCCGGGCTTGTCTTGAATCTCCACTTTCAAATCGAGATACTCAAACAGCCGATCAAACAACGCCACCGAGCCCAGCACGTTGACTTGAATCCCCGCAAGCGACGAGACCGGCCCGTACAACCGCGTCAGAAACGCCGTAAACGCAATCACCGTCCCGAGCGTAATCGACTGATCGATCACCAAATGCCCGCCGTACCAATAAATGATCGCCGGTCCTGCCGTCGAGATCACCGAAATAAACATGAAAAACCAGCGCCCGATCAGACTCTGCCGAATCTGCAACCGCTTCAACTCGTTCGTTTTCCCCACAAAGCGGCGCAGTTCATCCTCTTCGCGCCCGAACGATTTCACCAACATCGCTCCGCTGACCGAGAGCGTCTCTTGCATCAACGATGACATCTCGCTCATCTTGGACTGCGTTTCTTTGCGCACTTGGTAATTCAACTTGCCCACCCGCCGCGTCGGCAAGATGAACAGCGGCAAGAGCACCAACGAAAGCAGCGCCAACCGCCAATCGAGCAGAAACATCGTGATCATCGTCGTCGTGGCGAGCAACAAATTGTTGATCGACTGCGAAATCGTATCGGTCACGACCTGTTGCAAGCCGTTCACGTCATTGTTCACGCGGGACATGATATCCCCGGTCTTCGTCGAGGTGAAAAAGCGAATCGACATGCGATGCAGATGCGCATACATCTGGTTGCGAATGTCGTTCATCACACCCTGCCCGATCACGGAGTTGAGAAACGCCTGCCCGACGCTGACCAACCCTTGCAAGATCGCCGCCACAATCATCGCGACGACGAGCCAGTTCAGCAGAGACGTTCGCCCGTTTGGTATCGCTTCGTCCACCACCCCGCGAATCAACAGCGGTTGCAACAGCCCAAACCCGGAGGAGAGCAAGATGAAAAACACCACCCCGATCCCCTGCTTCCAATACGGAAGAAAGTAGCGGTAGATGCGCAACAGCGATTCTTTTTTCAACTCCGGCTTCTCCTTGCCGTCTCGACCCCAGTCGTTGTACCCGTGAAAACGACTCACTCCCGTTCCCCCTCACGCCCACGCGCCAACCCGTAGCGGTGCGCTTTGTTAATAATCGTCGTATGCGAAGTACCCAACTGCTTCGCCACCGTGCGCAACGAACCGAACCGATCCAAGTAGTCCGCGATCACCTGCCGCTCAAATTCCTCCACGCGTTCCTTGAGCGAGCCGTTTCCAACCCACGCCCCCGTTCCCGCCCCCGTCACACGCACATCGGGGAACATCATGTGATACGGCTCAATCACCTCGCCGTCGACGAGATGCACCGACCGCTCCACCATGTTTTCCAATTCGCGCACGTTGCCCGGAAAGTCGTACTGCGACATCCGTTCCTGACAAGCGTCCGACAGCACCAATCCAACCTTGCCGGTTTTCGACCGCCAATTTTGCAAAAAATGCTCGGCCAGCAACACCACATCCTCCGGTCGCGACCTCAGCGGCGGAATCTGCACCGGAATTACATGCAAGCGGTAATACAAATCCTCGCGAAACTGCCCGCTGCGCACCATCTGCAACAAATCGCGGTTCGTCGCCGCAATCACCCGCACATTCGCCTGCTGCTCCCGCGTTCCGCCGACCCGCCGAAACGTGCCCGCCTGAATCGTGCGCAACAACTTCGCTTGCAGAGGCAACGGCATCTCGCCCACTTCATCCAAAAAAAGTGTGCCTTTGTCCGCCGCTTCATACAACCCGGGCTTCCCCCCGCGCTTCGTGCCGGTAAAAGCGCCCTCCTCATACCCGAACAGCTCGCTCTCCAACAGATGCTCCGGCAACGTCGCGCAGTTGATCGCCACAAACGCATATTGCGTACGTCGAGACGCGTTGTGTATGGCCCGGGCGAACAACTCTTTGCCCGTCCCGCTCTCTCCGAGCAACAGAACGGTCGAATCGGTCTGCGCCACCATCCTCGCCGTCTGGATGCACCGCCGCATCAGATCGCTCCCATGCACGATGTCGTCAAACGTAATTTCATCTCGCCGACTCTTGAACGATTCCCGCAACAACTGCGATTCCCGTTCCTCGGCGGGCAATTTCTGCACCTGCGTCACAGCCCGCACGCCGTCGATGCCAAGCAAATCGCCATAGACGCACTCGATCTCGCCCGGCGGATGCTCCAACCGCACGTACACATAATGGCGCATCACTTCCATCGCCTCGATGTTGCACGCATGCGTCGTCAGCACCCGCACCACGTCGAGTGTCATCCCGATCCGGTCCGTTGTTTCCACCATCCAGCGAATCATGGACATGCTTCCTGCCACCTGCCGTTTCTCATGGAAAGATTTAGTTCCATTATAGCAAAAAAAGAGGCGGTGGGACGCGCACGCGACCCACCGCCTCTTTTTTCACGAACCGAAACTCTACTGGTACTTCGGTGCCAACTGCACCCGCTCTTCCCATTCCTCACGAAGCAGACCCATCAAGATCTGGTCTTGGTAGCCGTTGATCGTATAGCGCCGCTTGCGTCGCACGCCTTCGATGACGAACCCCGCTTTCTCATAGCAGCGAATCGCCCGCTTGTTTGCTTCATGAGTGTCGAGTTCCACCCGACGCAAGTTCAAGCGGCGGAAGAGGACGTACAGGAACTGCTCCAACGCCTCCGTCCCATATCCACCGCCCCAATACGCACGTTCCCCGATCATCATGCCAATCGTCGCCACGCGTTCAAACGCATCCAGACCGCTGTACGAAACCGTACCGATCATCCGCCAGTGCCCGGCTTCTTCCTCGACTTCGATCGCAAATGTACGATCCGTCGCCGACTTCTGATTGCGCAGACGCTCCACCATCTGCTCACGGGTCGGGTCGATATCCCCACGGGCACCGTTGCCCCAATACATCACTTCTTCATCCAAACGGTACGCATACAAAACATCTGCGTCCGTTACTTCCGCCGGACGCAATCGAACAGGTTTGCGCACGAGCCATTCCTCCTCTGCTTACTTCTACGTTCTCGGGAGCCAAACTTGAAATGTTACGCGTTCGCCTTCACTCTCGGCCCAAATCCGACCGCCGTGCAGCGTGATGATATTTTGGGCGATGGCGAGACCGAGTCCAGACCCGCCTCGTGCGGAGGAACGAGCTTGCTCCACCCGATAGAAGCGGTCAAACAAGCGCTCCAATTCCTCAGAGGTCAACGGCTCGCCGTGGTTCTCGATGGTGAATTGCGCACCGTCGCCCGTGTCTCGTAAGGTTATCGCCACCACACCCGGCTTTGTTGAGTACTTTACCACGTTGCTGAACAAATTTTCCAGCACCCGCACCAATTTTTCTGCATCGACGGGCAGGAACAGATGTCCCTCCGGCAACGTCCGCAGGACGGACAGCCCCTCTGCTTCAAACAGCGGCACCCATTCTTCAATCAACTGTTCGAGCAGATCGTGGACGCAGATTTCTTGCTTCACCAATTGCACGCCGGGGCCGGACAACTTGGTGAACTCAAACAAATCCTCGATCAAGCCTTGCAACTGCTCCGATTTGCTGTACGCGACCTTCACGTACTCTTCGAGTTGCTCCGTTGATTCGTAGCGATGCTCATGCAACAGCCGCAGATAGCCCATCACCGAAGTCAGCGGCGTGCGCAAGTCGTGCGAGACGTTGGTGATCAATTCGTTTTTCATCCGTTCGGCGAGGCGCTCCGCCTCGATCTTGGTCTGCAACTCGTTCGTCATGTGGTTGATGTTCTGCGCCAAGGAACCCAGTTCGTCAGAGGAAATCTCCGGCACTCGGTGCTCCAATTGACCTTCCGAGATCAACAACAGCCCGTCCGCCAGCTCGCCGATATAGCGCACCTTGCGCTTGCTCAACCAATAGAACGAGATGAAAAATCCAGCAAAAAACACCACCATCGGCACCGGGTTTCCCGTCGGTCGGTACTGAATCGCCGGTTTCGGAGACCCGGAGGCGATGACGAACACATGCTCGCCGCCCATCTCGACCGGATAGGCGAACGTCGATTCGCCCTCGTCTCCCACGTCATCCTTGCGTTGCTGGTCCATCGATTGCCAGAGCAAGTCGTGCAAGTTGACTTCCTTTTCCTTGGCTTTTTTCGATTTGTACAGCACTTTTCCTGCACTGTCGACCACGAGGAGACGGAGCTCGCCCACTTCTCCCGTGCGGCGGTTGCGCTCTTCGAGCTCTTCGAGTTGCTGTTGCACATCGTAGGACCCGCCGTTCTCTTCCTTGAGCGCAATCGCTTGGGTGAGATTGCGTGCGGCGTCGTCGATCTTGTACCGGCCCGACGAGTAATCGATGATCGACGTGCGGAAAAAACTCTCCGTCACATAGTTGGTCAGAATTCCGACCGTGAAGGCGATCAACAGGCTCAGCACGAACATCATCATCAACTGCGCCCGCAAACTGTGGTTGATCTCCCACACCAATCGGTCGTACAGTCTCCCGATCCGAGACCACAGGTTCCGGTTAGCTTTCAATTTTGTACCCCACGCCCCAGACCGTCTTGATGTAGCGAGGAGCGCGGGTGTTCTCCTCGATTTTTTCCCGAATCTTGCGGACGTGGACCATCACGGTGTTGTCCGACTGGTAGAAGGGCTCTTCCCAAACGCGTTCGTAGATGCGTTCGGCGCTGAACACCATCCCTCGGTGACGTGCCAACAACTCAAGAATCGAGAACTCGGTCGGCGTCAACTTCACTTCCCGCTCCCCCACATGCACTTCATGTGTGGACGTGTTGATCAGGAGTTCTCCGATTTCAATCTCGTCATGATCTTGAGTCGGCGATTTCGCGTTGTTGAGCAGCAGATAGCGGCGCAATTGGGATTTCACGCGGGCGACCAGTTCCAGCGGGTTGAACGGTTTGGTCATGTAATCGTCCGCGCCGGTGCTGAGGCCGTGAATTTTGTCCAAGTCCTGCGACTTGGCGGAGAGCATCAAGATGGGCATGTGTTTGGCTTCGCGAATTTTCAAGCAGGCTTGGATGCCGTCCATGCGCGGCATCATCACGTCGAGGATCAGCAAGTCGACGTCCTGTTGAGATAAAATGTGCAACGCTTCGACGCCGTCCTGTGCGTGGAGGACGTGGAAGCCTTCGTTTTTCAGATAGATCTCGATCAGGTCGCGAATTTCCTTTTCATCGTCGACCACGAGAATCCGAGCGTCACGGATCACGGTTGGATCACCTCTCAACTGCTAGTATAGCAAACGTAGACGAACGCCGGCGGGACGTTGAGCGGGACGAAACCAACTTGAACCCGATCAAACTTTTCACGCAATTGGCGGCGCATCTGCAGCGAATATTGGAACGTCACGAACACGCCGCCCGGTTTCAAGGATTGCACGACCTGATCCAGAATCCGATCACGCACGTCCTGCTCGAAATTCGCAAACGGCAGGCCCGAGATCACGGCATCCAGTTGCTTGATTCCCAGACTTTCCACTTCGCGCACCAGTTCCTGTGCATCATGGCGGCAGACTGTGTCTGGAAACTCCTGCGCCAAGCGGAAACGCATCTCCGGGTCTTGTTCAAACAGGACGAGCTGGCAGTCCGCACGCTTCACCCGTTCAATGCCTCGGGTAAATACGCCCGTGCCCGATCCCAACTCCGCGACTGCAAGGGCTTCACTCCATTTGACCGGCTTCAACATTTTATCTGTCAGAAAACGCGAGCTCGGTGTCACGCTGCCCACGCTTTTCGGGGATTCCAAGAACTTGTTCAGAAACATCCACTTCTCCGTCAGTTGTTGCGCTTGCATGATTCCACGTCCTCTCCTGATGTTCTGACTTCATCCTATCCTACAAATCTTATCAACATCGTCGGGAAATTCTGAAGATCTTCTTAAGACTGATGGAGAAAAAAAAGAACCTCGCCCGTATACGGACGAGGTTCTCTTTTCTGAACAGGTTTTGTTACGCGGCCGTATGCGGGTCGGTGTCGACCTTCGCAGATTCCGGCTGCTGAACCGGAATCTTCGCCAACGCTTGCTCCAGATCGGCGATGATGTCGTCCGGATGTTCCAGACCGACAGACAGACGCACGAGACCGTCGGCGATGCCCATCTCGTCACGGCGCACGTCGGCCGGGACGACCGCATGCGTCATCGAAGCCGGGTGCTGGATGAGCGTGGTTGCTTCACCGAGCGAGACCGCCAATTGGGCAAGACGTACGGAGTTCATCAGCGTGCGCCCCGCTTCCAACGTCTGAACTTCAAATGCGATCATCCCGCTCGACCCGCGCATCTGGCGCGCGATCAACTCCTGCTGCGGATGGTCGGGCGCGCCGGGGAAGTAGACCTTCGAGACTTTCGGGTGGTTCGCGAGATACGTGTAGACTTTGTGCGCGTTCTCACAGTGACGCTCCATGCGAAGCGAGAGCGTTTTCAACCCGCGCAGAATCAGCCAGGCTTCCATGGGAGCCATGACGGCGCCGATGTCCTTCAACGTCGAGAATCGCAGTTCATCGAGAAACGCCTTGCTCCCGACGGCGACGCCGGCGATCAAATCACCGTGTCCGCCGAGGTACTTCGTCGCGCTGTGGACGACGACATCGGCCCCGTGCTTCAACGGTTGTTGCAGATACGGGGTCATGAACGTGTTGTCCACGACGAGTTGCGCCCCGCCCGCATGTGCGATTTCGGAGACAGCTTGCAGGTCAACCACCTTCAACGTAGGGTTGATCGGGGTTTCCACGTAGACGACTTTAGTTTGCGGACGCATCATGGCACGAACTCGTTCCATGTCCGACATGTCGACGAGATCGAACTCAACTCCGAACTTCTCCTTCAACATCGTGAGCAGACCATAAGTGCAACCGTACAGCCCGTCGGAGCAGAGGATGTGGTCCCCCGACTTCACCATCGCGATCAAAACGGCCGAGATGGCGCCCATGCCGGAGCCAAACGCGAGACCCGCTTCTGCGCCCTCCAACTGCGCCATCGCTTTTTCCAACACGTCGACGGTCGGGTTGGCGATGCGCGAGTAGATCATGCCCTGCTCTTCGCCTGCAAATCGAGCGCCGCCCGTCTCGGCATCGGGGAATACGTACGTAGATGTCATATACAACGGAACCGTCAACGACCCAAACGCCTCAGATCGCGGATCGGCTGCGTGAATGCTTTTCGTTTCGAACCCTTCAAATTCAAACTCTCGTGCCATTTTGAATCTCCTCCTTTGGAGTCTTCCTGCATGTAAACGGTTGCAAGGATCGTGCCAAGGGAGGAAGTCAGTGTTTTCACGGTTTTCAATCGAAAAAATGGAATGAATTCGTGCCAGCGGAACTTTTTCATTCCATTTTAGAAATTCTCGCGCTCGATCAAGCGTTTGAGCCGTTTCAGACTGCGCTTGGTGATCCAGTACATCACCGGCGTCATCAGCCACGGATCGAAAAGCCAACTCCACGGTTTTTTCAACTCAAAGCGAAACGCCGAACGCACCACCGTTCGGTCGGCACCGTCGCGCAGATACGTCCAAGACCCCGCCCCGGAGGCGATGGGAAGCCCATGAGCTTCTACGAGACGCACAACGGTCTGCCGAAGCGGTTGGACGGCGAGATACTCCATGTCAAAGCGATATCCCCACACCATCCGACCCCCGACGGTAAACGTCGCCCCTTTGGTCGGGTGCCCGTCCTTGGTAAACCGTCCGCCCGTCACACGAAAGTCCCACTCGCCCCGTCGGGCGGGGTCTTGCATGAGCGCCCAGACGCTTTCTACAGGGGCGTTGATCTCAACTTCACAAGTGACACGCGCCATCTAGCGGTGCTCCTGCAAGGTCTGACGAAGCCGCTCGACGTCTTCGCCGGACAGACCCTTCGTCGGGAGGAAGTAGACGTTCCCGGTTTGCGAGCTCTCCAACATCCAACCGCCCGGCCCGCGGCGTTTCGTTTCCCGTTCGTCGATCTGCAATTCGTCCCAGCGAAATTGAACCTTGGGAAGCATCGCTCTCTCAAGGGTCAAGCCCTGTGCATCGGTGCGGACGGCGACATGCACGTATTTGAAATGCAGCATCGTCGCCAGCGCGACATACACCAAGACGAGGACGACGAGATCGGTCGTGATCCCCGCGTTCCACATCGTACGGTCGAGGCCAAGCGTTGCGAAAAAAAGAACGGTCACCGCCGCCAGCATCGCATAGCCGGGCTTGCGGTCATAAGTAAGTCTCATCGTGATTCACTCCCTTTGGACAGTAAAAAAACCGCACCCCGAGAGGCGCGGTCTGCTCATTAGTCGCGAGCCGGGTGGTCGACTTCCAAGTCGCCGTTGCACTCGACTTGGCACGCCAGACGCACGCCGTCGTCGATGCGGAACAGCAAGAAGTCGATCTCTTCCACAGACGGTTCGTTTACGTGCTCTTCGCCTTGGAGGATCTTGACGGAGCATTGGCCGCACTCCGCGCTTGCACAGCCCCATTCCATTTCGATGTGGCGCTTCTTGCATTCTTCGAGCAAGTTGGAGCCTTTCGGAACGTCAATGGAGACGGTTTCGTTCGTTTCTTCCAAGTGAATCGTGATTTTTACAGTATCAGCCATGTCAATAGACCTCGCATTCTACGTTGTATCGGTTTTCAGACTCCTTCAGTGTACCACTATTTGGACGAGAATACACGAGTGATAGCTTACAGATTCATTTTTTGCGGAAGGATTTCGGAGGGGGTGGAACGAAATCCTTTTATCACATTCTTTAGAAAACTAGGTGAACTCATCATGGAAACCAATCCACTTTTACAACCTTCTTCGTATCGACGCCGTCGTCGGCGGATCACGCCGTTGCGCGTGGGTCTTGCCCTGCTGGTGCTGCTGCTTCTCGCGGTGCCGGGGTTTACGGGGTATGTGTGTTACAGTTTGACGCATCCTGCGAAGCGTCCGGTGACGATCAATCCGGAGATGCTCGAGATGGCGTATCAAGATGTGACGTTTGCTTCTGCAGATGGAACGAAATTGAGCGGGTGGTTCCTCCCGGCCGGGGGCAATGACAAGCTCGTGATCATGTCGCACGGGTACACGGGCAATCGCGTCGGGGACAAACCCGCGCTACCGACGGCGAAAGCGTTGGTGGAGCACGGAATTTCGGTGCTGATGTTCGACTTCCGGAACTCGGGGATGTCGGACGGGAGCAAGACAACGGTCGGGGCTGAGGAAAAAAATGACCTGCTGTCCGCGTTGAAATTTGCAGAATCGCAAGGGTACGGCGGGAAGGGTATTGGGTTTATGGGGTATTCGATGGGCGCGGCGACGTCGCTCGTTGCGGCGGCCGATGCGCCGGAGGTGAAGGCTGTGATTGCAGACAGTCCGTTTGCGGATTTGACGGATTACTTGCACGAGAATCTGCCTTATTGGTCGCATCTGCCGAACTTCCCGTTTACTGCGTTGATGATGTGGGAGATTCCGTTGGTGACCGGGCATGAGACTTCTGAGGTGAGCCCGGTGGGAAGTGCGGAGAAACTGCGGGATCGGCCGATTTTGTTTATTCATGGGAAGAGGGATAAGGCGATTGATGTGAGTAATAGTGAGAAGATTATCAAGGCGATACATGGGAGCAAAACCGAGTTGTGGTCGATTGCACCGGCGGATCATGTGCAGACGTTTGAGTTTGAGCCGGTGGAGTATTTGGATAAGGTTGTGGGGTTTTTTGAAAGGAATTTGTAGCACAATGAAAAAACACTCAGTCGCCAAGTGCGAATTGAGTGTTTTTTCATTTTGTCCGTCGTTATTACCTCATGAGGTAATTTTAGTTCGCAACTCCTCGGATACAATAACCTTACACGAAAGAGGTGAGGCAGATTCCGAGACGACATCAGATCGATAAGAAAGCATTGCAAAAACTGTTACACAAAGTGCTTGTCTCGAAATTCAACAACAATCTCCTCCGGGAAATGAAGCACTTCGGGATGACTCATGTGCAAATCAGCACAGAGGCCGGAAAGATGGAGAACGCATTAAGCAAATCATTCACCCAAGTTGAAGATATGCATATGTCGAGTTTCCTTCGTTACTGGTACGGTATACAACAAATCCTTGAGCAACGAGGCCAAGAGGAACAACTCGATTTCTCTAGGCTTCTAGATCCTGAACTTCTCAAGATGTTGGAGATAAGCATTCAAATGTCCACGTTCGAAGTTCCAGATGTTGCAGAACGGGAGATCGCATTTTTCCAAGGGCTACGAGCCCATGTCGATGGACTTTTACGTAGAGGTTCGTTATCCCACGACTCAGAGGAAGTTCTCGCCTATGAGTCATTGATGTCGCTTTATTCATCGCAAGAGGAGGAATAAGATGTCTGAAGATCGGAAGTTATGGTTTCTACCACGCCCAGAGCGTGACCCCAAGTTTCATCGTAAAGGCTTGATCGCCCTTCAAACTGCTACAAATAACTTTGAAGAGCGTTGGCGGGCAAATCGTCCGATTCAAAAAAAGTACGAAGAAGAACTGGTCAATCTTGAGGTAAAAAGAGAGCACGTGTCTGAGTCTGGTTCAGGTGGACGTACTTGGGCAGCGTTGCTTCGAACGTTTAGCTACTGCTATCTCAACGATAAGGGCTATCTCGTCCCTACAAAGGTCGGGGAAGCCATTATTCGAAGAGATAACGTTCGCGAAAACATTAAGAAGCAGATCCTCACGCTCCAGATTCCGAACGCCTATTTCCTCGAATCCGGTTTTAAACCGAAGTTTGAGGAAGGTTTTCAGATTCGCCCAGCTCGATTCCTCATCCACCTAACCAATCAAAAATTACTGGACTACTATCTGACCAAGGAAGAGATCACTCTGTTTGCCTTGAAAGCTAAAAAAGACGACGAAGTGCCGGATGTCGTCCAGAGTATTTTGGCTTTTCGAACGGCAAGCCCGCAAGAAAAACAACTCATCCGTCAAGATATTGCGGCCACTTACGATCACCGTGAACGTTCAGATAATGGAGCCCGAGGCTTTATCGCTGCCCACTCTGATGTCGCGCATACCTTTATGTTGATTGCTGAGTATACAGGTCTTGTCGAGTATTTGCGCGGTCAATCAACCATTCGTATCGAGCCCGCAAACAGTCAGGATGTCTCCACCGAACTTTCATGGTTTGATGCAAGATATCCATTCAACACCCGATACAAAATTTCCTTAGAGCGCATGGCGGAGAACAACGGTTTAGACATTACCAGTTACAAGGCAAACCGTCTTGGTTCTGTACCTCCGGCTACGAACGAAGCGAAGACGTTGCGTGAAGTGATGGAGGTGCTCAAAGATTACCCGGTCATCGCCGATCTGAGCACTGACCAATTGGAAAAAATCTTACTAGAAGAATTCTCTCCGCGTGAAGCGAAGAAATATGCGGCTCAATTCTCAAATCCAGAATACGCACGGCTGGAACCCGACTTTGTCTCTGATTACATGGAACAAAGTAACCACCTCAAATTCGAAGACCAGACAGGTCACATTCTAGAATCCATTGGGTTTGAAATTGTGATGCGTCCCAAACCTGTTACCTCAGACCTGACCAAGATTGAAATTCTCGCCCTCTATGGAGACCAATTCTGCGGAATCATCGACGCAAAGAATTACCACAGCAACAAATTCCTGCTCAGCTCCACATTCCGCTCTCTCATGGCGTCCGACTACATTCCGAACTATGAGGGCTCGTTGGGCCGGAAGATTGGATTCTTTGGTTACGTA
This sequence comes from Tumebacillus amylolyticus, assembly GCF_016722965.1. Taxonomy (NCBI): domain Bacteria; kingdom Bacillati; phylum Bacillota; class Bacilli; order Caryophanales; family Alicyclobacillaceae; genus Tumebacillus; species Tumebacillus amylolyticus. Next base: position 296,617 of record NZ_JAEQNB010000003.1, read on the forward strand.
ACGGCAGATAAATTCTCGGGAGACAAACAACTTCCGAAGATCACTGAAGTTGCCAAACGAGCGATTCCCGACCGAACGATTCCTGGGTTTATCATTAGCGCTGGCGTCCTCTTGGGCTTCCTCGACTACTGTCTTGAAAATGACATTCCAAAGGATGTACGTGTTCAAATGTTCCTTCGAGCTGTCAAGAACCAAGGCTACTCCAACCTCTCCACGTTCTTGGATCACGCTCAACTCCCTGTCGAAACTTCATAATCACGTAAAAAAGGAGGCCATGTCGGCCTCCTTTTTAATATTGCATGGCGAGTTGGTTGTTTCTGTTGAGGTCAATCCCAAGTCCATTCCACCAATCCGACTCTGGAAGGTGATCGTAGGGAATACCCGCGAACGACTTCAAAATCGACTCGAAGATGATCTTCGCACCGGCAGGCGGTACGGCCATCCCAACTTGTTGACGAACTTTTTCTTTTTTCCCTTTGAACTCGAAATCATCGGGGAACGTCTGGAGTCTTGCTCGCTCTCGATTGGTTAACGCTCGCGGTTCTGCCCAATGGTAGACATGGGTACCACCGCCACCGCTACCTGTAATCGTATAAGACGGCTTATCCGGGTGAAGTCGCTTGTAGATCTGGCTCAACTTCGCGCCTTTGACATTCAAACGAAGGTGTTCAGGAATCCCTTCATACCATGCGTTTTCACCAGGCGGGATGTTCTTCAACATCTCAATGACCTTCTGTGCATGATTGGTCATCTCGTGATTTGGCGCATCATCTGGGATCGGAGGGTTTTCGATCGCTTCACGTGCTGTAACATATCGGTCCTTTGTGGTTGGAGCCGGAATTCGGAAGTCAACCTCCAAATCTTTACGAATACCCACGATGATGATGCGATGTCGGGTTTGAGGTACACCGTACTCTTCAAATTTGTAGAGATGCGGAGTCAGTCTGTATCCCCACTCCCCAGCGTCTTCCAGTGCAAGAAGGATATTAATAAAGGCTTTCCCCTCATTGGCGCTTTGCAGGCCTCCGACATTCTCGGCAACGAAAAACTTCGGGTTATGATGGTTTATGACCCTTACCCCATACGAGTAGAGTGGGCCGTATTCTCCTTGAATCCCTTTTTGCTCCCCAACAATGCTGTAATCGTTACAGGGGAACCCAAATGCAAATGCATCGATATTCTCCAACTCTTCAATTTCAAGCTCCTGAACAGGCTTGTGATATACCTTAGCATCTGGCTCGTCACGAAGAATGTTATGCTCATACGTTTCACACGCACTTGCGTCATAGTCGTTTGCCCAAACGTGCTTGATTTTGAAGTCTGGCCGTTCTTCCAGATGGGCCATCTTCGAACCCAGCCCTAAACCGCCGGGGCCGTTGAATATCTCGCCCATTTTAAAGATCATGCTCAACACCCCATCTATGTCATGATGTCACACCAAAGAGTACAAATTTAGTTCAGACGTCATACTTCGACATTCCCAAGCCATCTCCTCCCGGAAAATCAAACCGGAAAAATGAAACAGGGAACATGTGATCGGTTTTAATTTACCAATCTAGCAAGCTAAAAGCAAGAGATATCTTTTCCAATGCGAAAACACCCGATTCTTTGATCAGGCTTTACCGCTTCCGTAAAACAAAAAAAGTGCTCGGAGCCCTATTAAAAAGGACTCCAAAGCACATCTAAAAACATGATACCGCACCATAAATCAATAGACTATTTGCTCAAAATCAAGAGAACAAATCTCTCTTGTTGAATCCATAATGTTCATAGTCCCGAGTCACGAATTCTCGTACATACGGTGATATGTTCTTAACATCACCAGTAAAAAGCAAAGCTACTTTCCTTCGAGCTCTCGTGAGAGCCACATAAAGTACTTTCTTCTCATCGTTATGAACAGTGTGCAAGTCTTTCATATACTCTTCTGACGTTCGATCATCATGAAAACGTTCATTTACCTTTTGAACTTCCCTTTTATGAGGGTAGTGATGCTTGTCAAAATGCAGGAGAAATACGTAATCAAACTCCAAGCCTTTCACACTAAATGCATCTGCAAAAAACACGGTGCGGTCATTTTTCTTATATACAAATCTATGGTATTCGTTTGCATTACGTACATAAAACAATTTCTGCAACTCGCTGTGAACAACAGATTCTTTGACAGCCATAGCATCGTCATCAAAACGATGAACAATCGCAATTCGGCTACTTGGCTCGTCTCGGCAGAGATCTTCGATCTGCTTAACCAACCATGAAGCTAAATCCTTATCCTGTTTAAAACTACGAATCAGCGGTTTATCACCTTCTCGTAGTGACATATGCCTGACTTCTTCACGATCATTATCTGTATCTTGGAAGTCAAGTGACCCAGCCAACCTCATAATTTGTTTTGTAGAGCGATGGTTCACTTTTAAGTATCGAGTTCGGCGACCCTCTACATCGATATCCATATGGCGCAACGTAACTGGACTACGTTTATAAATGCGTTGTTTCGGATCTCCCGCCAAGATCAACTTTCCAGTCGATTTACACAAAAGATGCAGCGCGAGTATTTGCATAGGTTGTAAGTCTTGCATCTCATCGGCGAAGATGTAATCGTATTTTTCATCATCCTCCATTTCACTAATTTTTTCCAATAAATATATAGCGTAGTCCTCGGCATCAAAACGATCGTTCCCAAATCTGGCATCCCGATCTCTATGATACTCTTGGAACAATTTAAAGATCGTCTTTCTTTGCTCCTTGGTTAGACGTGGAACACTACCTCGTCCAATTCGGTCACAATTTAGGTACGATTCTTCAGTTACAAAACCGTTCGCCTTCATCCATAGGACTTCGTCTGTAAAAAACACGCTTCGATGAGTTTGATACAATCGCTGACCTTGCGGAAGTTTTTCGTTCTCTTGAGACATAAATTTGTTGATAAAAGCAAGAGTTCTTTGAATAGTTCGCTCTGAACGTTTGTGTATCCCGATTTGGTTTGTATAAAACTTTGTAATATCTGGATCAATTTCTCTAAGAGCACTCGAAGCCAACTCATGAAACGTCAGAACTTGCACTTCATGCTTGCTCTGAGAACTGAGTTCCTTGTATTTAGGCGACTCTGCTAGCTTATTTTTCGCATCTTGTACGAGAGGCAAACTAAACGCAATATACAGCATTTTCTTGCCAGCTTCATCGACTTCCATAGCTCGAAGGAGTTTGTACAAAAGTGTTAGAGTCTTGCCGCTCCCAGCCGAACCATTGATTACCATGCGGTTATCTTGTTGACGGATTACATCTAATTGCTGGGAACTTAGTTGGATGTTCTCCATCCAACCATCCAACGTTTCCATTTGTACTGTGTAGTCCATTTTTCGTTTACGACGGGCTGCTCCTTCGTCA